>JBILRH010000045.1:0-12462 GCA_044372715.1 Sediminibacterium sp. | reverse complement strand
TTGGTATGCAAATTAATAAAGCCAAAAACATGTTTGCCAATGCTTTTAAAAAGCACAAATATGAGGGAGAATATTTTTATTGTTATTGTACAAAGAGTTCTCATTTTTCTTTTATTGTAGAAGAAACCTTGAAGCACAATATCCATTTGGAAACTTCATATGCATATGATATTGAGATTATAAATAAACTATACCAACGAAGAAAAATCAATAAGGAAACCTTTATTATTTGCAATGGGTATAAACAAAAAAACTATACTTCTCGTATTACTAAATTGATTAATTCAGGATTTAAAAACGTTGTTCCAATATTAGATAATAAAGAAGAGTTACAAGCCTATAAACGAAGTGTTAGATCTGCAACGCCTTTTTCTGTTGGTATTAGAGTAGCAGCAGAAGAAGAACCTAATTTTCCTTTTTATACTTCCCGCTTAGGAATCAGGGCAAAAGATATCTTAGAATTTTATGTAGATGAAATTGAAGGATATGAAGATAAGTTCCAATTGAAAATGTTGCACATTTTTTTAAACAAGGGAATTAAAGATGATATATATTATTGGAGTGAGTTAAATAAAATTATCAACCTCTATTGTCAATTAAAAAAGATTTGTCCTGAATTGGATTCTATTAATATTGGTGGTGGATTTCCGATTAAACATTCGTTGGGTTTTGAGTACGATTATCAATTCATGATAAATGAAATTGTAGGTAATATTAAAAAAGCATGTAAGAAGGCAAAAGTTCCCATGCCCAATATTTATACTGAGTTTGGCAGCTTTACAGTAGGGGAGAGCATGGCTCATATATATAGTGTAATAGGAGAAAAAATCCAGAACGACCGTGAGTGCTGGTATATGATTGATTCCTCTTTTATTACTACTTTGCCCGATACTTGGGGTATTGGAGAAAAATTTCTCATGCTGCCAATTAATAAATGGGATAATGAATACCATCGAGTAGTGCTTGGAGGAATTACTTGTGACAGCCACGATTACTACGATTCAGAGGAGCATATCAACGAAGTATTTCTTCCTAAAATAAAAACCACCGATAAAAAAGAAGAGGAATCTAATAAAGAACCGCTTTATGTAGGTTTCTTTCATACAGGAGCTTATCAGGATCAGATCAGTGGCTATGGTGGAATTAAACATTGTTTGATCCCATCACCAAAGCACGTAATTATTGAAAAAGATAAATCTGGAAAACTAATTGATTGGGTATATGCTAAGGAGCAGTCTGCGCAGAGCATGCTTAAGATTTTGGGATACCTTAGGTAGAAAGATGAAAGCAGAAAGATGAAAGTAGAAAGATGAAATATTGGTTTATCGAAAAAAAATACTGTGAATGAAAAAAATTCTTTCCTTTTTATTAATCTTCTTACTCAACAGTTCTTCATCATTTGGTCAATTAGCTACTGATTCGGTTAAAGCTACCATTAGTCGTCTTTTCGAAGCCATGCTTGAGGCAGATGGTAATAAACTGCAATCTTGTTTTGCTGATAGTGCATTCTTGCAAACCATCACGCAAGACAGAGCCGGAAATAATATTGTGAAAAACACTGAACTTGCTTCATTTGTAAAGCAAATTAGCGCTATTCAAAAAGGGCTAGCCGATGAAAGAATTGTGTTTGATCTTGTAAAAGTAGATGGCCCATTGGCCATTGTATGGACGCCGTATCAATTTTTTCGAAATGGTGTATTTAGCCACTGTGGGGTAAACTCCTTTCAATTGGTTCGTTTACGAAATGAATGGAAAATTCAATACCTTATTGATACCAGACGCAAAGGAAATTGTACTGAATAAACTTATTCATTTTCCTTAAGCTCATTGATGTAAATCTTCAATTCATTAACATAATTACCATATAGTTTTTTCAAATACCATTTGGTGAAATAATAAATACCTACCGTTAAGCTTGTCATATATACAACAGTAAAAATGGTGATAAAACTATAACTTGGTTTATGTTTTAAGATGATCTCATCTAAAGGTTCGATTGATTGTTTTTCATTGTATCCCAAAAAAAATGCAAATACAAAGCAAATGGGAATTAACGCCATGGTAAACTGAAAATAGCGTTTCATGAATTCCTCTAAAATAGAAACAATAGATTGTAAATTATTTTTTACAGATAGGTTATTTGTATTAAGACGATTGATTTTCTTTAATAAATAAAATAGAATAATTATAAATGAAACAAACACAATTGTAAATACGGAGAAGTAAATATTTATAGAGGAGTATTTGCTAGATAATCCCAAGTAGCCAAAAAGTAGAATAATCAGAATACAAGAGGAAATTTCAAACCAAAGACTTCTTTTAATCTTTACTATGATTGAATTTGTTTTTTTTCTAAGCAAAGCTGCAATATCTGACTCAGATCTGTATAAATGATCTGTTGCCAGTTGTTGATTTAAAATATTTTTAAATTCATCCAATTCCATATCCGCTATTTTAATGAGTTGTATAATATTTTTTTGTTTCTTCTTTTAATTTTATTTTAATTCGGTTCATTTTTACAGCCACATTATTTGCCGTAATTCCCACTACTTCACTTATATCAGCATAACTGTAATCCTCTAAATAAAGCATCACTATGGCTTTGTCTATTTTAGACAATTCGCCAATTGCCTTATACATCGCTTTGATTTTTTCCTCAACCTGATCTATATTGTTATCAGATATTTCAGGAATAGTTTCAACGTTAAATACTATATTTTTCTTTTCCTTTCTATAAAATGTGATGGCTGTATTTAATGCTACCCTGTATAGCCAAGTAGAAAATTTTGAATCTCCCCTAAAATTGCCATAGGCTTTCCAAGCTTGCAATGTTATTTCTTGAAAAAGGTCATCTCTATCTGCATGAGATTGCATATACAAATTGCATACTTTGTATATGATTTTTTGATACTCTTTTAAAAGGCCAATAAACTCGCTCTCTGCAGACATTGGTGAAAATTAGTATTTTATTGCTTTTACTTGATAACCTTCTTTTCTAAGTAAATTAAGAATTCCTGTTTCGCCGCCTAAATGCCCGGCTCCAACTGCAAAAAAACTGGATTTTTGGTTAATTGCTTTTGTGATTACTGGTAACCATTTTTGATTTCTTTTTACCAATAATTCTTGTTCAAAATCATTGTCTCCACCATTTTTTTGAATATATGCGTATAAACTATCCGTATTTCTTAGTTGATAAAGCTCAATCATTTTTTGCATTTCAAGCTTTACACTATCAAAATTCATAATCATCTTTTTTAATGATTTTGCTTGATCATCCAAAGGCTGGGTATCTATTGCGCTCATTTGGTCGGCAATTGTTTCTAGTCCGAAAACAGGTGTTTTATTTTGATTAACAATATTTATAAACATCGTTTCCGGTTGAATTTTATCGGAGCATGGAATCGAATTGAGTACCAATAAGCTTAAACTCATAAATGGTTTAACATTATTGAGCATATTCATATCCATTCCAGTTATTTCTTTGAATTTTTTCGAAGCGTTGTCAAATTCCAATTTCCCCATCAATTCTTCTATGGTATGATCCTTCATGATTAAACCAATGGCCATTTCAGTTTGCCAGTTGGGTTTGCTCATATCTATTTCTCCATAAAATTGTTCGGTATTGGTTAATTTTTCATTCAAAATTGAGCTAATAGAGAAATCTGAAGCACAGATTAAATGGAAAGTGCCAAATAAGTAGGAAGGTTTTGAAAGATTTTTACCATTGATCTCCCATAACAATGAGGAGGATTCTTTTGGTTGGGCGCTTATGCTTGAAAAAACAAACCCAAGAACCAATAAAAATGTAAAAAAATATTTCATTGAAAAGGTTAGTAGTTGAATAAGGCAAATTATTACAAAAAAGCCCCGAGTAAAAACTCGAGGCCTATTAACCCATCTATAAACAAACCATTAGTTAATTACAATTTGCTTGGAATTTATTGTTGATACTGCCTTTTTAGGAAGCAATAATTTCAATACCCCATTTTCATATTTTGCTTCAATTGCTTCTGCATTGATGTGTTCATCAAGGCTAAAGCTTCTTTTAAAGCTTCTGTAAGTAAATTCTTTTCTGATGGTTTTTAAATTGTTATCTTCTTGTTGATTGCTTTTTTCATAACTAATGGTGAGAATTCCTTTTTCTAGATTCAATTTGAAATCCGCTTTTTCTCTTCCCGGAGCATTAAGCAATAATTGATAAGCATCATCTGTTTCATAAATGTTTACACTAGCTGTTGGGTAACCAGTAGGAACATCTTTGCCCCATGTTGTAGGAAATGAATTCATTAATTCATCAAATACTGTTTGGTTGTTTTGTTTTAAGAATGTCATTTTATGTGGTTTTTAGTTTTTTGAATATTAAATGACATTTCAAATGACATACCAAAGGAAAAATAGGTATCATTTGTTGCCAAACTCTGCAATCAAGCATAATCATTGCAGACAATATGACACTAATTAATCTAATAATCGGACAATTAGGCATATTTATAAGTCCAATTTTTCCATTTCATTGAATTTTGTATCTTTGTAATTCCAAAAAATCTAGCATATGTATCCAGCGGAGATTGTATTGCCAATGAAGGCAGAGTTAACTGATGAAGGATTTAGTGAATTATTATCTGCATCAGAAGTAGATAATGCCTTGAATTTGGAAGGTACTACGTTGGTTGTTATCAATTCAGTTTGTGGATGTGCTGCAGGAACTTGTAGACCAGGGGTTGTAATGGCTGTTCAAAATGCAATGAAAAAACCCGATCGTTTAGCTACAAGTTTCGCAGGTTTTGATATTGAAGCAGTTAATAAGGTAAGAGAACATATGTTGCCTTATCCTCCATCATCACCTGCTATTGCTTTGTTTAAAGATGGTTCATTGGTGAGTATGGTTGAACGTCATCAGATCGAAGGTAGACCTGCGCAAGTAATTGCACAACATTTGATTGCTGTATTTAATGAGCATTGTAATTAATTTTTATAAAGAGTGTTTTTAGATGGGTTAGTAAGTAAGGGCCTCACTTTGGGTGGGGCCTTACTATTTGTCGCAATTTCTAACTAACATTGCATATCAAATCATTTAACTGGATTTTATTATATGTATCCTAATTTATATTACGCATTTAAAGATTTATTCGGAATAGAATTAAGCGGTTTAAAACTGGTGAATTCATTTGGATTTTTCGTTGCGCTTTCATTTATACTTTCTGCATGGATTCTAACAATAGAATTGAGAAGAAAACAGCAGCAAGGATTATTGCAGTTTACCGAAGAGAAAATCATGATAGGTCAACCAGCAGGATTGACCGAACTTATAGTTAATGGATTGTTAGGATTTGTATTTGGATACAAGTTGATTGGTGCATTTACTATACCTGATGCACTAAATGATCCACAAGCTTTTATATTGTCTTCTAATGGCAATTTTTTGACGGGAATGATTGTGGCATTGATCTTTGGAGGATTAAAATGGTGGGAAAAGAAAAAAGAACAACTGGAAAAACCTGAAGAGCGAATTGTTAGAATCTGGCCACAGGATAGAGTAGGTGATATTGTTATTTATGCAGCACTATTTGGTTTTTTAGGTGCAAAAATCTTTCATAATCTAGAAAATTGGAATGAATTTGCGAAGGATCCCATTGGTTCATTGATCTCATTTAGTGGGTTAACTTTCTATGGAGGGTTAATTTGTGCAGGGATAGCTATTTTATGGTATGCCCATAAAAATAGAATTTCCATCATTCATTTATTAGATTCAATGGCCACCACCATGATGTTTGCTTATGCATTTGGAAGAATTGGTTGCATGGTTAGCGGAGATGGAGACTGGGGTATAGTAAATAATCAACCCAAACCATTTAGTTGGTTACCTGATATACTGTGGGCTTATAAATTTCCACATAATGTGATAGGTGAAGGAGTGGCAATTCCTGGTTGTGTTGGTCAGTTTTGTAATGAACTTCCTTTGCCAGTTTATCCAACTCCATTATATGAAATCATTATTTGTTTTTTTCTATTTGGTGTGCTCTGGTTTCTTAGAAATAAAATTAAAGTACCTGGAAAATTATTTAGCCTATATATGATATTTAATGGTCTTGAGCGTTTTTTCATTGAAAAAATACGTGTAAATACCAAGTATGATTTTGTTTTTAATCCTACCCAAGCTGAGTTGATTTCCTTTGCGTTGATACTTGGAGGAATTTGGTTATTTATTCAATCCAATAGATGGGCAGCAAAAAAAGTATAATGCGGCCTTCGTTTCAATTTTTACCCTTGTTTCTTGTTTTATTTAATAAAACTCCGAATAACTATTTATTATCTTTGAAAAAAAATCTATGCCTTCATTTGACATTGCAAGTGCGGTTGATCTGCAAATTCTAGACAATGCTATCAATACCGTAAAAAAGGAAATTGCTACTCGATACGACTTTAGAGACACGGTTGTTAAAGTAGAGCTCAATAAGAAAGATTTTGTTATTGCTCTAGAAGTAGGTAGCGAAATGCAAATGAAACAATTAATTGATGTTCTGATAAGTAGATCGATGAAACAAGGTATTGATGGTTCTGCCTTTGATTTTACAAAGGATGCATATCCAAGTGGAAAAGTCATCAAAAAGGATGTTTCTGTTAGAAATGGCCTAAAACAGGAGGATGCCAAGAAAATTGTAAAAATGATTAAAGACAATGGGTTCAAGGTTCAAGCAGCCATTATGGATGATATTATCAGGGTTACAGGCAAGAAACTAGATGATTTACAAGAAGTTATAGCCAAATGTAGAACCGGAAATTTCGGGATTCCACTCCAATTTGTAAACATGAAGAGCTAATTGGGCGTAAAATGCTATTTGATTTGGTAAAAACAGGCTTTTTTACTAATTTTGCCATCCAATTAAATAATCGTACGGCCAAATCCGTACCACCTAAACAAATAATTATGAAGCAAGGTATCCATCCAGAAAGTTATCGTTTTGTTGTTTTCAAAGACATGAGTAACGGTACTTCTTTTTTAAGTAAATCTACAGCTCAAACCAAAGAAACGATTACTTGGGAAGACGGTAAAGAGTATCCAGTTGTAAAATTGGAGATTTCTAATACTTCACACCCTTTCTATACTGGTAAAAATGTATTGGTTGATACAGCTGGTAGAATTGATAAGTTTAAAAAGCGTTACGCAAAGAAAGACTAATTCAATATTTTTGAATATAAATCCTGCTCTCAACGGCAGGATTTTTTTTGACTATACATTAATTACCTTTGTTTTAATTGAATGCTTATGCAATTAGATATTTTAGCTTTTGGTGTTCATCCAGATGATGTGGAACTGGGTTGTTCTGGCACTTTGTTATTAGCAAATGCAGAAGGAAAGAAAACCGGAATTATCGACTTAACAAGGGGCGAATTAGGAACCCGTGGCTCTGCAGCAACCAGATTGATTGAATCAACTGCTGCGGCCAAAATTCTGGGAGTTCACCATAGAGAAAATTTGGAAATGGCAGATGGGTTTTTACAAAATGATGAATTGCATCAACGAAAAATCATTGAAGTCATACGAAGATTTAAACCTTCTATAGTATTGGCAAATGCTCCAGAAGATCGTCATCCAGATCATGGTAAAAGTGCTAAACTTGTTGCCGATGCTGCTTTTTTAGCGGGATTAATAAAAATAGAAACAAAAGATACTAACGGCAATTTACAAGAAGCGTGGAGACCATCTTATGTATTTCATTATATACAAGACAGGTTTTTAGAGCCCAATTTTATTGTTGATATATCTTCATTTATCGATCGTAAAATGGAGTCGATACTTGCATATACAACACAATTTCATAACCCTGATTTAAATGAACCTCAAACATATATCTCTTCTCCTCAATTTTTAGAAACATTGAAAGGAAGAGATGCTATGTTAGGAAAAAGAATAGGAGTGGAATACGGTGAAGGTTTTATCACACAAAAAACCATTGGTATTAGTAGTTTTGATGCTATCATTCAAAAAACAACATAATTAGCCCATATGTCTTTAATAAAAATCGGCCTTGTGCAAATGAGCTGCACAAATAGTGTAACAGACAATAGAGTAAAAGCGATAAAAGGAATTAAAGATGCTGCAGCTAAAGGTGCGCAGATTGTTTGTTTGCAAGAACTTTTTACATCTTTGTATTTTTGTGATGTAGAAGATTACGAACATTTTAAACTTGCAGAAACTATACCTGGTGAATCAACCAATGAACTCAGTAAGATTGCTGCAGAATTGAATGTAGTAATTATAGCATCCCTTTTTGAAAAGAGGGCACAGGGGTTATACCATAATACTACTGCAGTATTAGATGCTGATGGAACTTATTTAGGTAAGTATAGAAAAATGCACATTCCTGATGATCCTGCTTATTATGAAAAGTTTTATTTTACTCCTGGAGACTTAGGGTATAAAGTTTTTAAAACAAAATTTGCCACATTGGGTGTATTGATTTGTTGGGATCAATGGTATCCAGAAGCTGCAAGAATTACTTCTTTAATGGGTGCCGAAATTTTATTTTATCCTACAGCAATTGGTTGGGCCAGTTCTCAGGACGAAGCCACCAATGCCGAACAATACAACGCTTGGCAAACTATCCAAAGAAGTCATGCCGTTGCTAATGGAGTACATGTGGTAAGTGTTAATCGGGTAGGAGTAGAGCAAAATGGATTAATGAAATTCTGGGGTGGTTCTTTTGTGTCTAATCCTTTTGGAACATTATTGTTCAAAGGTTCGCATGAACAAGAGGAAAACACAGTGGTTGAAATTGATCTCGCAAAAACCGATCAATATAGAACGCATTGGCCATTTATGCGCGACAGAAGAATTGATTCTTATCAGCCAATCACCAAAAGATATATTGACGAAGATTAGTGAAATTGAATAAAAATAATTGTTGCGAAATCTTTATTCAAATAATTATTTTTTAAACATTAAATGAAAAAAAAAGTTCAAAGTTTTTTAAATGTCTACTGCTATTAATATGATTACTCCTGCTTCTTTAGGTTATTATTTTCCTGCCGAGTTTGCACCACATGAAGCTACCTGGCTTAGTTGGCCTCATAAAGAAGCTAGTTGGCCTGGTAAAATTGATGCTATTTATCCCAGCTACAGCCTATTTATAAAATACCTATCAGATAGTGAAAAAGTAAGAATTAATGTTGCCAATGCTATGATGCAACAATTAGCTACTAATCATTTAGAAAAAGCAGGCGTTAACATGCAAATGGTTGAATTTTTTATGCATCCAACCAATGATGCATGGTGTAGAGATCATGGGCCTGCATTTTTAATTAATCCGTTGGCTGATCAGAAAAAAGCAATTGTAGATTGGAATTATAATGCATGGGGTAATAAATATCCGCCATATGATTTAGACGATGTAATACCTACTTTAATTGGGAATCATTTTAATTTACCTGTATACAATCCAGGCATTATTATGGAAGGAGGTTCGGTTGATTTTAATGGCGCTGGCACATTGATAACATCAACCTGTTGTTTGCTAAATGAAAATCGAAATCCCCATTTAAATCAAGCTCAAATAGAACAATATTTATTGGACTATTATGGAGTACAGCAAGTTCTTTGGGTTGCAGAAGGTATTGTTGGGGATGATACTGATGGTCATATAGATGATACTGTTCGATTTGTAAATTCAGATACAGTAATTACTGTTGTAGAATCCAATCAGGCAAATGAGAACTATGAGTTATTGCAAACAAATTTGAAACAATTAAAACAAATGCGTTTGTTAAATGGAAAACAACTCAACATCATTGAATTGCCAATGCCAGACCCAGTAATCTACGAGGATCAATCTCTGCCAGCTTCTTATGCCAATTTTTATATCAGTAATAAATATGTAATTGTTCCAACATTTCGCTGTAAAAAAGACGACGAGGCGTTGAAAATAATTGAAATAGCTTTTCCTGATAGAACTATTGTTGGTATAGATTCAACAGATATTATTTGGGGGCTAGGTAGTTTTCATTGTTTAAGCCAACAAGAACCGTTGATATAAATTATGAAAGCAGAAAGTAGAAAGTGTAAAGTAGAAAGTAGAAATCGTCTTTCATCTTTTATCTTTCATCTTTCATATTTCATATTTCATATTTTTATTTTGGTTAACCCAAATGCCGTTTAATTTCTTTGGCTACATCTCTGTTTTTAATGGTCTCTCTTTTATCATGTAATTTCTTGCCTCTACCTAAACCTATTTCTACTTTTACAAATCGCTTTTCATTAAAAAATACTTTTAATGGAACTACGGTATAACCTTTATCTTTTAATTTCAGTTGTAGCTTATTAAGTTCTCGTTTATTTAGCAACAATTTTCGATCATGAACTTCTATATGATTGTTTACAGTGCCATGAGAATAAGATGCAATGAATAAGCCTCTAATCCATAATTCTCCATCATCAAACAAGCAAAAAGCATCATTAAAGCTGAGTTTTCCTTCACGGATAGATTTTACTTCAGTTCCCAGCAATACAATACCAGCCTCATATTTATCTTCTATGTGGTAATTGTAATAAGCCTGTCTATTTTGAATACTCAATTTCGAAATAATTGAACTACTTGAGAAAGTTTGTCCTTTAAGTTTTTTCTATCTACAATAAAATCGAGAAATCCATGCTCGAGTAAAAATTCACTTCTTTGAAAACCTTCAGGAAGATCTTTTTTGATTGTTTCTTTTATTACACGTGGACCAGCAAAACCAATTAAGGCACCTGGTTCAGCAATATTTAAATCGCCCAACATTCCAAAGCTTGCAGAAATTCCTCCAAATGTTGGATCAGTTAGGAATGAAATATAGGGTAGTTGTGCATCGCTTAACTGAGAAAGTTTTCCGCTGGTTTTTGCTAATTGCATTAAACTAAATGCGCTTTCCATCATTCTTGCTCCACCGCTTTTGCTAATTACTAGATAGGGGAGTTTGTGCTGTATACAATAGTCTACTGCTCTACTGAATTTTTCCCCCATAACACTACCTAGTGATCCTCCAATAAATTCGAAATCCATACAAGCTATCACTATTCCTTCACCGTTTACTTTTCCAACGGCAACGCGCATTGAATCTTTCAAATCGGTTTTAGCATGTATATCGTCTAATCTCTTTTGGTAATTTTTTAAATCAGTAAATCCTAAAGCATCTTTGCTTTTAATATTATCATATAGTTCGGTATATTCTTGATTATCAAATAATAAATCATAATATTCTTCACTACCAATTCTATGATGGTGATTGCATTTAGGACAAACAAATAAGTTTTCTTTTAATTCAGTTGTGGTACATATTAAGTTACACTCTGGGCATTTATTCCATAAACCTTCTGGTGTTTCTTTTTTATCAGCTGTTGAAGTTAGAATCCCTTTTCTTTTTCTTGTAAACCAACGGGATTTAGTTACATCAGTTTGTTGAGTTTCTTCTGACCCAGCTAGATTTGATTCAATATCTTCTTCACGTTCTTTTTTCATAAATACAATACAATTGGGGCGATAAATATAGTAAAAATACCATTACATGAGTTTTTAGACAACAAAGGCCGGAATGATTAATTCCAGCCTTTAAAATTGAAAATGAATACTTTACGCGTTTCTATTAATACAGTTTAAATCTTCAAAAGCAAGTTCTAAGCGTTTTGCGAAACTTTCCTCACCCTTACGTAACCAAACCCTAGGGTCATAGTACTTTTTATTGGGTTTCTCAGCTCCTTCAGGGTTTCCTAATTGACCTTGTAAATAAGCCTCATTCTTTTTATAATATTGTTGAATTCCTTCCCAGAAAGCCCATTGTAAATCGGTATCAATATTCATTTTAATTGCTCCATAACTAATTGCTTCTCTGATTTGATCTTGTGGAGAACCACTACCTCCGTGGAATACAAAGTAAACAGGCTTTTTACCAGTTTTTAATTCACGCTCAATATATTCTTGGCTATTTTTTAATATCTCCGGACGTAATTCTACATTTCCTGGACTATAAACACCATGCACATTTCCAAATGCAGCTGCAACCGTAAACATATTTCCAACCTTACTTAATTCAGTATAAGAATAGGCCACATGTTGTGGTTGAGTGTATAATTTATCATTTTCAACACCACTATTATCTACACCATCTTCTTCGCCCCCTGTAACCCCTAACTCGATTTCAATACTCATCCCCAATGGTGCCATTCGCTTGTAAAATTCTACTGAAGTATGAATATTTTCTTCTAATGGTTCTTCGGATAAATCGAGCATATGTGAGCTAAAAAGGGGCTGACCCTTCTCCTTGTAAAATTGCTCGCCTGCATCAATTAAGCCACTGATCCAAGGTAACCATTTTTTAGCAGCATGATCAGTGTGTAATACTACTGGAACACCATAATATTTTGCTACATTATGAATGTGTAAAGCTCCAGAAACCCCACCTGAAATATTACCTTGTAATACATCATTGGGC
>JBILRH010000173.1:0-3288 GCA_044372715.1 Sediminibacterium sp. | reverse complement strand
ATGACGAAGGCCTAAAGTATGGCCTACTTCATGAGAAGAAACAAAACGAATTAAATCGCCCATTAATTGGTCATCATACTTCATGCTACGTGCACCCGGATCACTAGGGCCTGCTTGAAGCATATACCAATCGTGTACTAATTTCATTACATTATGGTACCAACCAATATGACTCTCTAATATTTCTCCGCTTCTTGGATCATGAACATTTGGTCCGTAAGCATTTGCTATATCTGAGGCAAAATAACGAACCACTGAGAAACGAGCATCTTCCATACTCATTGTGGTGTCGTTTTCTGGCCATTCTTTACCCATAATTGCATTCTTGAATCCTGCTTTTTCAAAAGCGGCTTGCCAATCATTGATACCTGCAATTAGGTGAAATCGCCATTGTTTTGGCGTAGCGGGATCTATATAATAAATAATCGGCTTTTTAGGTTCAACCAATTCACCTCTTCTCCATTTTTCCCATTCTCCATCTTTTGGTTCTAATCTCCAACGAACAGCAAAACTTATGTCTTCTACTTTCTGCTGTGAATCGCTATAGCGAACAAATTCATCGGTAAAGAATCCTACTCTTTTATCAGCAATTCTACGTTGCATAGGCACTTTAGGCAATAACAATAATGAGGTGTTGATTTCCATGGTTACCGCACCTGCATCTCTAGCAGCGGCAATTCCTGTTGCTGGAGGTAAACCTGGTATACTAGGTCCTAGGGAAGGGGCAGATTGGTATGTTTTTACTGTAACAATCTCTGTGTTGATTGGATAAGTACTTATTTTGCCGATATAAGATCGGTCTTGTGCTAATGCAGATAGGCTATATCTTCTTTTAATATTTGGATTAACGCTTACGGCTTGATTATCTCCTTTGAAGAAGTCTGTAACATCGATAACCACTCCAGAAGAATCTTTACCAAAAGCAGCAATTGGAAATGCAGAAGCAATAGCGTTTAAATTTGAATTAGTAACCGCCTTATAGATATCTTGATTTTCCGCTGCTTGATTAACCAAGGTTATAGTTCTTAAGAAAACAGTGTTATTAGGACCTTTTTCAAAACTAATGCTTTGTTGGTTGGCAATTTCGCCGCCATAACCAGCACCTGCCGGCACTTTAGCAAAACGAACTACGGATAAGATTTCTCTGCCAAAAATTGAATCGGCAATCTCAAAATAATATTTGTCTTCAACCTTATGTACAGTAAACAATCCTTGCTTTGAAACGGCTTTAGCGGTGATCACGTCTTTATAGGCTTTAGGACCTTGACGTTGAGCAGCTCCAAATCCGCCCATTCCTGCAGGAGGAGTGGCGCCATTCGGCAGTGTTTGTGTAGTTGGAACAGGGGTTGTAGGCCCTTGTGGTGTTGGATTCTGGGGTCTTTGCTGTGCAAATAAACCAACAGCAAGCACCCAAGTAGTTGATGTGATTAAAATTTTTTTCATTGACATAATTAATAGTTAGATAAAGGGATAAAGATATAAATGTGTGTGATTTAACAATATTTTTCGAGGAACAGTTTGATGAAAGGCAATAAATATTGATAAAATCGGTAAAAAGGAATGAAAGTTTATGCATTGATAATTTGTTGCTTTAAATAAAATCCCTACTTTGTAAGCCCTTTTGGTGCCATAGAAAAGTTTTTAATTATAAAGGATTTTTTTAGTAGCATTGTGGGGTCAAATTTTTTAAACCAACTGTAAATTTTTAAAAAAACAAAAATCAATTGAGTCATGGCTGAAACAAAACCAACCGCAGCGGCAAAAAGCGCACCTTCAGTTCACCCAAAGAAGAGTAGCAACGCAATTTCATGGATCGCTCCATTAGCATGTATTATTTTGGGTTATGTTATCTGGAGATTTGTATTAGGAGCACCTAGTAATTTCACTACGCCAGATCCAAGTGGTGGTTTTTGGCCACAGCATAAAGGACCTAAAGCTGGGTTAAGTAAAATGTATGAAGGTGGAATTGTTGTTCCAGTTCTAATTGGTAGTTTCTTTATTGTTATTACTTTCTGTATTGAAAGATTTTTAACAGTAACTAGAGCTGCAGGTTCTGGAAGTATTGCAGAATTTGTTCGTACAGTTCAGTTTCATTTAGCTAATAAGGAAGTAGACAAAGCTTTGGCTGCTTGCGATAAGCAAAAAGGATCTGTTGGTAATGTAATGAAAGCAGGTTTGAAAAAATACAAAGAAATGATTGGCAATACAGAGTTCGATACAGAACAAAAAGTGTTAAACATTCAAAAAGAAGTAGAAGAAGCAACTGCTTTAGAATTACCAATGCTAGAAAAAAACTTGGTATTTCTTTCAACACTTGCATCAGTTGCAACTTTGTTAGGACTATTTGGTACGGTATTAGGTATGATTAAATCATTCTCTGCATTAGGAGATGAAGGTGGTGGAGACGCTGCTCGTGAATTATCAAAAGGTATTTCTGAGGCTTTGTTTAATACAGCTTTAGGTATCGGTACTTCAGCAGTAGCTATCATCATGTACAATGTATTTACTACTCGTATTGATGGTATCACTTACGGAATTGACGAATCTGGTTTCACTTTAACCCAAAGTTTTGCAGCTAACTATAAATAATCATTGATTGTTTATGGAATTGCAATTCTTTAGAATCTAATTAGTGAAATTGTAAAAAAATAATAATGGGTAGAGCCAAATTACCTCGTAAGAGTACTACTATCGACATGACTGCAATGTGCGACGTAGCCTTTCTCTTGTTGTCGTTCTTTATCTTAACGACCAAGTTTAAGCCTTCTGAAGCCATTGCCGTAACTACGCCCAATTCAGTTGCTGCTAAAGTAGCCCCCCAAAAGGATTATGTAATGGTTATTTTAGATAAGGATGGTAAAGTGTTCATTGAAATGGACGACAAAGCCAAAAAAGAAGTGGTTGCCAATACGTTGAATACCACTAGAAACCTTAACCTAGATCTTAAAGCATTTCAAAATGCATTATTTTTTGGGGCACCATTGGGCAGTATGGCTTCTTTTTTAGCAATGCCTGAGGATCAAAGAAAAGGAGATAGATTACCTGGAATACCAGTAAAAGATACAGCTAATAATGAGCTGACTATTTGGATGAGGGTTATTAAAGATGCTTATTTAGGACAAAAAGAACCTGCTTTCTTGTTGAAGGGAGACAATCTTGCTAAATTTCCTGCATTTAAATCTATCATCGATGCGTTCAAAAAGAATGATATCTTGAAATTCCAGATGATTACTACGCCAGAAGCTGCGCCAGTAGGTACAGATTTATGGAAAATGAATCAGGCAGGCG
>JBILRH010000044.1:0-12546 GCA_044372715.1 Sediminibacterium sp. | reverse complement strand
CATTATTAACTAACCATTAAATCTAAAAACATGGCAACTGCAAAAAAAGCCGCTAAGAAAGCTGCTCCTAAAAAAGCTGTTAAGAAAGCTGCACCAAAGAAAGCTGCTCCTAAGAAAGCTGCTAAGAAAGCTGCTCCTAAGAAGGCTGCTAAGAAAGCTGCTCCTAAGAAAGCTGCAAAGAAAGCTGCTCCTAAGAAAGCTGCTAAGAAGGCTGCTAAGAAGAAGTAGTAATCTTGTTTCTTTAACAGAAATAGATTTAGAATCCCGGATTTATCCGGGATTTTTTTTGTGTATATCTCAATCCACTTTATTACTTTACAGTATGATGAACAACTACGCCATTGCAGATAATTTTTCTTTGCTCGCCAAATTAATGGACATACATGGCGATAACGCCTTCAAGGCCAAATCCTATGCTGCTGCGGCTTTCACCATAGAGAAGCTTACGGTTCAATTAGCAGAACTTCCGCAGGATAAAATTTTTTCCATTAAAGGAATTGGAGAAAGTATTGGTAAAAGTATTGTTGAACAAATTAGTACGGGTAATTTTAATGCACTGCAAGAATACATTCAAAAAACTCCTCCTGGTATTTTAGAGATGATGAGCATTAAAGGAATCGGTCCGAAAAAAATTGCTACCATCTGGAAAGAATTAGAAATAGAAACACTTGGAGAATTATTATATGCATGCAACGAAAATCGATTAACACTTTACAAAGGCTTCGGAGAAAAAACACAAAAAAATATTAAGGAAGCTATTGAATTTTACATGGGTACACTCGGAAGTTTTCTCTATCAACAAGTAGAAAGCTATGCCGATGCAATTGATCAAAAATTAAAATTATCCTTCAAAAACCCCTTTTTTGCCTGTGGAGAATTCCGAAGACAGCAAGAAGTTATCAACAAATTGGAGTGGGTAACCAACAATTCTGCCAATGATTTGCGCGCATTTTTCAGTTCCAATGCTTATGAAATAATAGAAGAAAATGCATCAATAATTTCTTTTAAAGGAAAAGAAAACTGCTTGTTGCAATTTTATTTAGCAACTGCTGAAAATTTTTACGCTAGTGTTTTTATCAATAGTTGCAGTGCAGAATTTTTAACTGCATGGAATACAATAACCGAATGGGACCCTTCATTTAATTATGATTCTGAAAATGCTATTTTTAACCAAAACAATATTTGTCCAATAGCTCCTTATCTAAGAGAAACTGCAGCCAATGTAGTTGATGCAAAAAACAATCAATTGCCTTCGGTAATTGAAACAGATCAGATAACTGGAATTATTCATAGTCATAGCAACTGGAGTGATGGTAGCAATACCATCGAAGAAATGGCCAAAGTGGCTGTTGAAAAAGGATTCCAATACTTAGTTATCAGCGATCATTCTAAATCGGCTTTCTATGCCAATGGCTTGCAAGAAGATCGCATTAGAGCCCAGCATCAGCAAATAGACGAGATCAATCCCCAACTCAAATCCTTTAAAATATTCAAAAGCATAGAAAGCGATATTCTCAATGATGGCAGCCTCGATTACCCCGATCATGTGCTCAATAGTTTTGATCTGGTGATTGCCTCGGTGCATTCCAACCTTAAAATGAACCAGGAAAAGGCCATGAACAGGTTGCTAAAAGCCATTGAGAACCCCTTTACTTCTATCCTGGGCCATATGACTGGCAGATTATTACTTAGCAGAAATGGTTACCCTCTAGACCATCAGATCATTATTGATGCCTGTGCCGCTAATAATGTGGTAATTGAACTCAATGCCCACCCCCGCCGCCTCGACATAGATTGGAGATGGATTGGTAAAGCCCTTGATAAAAATGTACTGATCTCCATCAATCCAGATGCGCATAGCACAGATGGATATGATGATTGTAAATACGGTGTGCTCGTAGCTCAAAAAGCCGGCCTCACCCGAGCTCAAAATCTAAGTAGTTTTTCCTTATCGGCCTTTCAGCTATTTGTGGATCAACAAAAAGCCAAGCGGTAGGAAAAAACTATACCTGCACCAACGGAAACTGAATCGTAAAACTAGTGCCCACGCCTTCTTTACTGGTAAATTGAATTTGTCCATTGGCTTTTTCTACAATGCCTTTGCAAATAGCTAAACCCAATCCTGTACCTGCAGTTTTGGTGGTAAAATTGGGGCTGAAAATATGCGGCATCATTAAATCGGAAATGCCTCCCGACTCATCTCGAATAACTACAATGGCCTTGTTGTTTTCGTTTTTCAAATCAATATGAATATGTATGCCATTGGCTTTTTCGGCCCCTGCTTCTATTGCATTCTGCAAAAGATTGGTGAATAGTCGATTAATCTGCAGTTTATCTGCATAGATGATGGCCTTGTTTGTTGGTAGCTGCCAATAAAAATGAATATCGTCATTGGCTTGATACAATACTACCAATGATTCAATTAGTTCTCCGAGGTCGATATAATTGAGTTGGATATTGCCAATATTGGCAAACTGCGAGAAATCGCCTGCTATTCTAGCCAACTGATCTATTTGCTCGATCAATGTAGCGGCCATTCTATTGCTCAATTCTTTTTTATTTGGCGCATCTTCACTGATGGCTTTTTGTAAAAATTGTATACTCAGCTTCATGGGCGTGAGTGGATTCTTAATTTCATGTGCTACCTGGCGAGCCATCTCTCTCCAGGCTCCCTCTCTTTCGCTCTTTGCCAAAGACTGCACCGATTGATCTAGTTTGCGCACCATGGTATTGTATTCTTTTACCAATGACCCAATCTCATCGGTACCACTCCAGGCTATTTCCTGATTCTTAGCACCCAAATTCATTTTTTGCATGGTTGCTCCTATCAAACTCAATGATGCTGTAATGCGATTGGTTAATAAAAATGCAATGGCACCTGCCAATAATAAAATGAATGCATTGAGGTTGATCAATGTTGCTAAAAAGCCCGAAATTTCTTGGTTTAATTCTAGCTGAGAATTGAGATAGGGGATATTTAAATAACCATAAAGGATATTGGTTGGTGATACCATGGGTACATACACACTCAGGTATTTAAATTGCCCCACTTTTTCGGATTGCAGAAAACGAATCCGGTGATTAAACTTCATTTCCGAAAATGCAGTAGGATCCATTTTCTCGCTGAGCAAATGCTTATTGTAAATATAGGGCTGGGTAGATAATATGAGGTCTCCAGATTCATTGTAAAAATTGATATCTACATTGTGTAAATCTGAAATATCCGAAAATGATTTTTCCAAGGCATATTTCTCTGATTGATTCAATGTTTTTGATGGAATTACATCGGCATTTACAAACTGATTATTCAATTCATTGGCCATCACCTGAATCGATTTGGTTAAGCGCTCCTCGTTACTTGTATTATACCGATATATGAAAAATGAAATAGTAGCTATACCGATTACAATAAAAGAAAATACACTTACAAAAAGTATGGTTGCCTGAATTTGTGATCGAATATTTAAACGGAATAAAGACTTTATTCCAGCCCATTTAAATCGCACATAGATTAATCTACTTACAAAATAGAAAATACCAATAACAATTAAAAATGCTGCAAACAAATATGCAAATAGCGTTACCAATTCGATGATCCAGGTATTTCTTTTAACCACAACTACTTGTCTATTCTTTCCTGAATTGTACCATAACTCGGAATAATCGCCAACGGTTTTATAGGTAAATTCAACATTGGGAATTTCCCCCAAATTTAATTCGGAAGGGAAATTATAATTATTGTAATGATTCAGGATTTTTCCATCATAATACACTGCAAATGCATAATTCATCGACCCATCCAACGCAATATCTCCCGATTGATTAAAAAGCTCTGGAAACAAAGCCTCACTCTTGTATCGCTTGGATTTTAATAAAACATACAAGTAACCAATAATGCCTTTTTCATCTACAATGTTTTTCTGAAAAATATAACTAAATCCTTCCTTGCTTTTTTCGAATCGATACAGATCTGGCACATCGGTTTGCGTAGACTGATTTAATACAATGGTTTTGATAGAAGCATAATTCAATGAATCTTCATTGAACAACGGATGAAACAAACTATCGAATGTATAAATACGTGTTTCGTATTTATTAAGATAACCCGAAAAATTCTGGTTGATCAAACTATCTTTAAACAACTTATTGCTTAACTCGTTTGCTTCGAGTCGGTTAAAATTATTGACCAGGTATGAATTGTTGAAATTACTGGTTGCAATACTAAGCAAGCTTTCTCCGGATGGATCTGTTTGTATGGCTAATTTTTCTGCAACCCTTTTTCTTTGTTCATATTCTACTGTTCTGTTTTGCTGTATCACCAACCCTGCAATTGAAACAGCAAAAATCATTACCCAGAATATAAAAAATGGAGAACGCACCAATGTTACTTGCATATCTGCCTTTCGGTATTGCAATAAATACAAAAAAGCCACCAACCATAGCAAGACCGATAAATAGAGCAGGTTGTTCTTAGGTTGAATAAAAACATAAATACAAACAAAGCCCGTTACTATTACCGTAGTGATTTCGGCAATACCCAATTTGCTGGATCGGAAAAATGGGTCCAATAATATTTGCGATAAAACAAAAAAGATCAATGCTAAAAAACACAATATCACAAAACTGATTACACTATAAATATTCAGGCTAAAAATATTGGTTACATCAAAAGAAATTTTAGCATCTACTACCAAACTTTGTACAATATGCACCAAACCAAAGAAACTCGATGTAAATACAATGAATACGCCAATAAAATAAAGGGCAGGCTTCATGCTATTGAATAAAAGATTTGTTGGAGGCAAGTGATTTTTAATAAATAGCAATAACCAACAACTCAACACAGCATTGATCAATAGATCGCCCAAAGATGGATGAATGATGCTAGACGCATAAATAGTAGGATCAAACAATGGCAAAGCTGTATAATCAAATGGGAAACGGAAAAAATACGCCATCAATCGCAAGAACAAAACAATCAATACCAAAATGCCAAATCCCCGCGTGAAATGATTTTTCAAAGCCAATTCCTCCGCCAACAAATGGCAGAAGAAAAGCAATAATACAATTGCTAAAATTCTTAATAAAATAGTAATTGCATCATAAGCAATAAAGGCCTTCCCTACTTTTAGATCGATACTGAATAAATAATTACCGCTGCTTCCCAACACAGGCAATGAATTGGAATCGGTACTTATTTCATATTGTTCTCCCAATCCTTCTGATGCTGCAAAATCGGATTGAAAATATTTGTTCTCCATAAAATAAGACCAATACACAGGCAATACGGCAAATACTTGATAACTGTTTTTCTGCAGCTGAACCGTTTTTTTATGCAATACAAAACTGCCACCTGCATTGGTGATCAACAATTGCCCATCGGGCATCAATAATTGCGTATTGGGTACTTCCATTTTATTGGTACTCCAATACCTATTTTCAGAAATATTGCTTGCATTGGTGGTATAAATGAAAAGGCCAAAAAAAGCATTTGGCATTTCGGCTGCTTGACGATCAAACTGGTGATTGATCAAATGACTTAAAAGCCCAGTATCTGAAAAAACCTGATTGATCTTTTTTTCTTGCTCATGAATATGATGCTCAAGTGTAGACTTTACTTTTTCTGGGCTTGCATGGTAACTCCAGTAATTAGAAAATATAAAAGAAATGGTATACAACCATGCTGCGATGATAAGTAAATATCCATGCTGGTATACCGATTTTCTGATAGTATTGATCAAGCTTAGTCTTTTTGTTTTTTTACTTCATTCCAAATAGCATCCATTTCGGTTAAACTCATTGTGGCCAGTTCTTTTCCGGAAGCTTTGGCAATAAGTTCCATTGCCTGAAACCGATTGATAAATTTCCGATTGGTGCTTTCTAGTGCTTTATCTGGATCTACTTGCAAAAACCGTGCATAATTTACCAAACTAAACAATAAATCGCCCATTTCATCTTGAATAGCGGCTGGATCATTGGATGCGATGGCTTCTTTCAGTTCGGCTGTCTCTTCTTCTACTTTTTTCCAAACATCTTCTTTGTTCTCCCATTCAAAACCCACTTGCTTGGCTTTTTGTTGTATACGCCAAGCCTTAACCATGGATGGCAAAGAATTAGGAACACCTTCTAATACCGATTGCTTACCCTTTCCTTCTTTGAGTTTTAATTGCTCCCAATTTCTTTTTACATCTTCTTCATCTGCTACTTTAACATCTCCATAAATATGCGGATGACGATGTATTAACTTTTCGCAAACCCCATTAATCACCTCCTCCAATTCAAATTGATTTTGTTCTGATCCAATCTTTGCATAAAAAACCAAATGCAATAAAATATCACCCAATTCTTCTTTAATTCCCTTCCAGTCTTCCTGATCGATGGAATCTACCAATTCATAGGTTTCTTCGATAGTTAATGACCTAAGCGTATGTATGGTTTGTTTTTTATCCCATGGACATTGAGCCCTTAACTCATCCATTATTTTAACCAATCTTAAAAATGCAGTTAGTTTTTGTTCCATAGTATTAGTGAATAGTCATTACAGAAAAAAGAAAGAAGCCAACAAATAGGGCAATCAATAAAACCAGATTGACCAAAAAAAGGAGTATAACCTTGAACACTGTTTTGGCTGTTGATTGCCTATAAAAATGGCGAATAGATTTATACCAATAGAATATCAAAATCAGTGCTACAATATTACTAACCCATTCGCTAGCGGCTTTATTGATATATCCAATTGCTGCTGACAATACCAATGATACAAGAATCAGGATAAAAAAAGCACAATAAATATGCAAGGTGTACAGCAAATGGTCGGAATAAAAATATTTTTTGCTTCGCCAGTACAGAAGAAATAAAACAAAGGCAAATAAAGGCAAGGAAACAAATAATAAACTAGGTATTGCATGTAAAAAGTTTTCTAACAATACATTTTTAACTTTATCAAAATCGCCATCATATTTATCATTTAAGTACAACATTTGCCTTTTAAACTTATTGGGGATATACCCTTTCTTATTTACCGGCGATAAACTATTTTGGATAGAATCGTATTCTGCCAAGGTATTATAGAATGCAGTATCTCCTGCAACCTTTTTGGTTGTTGTCTGATCTATTTCGATAACTTCTTTCGTGTTCTGGAAAAAATTAAAAAATATCAGAAAGAAAAAAGTAGAAGTAAATATATACATCCTGATTGGATGCAAATAACTGGCCCTTCTACCCTTGAGGTGTTCCTGAGATAAAAAACCAGGCTTAAAAAGTAAAAATTTTAATGTGCTAAAAAACTTTCCATCAAAATGAAAAAAATCAAATACAAAATGCGTGAGCATATTCCAAAAACCTTCTCGGGGTTCTATGTTTTCTTGGCCACAAATATGGCAAAACCTGCCTTCGAGGGCAGCATTACAATTCAAACAAACTTTTTCTACTCTTTCGGGCAAATGAGACACTGTATATATTTTGATAAAAATAGGCAATTATACAAATGGCTGTTGGGATAGTGTTTTTTTTATTTAACTTGTACAAAATATACCAACATGCAAAAAATGCTTTCCTTCTTACTCTATTTTATTCTAGGAGCATCTACCTTAAGCGCACAAAAGAAAAATCTTAGCCCCGAAGACTATGGCAAATGGCAAAGTATTGGCGCCAGTGAATTATCTCCCAATGGTGAATGGGTTACTTATCAAATAGTTGTTCAAGAAGACAATGATACATTATATGTTGTAAATAGGTCTACCAATAAAATGTATAAATTGGCATTTGCAAGTACTCCGGAATTTTCTAAAGACAACCAATGGCTGGCCTATAGAATAGGACTGCCGTTTAAAGAAGCAGAAAAATTGAGAGACCAGAATAAACCCCTTGAATTTAAAATGGGTTTGATCAATCTTTCTACAGGTAAGATAGAAACCATTGCCAATATCAATCGATTTGGTTTTTCTAGGAATGGAAAAATGTTGGCTGCCTATCTTGCACCTCCAAAAGAAAACAAAGACAAGGGCAGTGTGTTGCTGCTAAGAAACTTATCGGATAATTCTACCAGAACCATTGGCAATGTTACCGAATACGCTTTCAATAAAAAAAGCGATTACCTCTCTTATATTGTTGAATCGGCCAATACAGCAGGCAATTCTGTGGAGTTGTTTAATTTAAATACCTATAGCTTAAAAGTAATTGCCAGCGATACCTTGAAATTCTCCAAATTAAATTGGGCAAAAGAAGGGGATGGATTCAGTTTTTTCAAAACATTTAAATCAACTGATTTTGAAGAAGAAAATGCACAAGTATATAGTTGTACAAATTTAAGCAACCCTATCATTTCAGTTTTTGATCCAATGAAAGCCAGTGGTTTTCCTGCCGGAATGCGTGTACACAATGGCTCTAATTTACGCATGAGTGATGATCTATCTGCTGTGTTTTTTGGCATTCAAACTTGGACTGTTAAACCTAAAAAAGAAGACAAGAAACCTACTGATACTGCTAAAACAAAACTAGCCGATAGTATAAAAATGGAAAATGCAAAACTGGCCATGAAATCAGATGCTAAATTGGCGGATGTTTGGCATTGGAAAGATCCAGAAATTCAACCTCGCCAAAAAGTTACTTATTTACAAGACAAAAATGCCAGCTTATTATCTGTTTGGAATACCGATAAAAATAACTTTTATCAATTGGCCAACGAAGCATTTCCCAATGCAACCATTTCGGGTAATCAAGCATTCGTTGTCATTTCAACCGATAAAAAATACAAGCCTGCATTTAAAGAAGATTATGCCGATTATAATTTAGTAAATACCAAAACAGGTGTAAGTAAATCTTTGTACACAAAAATGCTTGCTGGTTTCTTTACTGCTCCACAGTCTTCACCTGATGGAAAATATTTGATTTACTTTAAAGACAAAAATTGGTTTACTTATCATATTGCTACTGATCGAAATACCAATATTACCGGAACCATTAAAACCAACTTCTGGAATACAAGAGATGATCATCCTGCAACCAAACCTCCTTTCGGACTGGGTGGATGGATCAAGGGTGATAAAGAAGTATTGCTATACGACGAATACAATATCTGGGCTATAACTCCTGATGGTGCTAGTGCGCGTAAGATTACTGAAGGCGATAAAGAAGAAATTGCCTTCAGGGTTTCTAGAGTGGATTTTGAAGAAATTTTTTTAGACGATACTGCCCCACTCTATTTTTCGGCCTACGGAGATAAAACAAAAAACTTTGGTTACTATAAATACCAAAACGGCAAAACCGAAAAACTGATTTTTGAAAACCTTCAAGTAAACAAGCTTAGCAAAGCCCTTGATGCCAATGTATTTGGTTATGTAAAACAAGATTATGATGCATCTCCAGCCTGGTTCATCTCCGATAATTTTACCAAAGAAGAAAAAATAGCAGTTACCAATTCTCAACAACAAAACTATTATTGGGGAAAAAGCAAATTGATTTCTTTTACCAATAAATTGGGTAAAAAAATGCAAGGTGCATTGTATTATCCTGCCAACTACGAAGAAGGCAAACAATATCCAATGATAGTTTACATGTATGAGCTCTTAACACAAAATGTACATAACTATATTGCTCCAAGTATTAGAAGAGCATACAACACTACCAACTATACCACCAATGGATATTTTGTTTTTCAACCCGATATTGTTTACGAAACCAACGACCCTGGAATGAGTGCAGTGAATTGCATTGTACCTGGTGTTAAAGAAGTATTGAAAACAGGCATGATTGATGCTGGCAAAGTAGGTATCATGGGTCATAGCTGGGGTGCTTACCAAACTTCTTTCTTAATTACACAAACAGATATTTTTAAAGCGGCTATTGCAGGTGCTCCATTAACCGATTTAATCAGCATGTCTTTGTCTATTTATTGGAATAGTGGAACACCTGATCAGAAAATTTTTGAAACCAGCCAGGGAAGATTCGACGGACCATGGTACGAAAGAACGGAAGCACATATTCGCAACTCTCCTATGTTTAATGCCAGTAAAATCAAAGCACCTTTATTGGTTACATTTGGCGATAAAGATGGTGCAGTTGATTGGCACCAGGGCATTGAAATGTATGGCACCATGCGTAGAATGGAAAAACCTTTTGTGATGTTGGTATACGCCGATGAGAATCACAACTTTACCAAAAAAGAAAATCAAATCGATTATCAAAAAAGACAAAGAGAATGGTTTGATCATTATTTATTGGGCAAGCCTGCAGAAAAATGGATCACCGATGGTGTGAGTTATCTAGAAAGAATGAAGGAAAAAGAAAAAGAAGCTCCTAAAAATTAATTGAAATAAAACAACCCTGCTATGCGTATCATTAAAACAGCAATATTGTCTTTTGGTATGTCTGGCAGGGTTTTTCATGCTCCATTTATTGAATTGCATCCTGGTTTTAAACTGGCGGGCGTATTGGAAAGAAGCAAAAACGAATCACTGCAATTTTATCCTGATATACATATTTACAGAACACTCGAAGAAGTGTTGAATGATGCCAATATCGAATTGGTTGTGGTAAATACTCCTACCAATACGCATTTTGAATTTTGCAAAAAAGCATTGGAAGCGGGTAAACATGTAGTTGTAGAAAAAGCATTTACAACAACAGTTGCGGAGGCTATTGAATTAATTGAATTGGCCGAATCGCGCAATTTGATGTTATCGGTTTATCAAAACCGTAGATGGGACAGCGATTTTAGCACCCTTAGATCGGTCATTGCAGAGAAATTATTGGGCGAAATATTCGAAGCCGAATTTCATTTTGATCGATACAAAGAATCGCTTAGCCACAAGTTACACAAAGAAGTTCCTGGGCCAGGCGCTGGTTTACTAAACGATCTTGGGCCTCATTTAATTGATCAGGCCTTGAGTTTATTTGGAATGCCAACTGCCCTATTTGCCTATATTCAAACACTTAGGCCAGAATCCTTAGTAGATGATGCATTTTCGATTACTTTATTTTATTCGGATAAAAAAGTGATTTTGAAAAGCAATCTCTTGATCAGAGAAGCTTTGCCAGCTTTTATAGTTCATGGCAAGAAAGGTTCTTTTATTAAAAGCAGGGCCGATATACAAGAAGCAGCTTTATTGGCCAATGAAAAACCCAATTTAACCAATTGGGGCACCGAACCAGTAAGCGAGCAAGGATTATTGCATACCGAAATAAATGGGGAAACAATTCGGCAATATATTCCCACCATTCAAGGCAATTATTATCAGTATTATGAGGGCATTTACCATGCAATAGCAAATGGGGCTCCTGCCCCAGTTACTGCCAAAGACGGATTGAATGTGATGCAGATTATTGAAGCAGCTATTAAAAGCCATTCAGCAAAACAAATGATTCCTATTCAATAAAACTCAATCCATGAAAAAAAGCTCCCTCAAATACTTACAATCTTTAAAAGTAAAAACTGGTAAAAAAATCAATCTATTAAAAGACTTTGATACAGATAATAAACAAAAAAAGATTGATAAAAAAGAAGGTGAATTGATGATGGCTGCTGGCATTAGAAACCTTGCTAAAATGCAAGACAAACTATATGCGCACGACGAATACAGTGTTTTACTTGTTTTTCAAGCCATGGATGCTGCGGGAAAAGATGGTTCCATCAAACATGTAACGAGTAACTTTAATCCTCAAGGAGTAAAAGTAGCTTCATTTAAAGTTCCTAGTTCAACTGAATTAGATCATGATTATTTCTGGAGACATTATAAAGAATTACCAGCTCGGGGAGAGATTGGCATTTTCAATCGATCTCATTACGAAAATGTATTGGTAACAAGGGTTCATCCAGAATACATTCTCAAAGAAAATTTACCAACCATTAATTCGCTCAAAGATATTAATACAAAGTTTTGGAAATCGAGGTATGAGCAAATCAATCGATTCGAAAAAAACTTAAGCGAAAACGGTACTATTATTATCAAAATATTCTTATACGTTTCTAAAGAAGAACAAAAGAAACGCTTTATAGAAAGAATTGATAACCCCGAAAAGAATTGGAAATTTTCTATTACTGATGCTGCCGAAAGATTGCATTGGGATGATTACATGAAAGCCTATGAAGAAATGTTAGCAGCTACCTCTACCAAAGATGCACCATGGTATGTAGTACCTGCCGACGATAAATGGTTTTCGCGTCTTTGTGTAACTGGTATAATTACCCAGCATTTCGAAAAAATGAAATTTCATTATCCCAAAGTTTCGGAAACACAAAAAGCCAAATTACAAGCAGTAAAAGCCGCATTGCTGAATGAAAAATAAAGCATCCTCATTTTCCATTGTCTGTTGTAAGCCCTTATTTGATGCATTTACAACTGCGGCAAATTCCAAAAAAACCATTGGCTGGGCATTAAGAGCATACAGCAAAACCAATCCTAGTTGGGTAAAATGAAAGTATTGAAGATCATTCATAAGCAACCATTCAATTCATGCCATAACAAAAAAAGCCGCCTGATTCAGGCAGCTTTTTGTAATAAAAATTGATACTAAGGTTTTACTTAAAATAATAGCGTACAAATTCAC
>JBILRH010000043.1:0-12830 GCA_044372715.1 Sediminibacterium sp. | reverse complement strand
AAAATTTATTTATGTAATTGATACGCGGGGTCTCCTGCGGAAGACTCCGCTGGAACAAATAACTAAAACCCCAAAAACAAAAAAAGCGACTAGAGAATCTCTAATCGCTTTGTCGCTGCTGCTCCCCCGAAGATAATTTTATCAAACCAATTTTACAAGGATATTAAGCTGTTATCTGATTTGTACCGATATATTATTGCTGAATTAAAACAAAAAGAATTAGATAGTTTGAATTCTAAATAGTCGGTATTGAAGTATTTGATTCTTTCAACAGTTTACTAACCTTTATTACAGTCTTATTTGAGCAATCATTAACTTTTGCAATTTCACGAGTAGTTAAACCCTTTTTTAACCCTTTGATGATTTTTTGTGAAAGTTCCTTTTGCAAAAACTCTTGAATGGTTTCATTTGACCTTTCTGGACGACCAAGTTTGCCACCTTTCAAAACATAAACTTGTCTTCCAACCATAGTTCGCTCTTTTATATTTTCAAGTTCCATTTCATAAAGTGAACTCATTACGCTGCTTATCATTTTCCAAATCGGATTTTTTTTGCCATTAGGTCTGGACTGTAATCCCAAATTACGAATGCAAACATTAACTTCTTTTTCTTCCAACCATTCTAAGGTTCTAATTACATCACCCGTATTACGACCTAGTCGGCTAAATTCTTCAACAACTAATTCTGTTACCTTGCCAGAATCTACTAATTTAAGCAATTCAATCCCCTTTGGTCGTTCTTTAAAACTAACTGTTCCCGACACTTTATCCAACAAGGTCAAATCATATTTATCCTTATCAATTGTGAATCGGTTGCCTGTTTGTTGAAGAGTTGAAACCCTGTTATATTTTACTTTCATTGGTGTATTTTAATTTTGTGTGTAAAAGTACATCATTTTTTCATAAATACAAGGTTTTATTCGCTTTTATTTATCGAAAAAGTGCTGCAATAATATTCTTGATTAATTGTACACCACAATACACCATTTAATAATTCCTATTTTTGTCAGCATCGAATATTTATTGTAAAACTAGAAATATGAAAATAAACAACATCCACTTTTGCTATAATCCAGACCATAGCAAATTCCACATTGACCCAGTAAAGCCAAGAATGAAACTGCCAATGTTTGATGAGAAAATCGTTGAAGTATTGCTAGCTATTCCGAATGATGTGGATGGTATTCCAGAATCAACCGTGTATGATAATTTATATGGAAAATCTGCTCCGCCCATAGAAACCACAATCTATAAGGGACTTATTGGTATGCCTTTTATAAAGTTCTTGGCCATGCCAAAAGAAGAGCCAGAAAGAAATCTTTATGAATACCAATTCATGTTAGAATCGGGTAAAAAAATAATTAGCCTTTTGGATGGTTTGTTGATTGAGAATGTGAATACAGATTTTATCAACCTTACGTTAACTAACTTACTTGGAAAACCCATTAATATCAATGGTTGGCAACCCAATAGATTCTATTTAATCGTTGATGGTATTATACAACCTACACAGCATACAACAGACGAAACCATTGGCTATATATGTGGAGGGTTTATGCCAGAACTATTATAGCCCCCCCTCCTCCGTTACCGCCCTCCTGTGCCCCCTGGCCTCTTGTGGTTCAAACAGGGCAATGATGGTGAAAAAATATTTTCCAAAATTTTTGAGGTTAAAATATTGATTTCAGAATAATTAAATAGCAATTTGACCACAAAATTAAATTAGCTACCATCAAGATTAGATTATTTTACAAACTGGTGAACTGGTCCAACCAGTTGAGGCGAATCGTATCGGTTCACCAATGACCTTTGCAGCTATTAAGACCTCAAGAATGCCTTCGTTTTCGCTGTAGTTTTTTATTATCACCTCATCATTCATAAGTGGCTCAAAAGGTGCATTGACGGTTGCGATAAGAACTGGTTCATCGGTCTCGATTTCCACTAGTTCCAGAGCTGTTCTGCCATTTGAATATTGGCCCATTTCGATTCGGCACTCAAAGCCGAGAAAGTTGATGGATTGGTTATTTTTTTCTTTTAAGGGTCGCATATATTTCGACTATTATGGTACAAAGTTAAGTTTATTTTGACTATAAACAAATTTATTTCGACTTTTTATCAAAAAAACGTCTTTTATGCGACTTTTGGTTACTTTTGGCCCTAATGGGAGAAATAAAACTGAGAATCAAAGAGCTAATGGCTCAGAAAAATGTGACCAGAGACGAACTGGCGAAGCACTGTGGTGTGACCACAGCTTCGATAAGCAGCATGACCACTGGGAAGAATACCCCATCAATGAAGGTGTTGGTGAAAATGGCTGAGAAATTTGATGTGGATATTCGTGACCTCTTCGAGCCATCCAAGCCATCCAATTTGACTCCTAGGGAACTAGATGAAGCAAAAGTACTCATCTATCGAGCATTGGATATATTGAATGGAAAATCAATTTAAACAAATTGAAAAGCACTATAATATCATTATTAATTAATGTGCCGTAGTTTTGTGATTGCTATTAATAATTTACAATAAAAGTTAAGTAAAATTAGATATGCCAAAAATAATAGAGGTTCTTGAATATTTCGATAACACAGGCAATACTATGGTAAAGCGAATGCCAGAGATTGACGCTGATACGGAAATTAAATGGGGTGCTCAATTAACAGTAAGAGAAAGCCAAAAGGCCATCTTTTTTAAAGATGGAAAAATATTTGATGTATTTGATGCTGGTCGTTATGTTCTCGACACCAAGAATATCCCTTTGCTTACAAAATTCCTTACAAGCTTTGTATATGGTGAAACATCTCCTTTTAGGGCTGAGGTTTATTTTGTAAATATGAAGTTGTTTCCAAATCTTAAATGGGGGACACCAGAGCCTATTTTATTTGAAGATGAAAAACTTCAAATGGTAAGGTTAAGAAGCAACGGTATTTATTCAATTCAAATTTCTGACCCTGTATTGTTTCTAACCAAGATTGTTGGGACGCAAGGACTTTATAATCAAAATGAAATAGCAAATTATCTTAGGAATATTATTGCTTCTAAATTAGCTATCGTATTAGGTGAAGAAAGCAAGTCTATTTTTGATTTACCAAAAAACTATGGCAGTATCTCAAATGAAGTAAGGTCAAGAGTTGCTGATGAATTTAAAGGTTTAGGGTTATCGATAATTGACTTGCTTATTAACTCAATCACCTTACCTACGGAAGTTCAGAACAGTATTGATGCTCGTTCTGGAATGTCAGCTTTGGGTAATTTAGATGAATTCCTCAAGTTTCAAATGGCAAAATCAATTGATAATCCATCGACAAATAGCAATGCTGGTGTAGGCTTAGGAACTGGTTTGGGTATGGGATTAATCCTCCCAAAAATGCTTCAAAATATATTGTCCAATAAATCTGACAATTCCAGTTCTAAAGAAGAACTTTTTGATTTGATAACAAAACTAAAAGAGCTTTTTGATAAAGGGGCTATTACCCAAGAAGAATTCGATGAAGCCAAAAAACAAATATTATCTAAACTATAGCCAATTATTAGCATGAGTCAAATTTTACAATGCCCTTCATGTGGCGGTTCTAATCAAATGCCAGATGGCAGAAATTCGATGTTTTGTGCGTTTTGTGGAATAGGTATACAAAACAATAATAGCACAGCTCCCTCAGTTTCAAGTTCTAAAAAGACACTTCCCAAAAGTAAAATTATTGATGGCAAAATATCCTATATAAAACGAAATATAGAAAGCATTGAAGAGATAGTAGATTTATACTCTGATTCAGAATTAGAACAGGTAAAAGAGCTTGAAATTCAAAACAATAATATTAAGTCTACAGACGGTTTAGACAGATTCTGTTTAAAGGAACTTAATTTTTCTGGAAATCAATTAACTCGGATAGATGCAATTCCAGATTTTGGAAGAACATTAATATATGTAGATGCTTATATTGATGTTGAATTCAACTTTTCAAACAACTTGAATTTAAATCATATATCTGAAAATGTAATTGAAAAAATCAATCAGATTGGCAAAGGCTGGAGAGTTAGAAAATTTAGTTTAATATTTGATTCTTGCCCTAACTTAAATATTGATTTACTTGCCAAAATTGACTTTAGAAAATTAAGAATTGAAAAGAATGATGCCGAAATAGTGTTAGTAATTGATTCAGCATTAATTCTACCCAGTCAGTTGCAAGAGCAAGGATTCAGAAAATCTAATAATATCTTTTATAGTAACTATAGTAATGTTTGGAAACTATCCAGAGTTGAAACAAACGGAGGGAGTTTCAATAAAAATGAATCCCATGAAATAGGCGATACAGATTCAAATGAGGCTAACAATAACAAACCAACTTTAGCTTCCACTTTTAATCTTTGGAATTGGATTCATTTATTATCTCCTTTTTTTCTCGCTTTTATTGGTTATTATTTAGGTCATAAATGGGAAATTGATGAAACCAACTTTGCTGGATGTATTGCTGGTGCTAGTATTTTTGTATTATTTATTTCTTTAGGCATAGTAGGAGTTCGCTTCAGCAATAGAAGAGAAAAAACTGGTCGTTCATTTGATACTAATATCGGTAGACTTGATGAATATCAAACAGTTTATGCTAATGCTAATGTTAGCAGTTACTTTTGGAGTAGGTTGCTTTTAGTGTGGGCTATACATATTATTATTGTTGTCATATCTCTAAAGATAGAGTCATATTACAACAAGGGAATTAACAATCAAAGTAGTTCATCAGAGGCCGCATTTTCTTCTCAAAAAAATGGTTCTAGTAGTTATGAAAATAGTTTATCTAATAATTATTCTGATAGAACATCAAGCGATTCCAATTATGCTCCCGCAAAAGATAAAATATTAGAAAGCATTCCAAATACAACACAGGAAATTTCCACGGTTCAAATTGGTGAACAATTATGGATGGATTATAATCTAGATGTAAGCAATTTTAATAATGGTGACATAATCCCCGAGGCAAAAAATATCGCTGAATGGAAATCTTTTTGTGCAAATAAGCAACCAGTTTGGTGTTACTATTTATTCGACATTAAAAACAAACGTATAGGTAAACTATACAACATATATGCAGTAATTGATAACAGAGGAATGTCTCCCAATGGCTTCCATATCCCCAAAATGTTCGAATGGAATAGGCTTCTCAAATATTTAGGTGGAAATGAACACGATAACAGAACAGGGGATAAGTTAGTAAGTGAAGATATCAACTATGAATATTTGGGTGGAAGTAAAGGCAAATTCAAGTGCGAGAGTGGTTTTAATGCCATTATTTGCGGACAAATTGAAACCGATTGGCAAACACATACATCATATTTTTGGAGTAGTCAAGAGCCAAATTCTTATATCTATGACGGTAAGGAAAGAATCTCTACTGATATAATGTATTTGTCTGGTTCTCTTAAAGAGGGTTATTCATTTTTTGAAAAACCTGTAGGTGAATATGATGGCTGCTTTATAAGATGTTTAAAGGACTGAAAACCAACTAAGACTTAGTTGTTATTAGCGTTAAAGAATAAACCTTTTTTATTATAAGTTATGAGTCAAATTTTACAATGCCCTTCATGTGGCGGTTCTAATCAAATGCCAGATGGCAGAAATTCGATGTTTTGTGCGTTTTGTGGAACAGTTGTACAAGCTCAAATACAACAGCCTTTCTCTGCTGCAAACAATAGTTCTTTATTATCAAAACCCAATATTACTGTAAAGAGTTTTAAAGGTAATACTCCTTGGTTTCAATCCTCTGGAGAGAGAAGAGTTGAGGGCGGGATTGAGTATTGGGATAAAATCAGAGATAAATGGGTTTTTATTGAAGATGAAAAAGTGAGAACACTTTCACTAACCAATAGAAATATAAGTTCCATCGAAGAAATAACATCGTGGTTTTCAGATAATGAACTTGAAGAAATTGACATACTAAATTTAAGCAATAACAATATTACATCCTTAAAAGGTATTGAACGTTTTAAGGGTTTAAATGAGTTGGATTTAAGTAAAAACAGAATATCTAGTCTGTCTGGATTAAACAAATTAGGCGTTAGGAGCCTCAAATTGAACCTATCAGACAATTGTTTTGAGATACTTGATGATATGGTAAGATTTAATTTGGCATCTACATCTAGTGCATCAAAAGAGTTAATAATTAATCTTTCAAATAACTTAGTTTTAAAAGGTATTTCAGACGATGTAGTAAATAGTTTAAATTCAAATAGCAATTATTTTTATCATTTGTCATTTAATTTTGAAGGATGTAATGAGTTTGATATCCAACTAATAAATAAAATAAATTTTAGAAATATACTAATTAAAGAAAATACAACAGATGATGATACGATAAATTGCTTTGTTAGTATTATTTCACCTTTATGCACTGATTATGCACCACAATTAATTGCCAATAACAATTCAACAAAGTCTGACAGCAATGATAATATCTCAAACAGCAACACTAGAGACAAAAGCAATAAGCCCAATGTCATTCAAAATATTTTTGGCCGATTAAATATATTAGATTGGATTGCTTTAGTTACACCTATTATTTTAGCAACTATAATTTCACAAAGCGATTCTAATAAAGATTCTGGTTTAGGATTTTGGGATTTTCTCTTAGGCTTTTTAGTATTGGCAATTATTTTTCGCTTTTATCCATTCTTTTCAAGAAAAGAGAAAACAGGCCGTTCGTTTGAATCGAAACATGGAACACTGCATGAATACAGAACTGTTGAGGGGAAAGTAAACACAGAACATGGATTTTGGATTGTTTCCCTTATCCATGTTATAACAATTGCTCTAATAATTTACTTTCATGGCTTTGGCAGCTCAAAGTCGGAAAACCAAAGTAGCTCTATCGAATCTACATCTTCGCAGTCTCAAAGTATTTCACCCGTATATGAAAGTAATTCCTCCAGTACCTACTCTGACACAGTATCGAAAGAATCAAATACAAATGTTCAATCACCAGAGATAAATCAAAATGAAAATTTTCAAGCCGAACAAACACCTGTTGAAAATAATTCGATTGAAACTAATAGCAACAATAACGGTCTAAAACAGCTGATGATGCTATATTATCAAAGCATGGGTAACAATACTTTTGACGCTAATAATTATTTTTTAGATGAAGTTAAGCAATATGAAAGAGATGAAAATTTAACACCTTCTCAAATAAATAAAAAATACGAATTCGATAGCCGTATTTATACGAATTATAATATTCAAATTGTTAACAACCTAATTAACTTTAAAGAGAAAAACGGAAATATTGCTACTTACACCTTTGATGTAGACATGAGTTTCTTTGACAGACAATATGAATATTATGATACCAGAGAATACGCTAAAGTGACTTGGAAAAACTCTGTGGAAGTTGGATATGACTTACAACGGCAAAAGCTAATTTCCTACAAAACCTCATGGGGTGAAACAAATTATGAAATACATGGTAAAAAATATTCTAGCTCTACTAAACTGATAAAATCGAAAATTATAAAAATCTTAGAAAGCAAATATAAAACACGAAATATGGGCATAGGTTTTCTTGTTCTCTTTGACGCATTTAAAAAGCCAATAGAAGTGAGTGCAGATTATAAACCAGTTGTTGGCGATACATATCTTTTCCGAGTACATTCATGGGAAAAAAATCCCTACTCAATGTGGTCCAGTATGGGGCTCTCTATGGAGTAGATTTGGAAATTTAATAATAATTAAATCTTTGAAACAATACAGTGTTTGCCAGTCGTTCCAATAGTATTATTTTTTTGCAAATTTCACACTCTATAGAATCAAAGAATAAGCATGTCGAATCTCAATAAGAGCTTGATTATTTAATGCTCAATCCTCCCTCTGAGAGAGTACTCAATTGGAATTAGCTATTTCGTACAGCCCATTCTCAGAAAAATTCACATTCTAAAAACTTAATCTCGTAATTAGTCAATAGCATTGAAAACCCCAATTTTAAAAAATATTTTTTAATTTTTTCTGATGAAATTATCTGTTCCTTTTCGCACCACACACCCACGTTTTTATTCCCCCAACCACCCAACAAAAACGTGGCAAAACTCAATAAAAAATTAATGCATTAATCAGTCATTCTGCTGTTTTTGCAGATATTTATAAGCATGATAACAATTAGATATGTAGCTGAAAATGGCAAAAATGAAAAGGTGATGTTTGCCCTTGAAAATCCAATGCAATCACGCTCAAATGCCATCCAGCAAATGAAAATTTGGAAAGGGGAAACCCTAACCTATAAAGAATTAAAACTGACGCTTGAAATCTATGCTGGTGAAAATCTGATTCAATCGCTAGCGGTGCTAACAGGAAATAGAATGCACTCAGATGAAATAGTAGAAACTCTTGGAAAAGAATACGAGATATTTGAACAATTGGGATTCAATTTCCCCTTTGCAATAGTGGAACACAATAACAAAAAGATTAAGCATCTGATTGTTCACTTTATCCCCTTGTACTACTTCACAGTTATTTGATTGCAAGCCAAGGCTATCACGATAAGATTAAATGCCAAGCATTCGCCCAGCATTTAATCCACCTTCTAAAAAAAGGTTTTCGTGAATTGTTCTAATAATCATTATCAATCTATAACAGAGCTTAAGAAGGCACTCCTGTTTCAATATAGTTTTTGGTCATGTAAATTGCTTGGGGATTTGTTTCATCATGTATTTTTAATAATTCAGCAGCGTATGATGTACAATCGTCAAGAAAGATTAATCCTTGAGTATAATTGACCGAAGGTTCTTTTTCAATTGCTTCGTGCACTTTTAATCTAGTACTTATCCCGAAATTAAGAAGGTCACTAGGAACATGCAAGATACCATTTACCAATTTTGCTTCGAGCTCAATCGTTTTGGCTGGGTTTGTGACAGATAAGTTTGGCTGAAAGCCTAATGTAAGCTCGTCCTCATCTTGGATGGTTGTATAAACGATTTGCTGATTTAATTTAATTGGTTCTATGATTGGTTGTGAGCTGTTTACTTCAATGTTATCGTTTTTACCTTCATTTTTATTTGTTTCTTCTACATTTAATATAGGTACTTCCGCCAAAACCTCTTGTATAAAACCCCAATTGATATTGATTGTTCTCCTTGAAGTTATTTTGCCAGAGCCATCATTGATTTGGAACGTAATGGTTTTGATATACTGCATCTTGGTAAGTGCTGGAATCACCTTTTCAATAGTTGATGATTCAATAAAAGTGTGTTGTCCGATAAGCTCATTGGAATAAGTAATTTTAGGATTCTTAAAATCGTAATGAATGAGCTTGCGTAGGATTGATTCCTGTGTACGAGTTATGTGATAAGGTTTGTCTTTTGACTTGGGTGACATAGCCCAAAATAACGCATCAGCGTATATTTGTTTGATGTTTTTTTGTTTAGACATTTCATTTTGTTTTATCTAGACGTTATTGGTAAGCGTATTTAGGGCTTCCAAGTTAAGTATAATAAAAAATTTTCAGATAGTCAAGCGATTTTTCCTCTTTTAATAAAATATTTTTTCTTTTTTGAATATTTTTTCATTCACCATACCATACATATCATCCTGTCGGATGGATAAAATATCCTTGAAGAATATCATTAAATACCATTTTACCTATACTGTAAATATTAACTATACTATAAATAATACTAATACTATAAAAATAACTATACTGAAAAAATAACTAAGCTGTTATATTACCTATACCTATTAAAAATTTAATTTTTATCTTTTTTCTTTTGATAATAGCGGAGCTATTTTATCCTAATTAATTAGCAAATACTTGCTGCAAGCCATATCTCAATTCCGAAGGATGGCGAAGCCATTGGCCTGTAATCTTTTTAAAACAACAGAACGAAGTCCCATCTCAATGAAAAAAGATAGCGGAGCTATTTGAATAACACTACTAGTTAAATACTTGGCTAAAGCACAATACCAACCAGACATCTGGGAACCATTTTTCTTCCACCAATTGCCTCCCCCCAAATTCCGCTCACCCCCCTCCAAAAATCAAATCGAATTAACTGGTTTTATGCAGAAAATTTGTTTAGTTAAATCATTCAGCGACATATTTGTATGTTTTTGCAATTATGGAAAAACAAGTTTGGTGATAAAAAATCACAATCCTATATTTGTATTACTGATAAATAAGTTTATGCCAAAGTGGAGGATGCATAGGGATGAGCTGAATAGACTGCCAGTGGCACATAATGAATGGAATTATTAAAATATCAAGATGAATTACGAAGAACTAATAAAAAGATTACCCAAGCATCCTTATGATGTGATGCAAAACAGTTTTGGTAAAACAGCCAATGAGAGTTGTTTTTATCTTTATGAAATTCATCAAATGCATCATGATTTTTACGAAAGCCATGTATGGATTTTCAATAGCATCCAAGAATTTATTGAATTTCTGCCAGTAATAGTCTTCACTGATATAGCCATTAACTGTGAAGACGAAGATTTTATAGAAGAATATGGTGAATTAGATTATGCTGACAGGTTCAAGTATTATGAATCACTTTTAGCCAAAGAATGGAATGCACAAGAATGTAAGAAATTCATTGCTGATTATAAAGGAACTGGTGAAATGGAATTTATAGAGTTTGGGGAAGTGTCGGATTTGCTTAATATCTCACAAGAACAATTTGATAAATGTGAAAAGTATCATTCTACTTTAGATGAAATAGAAAATAATGGTTTAACAGAAGGTATCTATAAAATCATGCATAAATTTCACAGCATTTCAAACGTATTACCAGCTGAAAACCAAGAAGCGTTTTTGGAGATGCTGGGAGAATGGGGAAACTCATAAGCCAATCTATTTTTGCAATTATAATAAAAATAGCTGCTGTTTCAACTTGCAAGTTTGAAATTATTTTAGTATATTTGTATAAATCACATGTTAACAGTGAGTTTATCCTGTAATAGTACTTCTGAAGGATAACAACAGCAAAAAATCTACACTAATTTTTAGTTAGGACAATACCAAGGTATTGTTCGAGCCTAGTTATGGCTATAAAAGAATAATTCTCTATCCTAATAAAACAAATGAGAACAGGGATTTGAGTATAAATGAAACTTATTGATGAATTCAAAAGAATTATCAAATCTAAAAAAAACGGATTAACAGATGAACAAGTAATGAAAATTTACAGCCTAATGGAATTTTGGGCAAAATTAGAATTTGAAAACTTTAAAAACAAAACACAACTATGAAAAACGTAATTATTTACACACGAGTAAGTACAGATGAACAAGCTGAAAAAGGGTATAGCTTGGCATCACAAAAAGAGAAACTAGAGAAGTATTGCAATGCAAAAGGAATTAATATTTTAGAATGTTTTACCGATGATTATTCAGCATGGAAAGGTTTTAATAGGCCAGCCTACAATAAATTAACGGACTTTATTAAAAAGAATAAAGGTAAAATTGATGGCTTATTATTCACCCAATGGTCTAGATTTTCAAGAGACACTACTGAATCCTATGGTGAAATTGCAAAACTAAAAAAGCAAGGAATCGAATTAAATGCTATTGACCAGTGGCTTGACATGAGTATTCCAGAAAATCAGTACTTAATGGCTTTCTACTTAGCAGCTCCACAAGTTGAAAATGACCGACTTTCTAGACGAACTAAAGATGGTAATCATCAAGCACTCAAACAGGGACGTTATCTTGCAAAAGCTCCTTTTGGTTATGTAAATAACAAAACAAAGAAGTTGTTAGAATTAGATGAAAAAGCTGTCCCGCTAGTAAAATTGGCTTTCCAAAAGGCAAGCTTAGGCATTCAGTCAATGGATGAAATAAGGAAAGAATTAAATAAAATTGGGCTGCCACATTGTAAGCAAGCATTTATTGATATGTTGAAGAATATCATGTATGCTGGTAAAATACATATTAAACCCTATTACAACGAACCAGAAATGTATATTCAGTCCATTCATGAGCCAATCATTTCAATGGAATTGTATGAGCAAGTAAAAAGGGTGTTAAACGGTAAAAAAAAAAGCTATAAAGGATTAACCCAAAGTATACAAACTCCTTTAGTTGGTCATTTGTATTGCACAAAATGCAACGGTAAAATGACTGGTAGTGGTTCACGTGGCAATGGTGGTGTATATCATTATTATCATTGTCAGCGTAGGTATGGATGTAAAAATACAATACCAGCTCAACAAGCCAATGAAGCTTTTGTAAATTATTTAATCGAATGGATACCAAGCTCGGAAATGATAGAGGCCTATCGCTATATGCTTAAAAACACGTTTAAGGAAGGATTTATTGACAGAGAAAAAGAGAAAATACATTTGGCTAACGAGATAGCGAAAATTGACGAACGAATTCAAAAGGCCACCATTAAAAACCTAGATGGAGTGCTTAATGACGAGCTTTTTATGAATGCTCTTAAAACATTTGACACACAAAAAAATGAATTAAAATTACAATTGGATGCATTGAAAAGTATTGTGCCAGAGTTTGAGAAGCACTGTCAAAACTCAACCTTATTTGTTGAAAACATAGGTGGTTACTACAAGACAGCAGATTCGGCAACTCAAAAGAAGATAATTGGTTCGATATTTCCCGAAAAAATCTACTTTGAAAATAATACTTATCGAACCACAAAAATGAATGAAGTTTTCACCCAGATATTCGCTACAGATAAGGCTTTAAGCAAAAACAGCCGACCAAATAATGGACGGCTGTCTAGCTTGGCTCCCCGACCTGGGCTCGAACCAGGGACCTACTGATTAACAGTCAGTCGCTCTAACCAGCTGAGCTATCGAGGAATTTCCCATTTAGGGGACTGCAAAGCTAAAACATCTTCA
>JBILRH010000042.1:0-12882 GCA_044372715.1 Sediminibacterium sp. | reverse complement strand
AATTATTAGATTTGCCTTATGATCAAAAAAGGGTCAAAACAATCAGTAACATCCAAAGCAACAAAAAAAATCCTGATTTCTCAGCCCAGGCCGGAAAGTGAAAAATCACCTTATTTTGATTTGGAGCGAAAGCATAATGTAGAATTGGTTTTTCACCCTTTTATCGTTTTAGAAGGGATTCCTGCAAGGGAATTTAGAAAACAAAAAATTGATATTGGGTATTATACTGCCATTATTTTTACCAGCAGAAATGCCATTGATCATTTTTTTAGAATGAGCGAGGAGTTAAAAATAAGTATTGGTCAGGATACCAAATATTTCTGCATAACCGAAGCGGTTGCATTATACCTTCAAAAATTTATTTTATATAGAAAACGTAAAGTGTTTTACGGTGCCGATGGAACCAATAAAAGTTTATTTGATGTTATCAATAAACACAAAGAAGTAGAAAAATTCTTGTATGTATGTAGCGAAAACCAGCAAGACAATGAAATTGTTAGCTGGTTGAAAAACAATAAATGCGAGTACCAATTAGGCTATATGTATCGTACAATAAGTAACGATGTTAAAGAAGTATTGGAAAAACACGAGTATCATGTTATTTGTTTCTTTACGCCTAGCGGAGTAAAAAGTTTAATAGACAATATGCCCATGTTTAAGCAAAATGGAACCATCATGGGGGCTTTTGGTAATAATACTTCTAAGGCAATTGAAGATGCTGGTTTTAAATTAGACATCAAAGTTCCCTCTCCTCAAAAACCAAGTATGGTATCTGCCCTAGACCATTTTTTAAGTGAAAAAAAATCGGCTAAAAAATAATTATTTCATACAAGAATTTGAACAAACCCCTCAGCTGAGGGGTTTGTCATTTTACATTTACGGCCATGACAAAATTGATAGCAAATAGACTGATAAAGGAAACAAGTCCATATTTATTACAACATGCATATAATCCGGTAGATTGGTATCCTTGGGGAGAGGAAGCTTTGTTAAAAGCCAAAGCAGCCGATAAGCCAATTTTAGTGAGTATTGGTTATGCCGCCTGTCATTGGTGTCATGTAATGGAAAGAGAGAGTTTTGAAAATGAAGCAACAGCTTCTTTTATGAACGAACATTTTATTAATATCAAAATCGATAGAGAAGAGAGGCCCGATTTAGATCATATTTATATGGATGCAGTTCAAGCAATGAGCGGTTCGGGAGGATGGCCTTTGAATGTTTTTCTAACCCCTGATCAACTTCCATTTTTTGGTGGCACTTATTTTCCGCCTGAGCGTATGCACAATCGCCCGAGTTGGTTGGAGGTATTGGGCGGAGTTAGCAAGGGGTATCAAGATAAAAAACAAGCAATCATCGCTCAAGCAGATACCCTAAAAGCCCATTTGGTAAAAAGCAATTCATTCGGAATGCTTACTGCTGATCAAATATCTACTAATGATCATTTTTCCGATGCTTCTTTAATCATTATTGCTCAAAAAATTTTAGAACAGGCAGACAATTACGATGGAGGTTTTGGAAATGCCCCTAAATTTCCCCAGAGCTTTTGCATTATATTTTTATTAAGGCATTATCATTTTACCAAAGATCAAGCTGCTTTGGATCAGGCCATTCTAAGTATCGACAAAATGATACAAGGCGGAATTTATGATCAGGTTGGAGGTGGATTTGCTAGATATAGTACAGATTCAAAATGGTTGGTTCCGCATTTTGAAAAAATGTTGTACGACAATGCCTTATTGGTTATGGTTTTATCAGAGGCCTTTCAACTCACTAAAAATATTCAGTATCAATTAATCATTGAACAAACCCTGGCATTTATTCAAAGGGAACTAACAGATAAGTCTTATGGATTTTACAGCGCATTAGATGCCGATAGCGAAGGAGTAGAGGGTAAATTTTATACTTGGACTTACGAAGAACTTCATGCAGTTTTAGAAGAAGATGCTGCATTTTTCTGTACTTTTTATCAGGTTGAAAAAAATGGAAATTGGCAGGAGGGAAGGCATGAAAATCCGCCAACCAATATTCTTTGGATCGATCAATATCCTAACAGCCAAGAACAAGCAAGGATAGATGTTTGCAAAGAAAAATTATTGGCCAAAAGGGCGAGTAGAATAAGACCCTTATTGGATGATAAAATTTTGTTGGGCTGGAATGCCCTGATGATCAATGCCTACAGCAAAGCTTATGCGGCTCTGGGAAATCAAGCCTACCTTGATATTGCCCAGCATACCATGCAGTTTTTAGAAGAAAAGTTTACCAACCAGGAAAACAAGTTCTGGTATCATACGTATAAAAATGGGGTGGCAAAGATTCCAGCTTTTCTAGATGATTATGCCTATTTAATTCAAGCCTATATTCAATTACAAGAAATTACTGGGGATAGTCAATATTTGATAAAAGCACAATCCCTTACCGAGCTAGTGATCAAACATTTTTCAGAAGAAACAACGGGTTTCTTTTATTATACCCCTGATTTTCAAAAAGATATCATCATTAGAAAAAAGGAAGTGTACGACGGGGCAACACCTAGCGGAAATGCAGTAATGGCAAGCAATTTATACTATTTATCTGTTGTTTTTGATGATTCGAAATGGCAAAAAAGAGCTGCTGATCTATTAACTTCTTTAAACATAGCCATCCTCAAACACCCAACTTCTTTTGCTTGTTGGGCAAGTTTACTTCAAACCATGGTAAAGGGGTATAAGGAAATTGTTATAACTGGTCTGCAAGCAAAGCTTTATCTAAGTGCTATTAATAAGGAGTATATACCTAATAAAATAGTTCAGTCCTCGGAAACTAATTCGCCTAATTTTCCGTTATTGAAGGGCAAGGAGTACGAAAAAGAACCTTTTTTGATTTATTTGTGTGAAAATTATACTTGTGGGCCTGCATTTAGATCAGTAGAATCGTTTTTAGCAAATATGTAACAACTTTATTTGTAATTTGCTTTTGGTGGCGGTTTTAGGGTTCATATTCAATTAAATAATAATTCGATAGCATTTGACGTTACATTTACGCTCTACTGTTAAAATATAAAAATCAAGCGCTTTTTAAGGCTTAACAGTCGTTGGAAAACTTATATTTGCCACTGTCAAAACCAGTCACAGAAAATGAAAATCCAAATTTCTATTGTTGCCACTGCATTGGTTGCACTCGGTTTCGTTTCTTGCTTTAAGGGTAAGAAAACCAAGGGCACGCCTGACGATGGGCAATTACATGGGGTTGCCCCTTCTGCCAAACAAAGTATGGCCAATCCTAGAAGCATGGTTTACGTTCAGCCAGGTACCTTTCATATGGGACCTAGCGATGAAGATATCAGTTACAATTATACCAATAGAAATCGTCAAGTATCAATCCCTGGTTTTTGGATGGATGCTACAGAGATTACCAATAATCAGTATCGTCAATTCATTAATTGGACACGCGACTCTCTAGCTTTTAAAATTTTATTTGGCCAAGGCATTAATAAAGCAGATGATACCATGGCTGTGGATTGGAAAAAAGTAGCCACCATTAAATGGGATAAAAATACTGTTGAAAAACTCAACGAGTTAAATTTAGCACCAGATAATCGTTTATACGGCAAACCAGAAATAGATCCAGAGAAATTATTGTATAGAGTAGAATATTTCGATTTAAATGAAGCTGCTAAAAGAGAAAATGCAGGGGCTCCTCGTAAAAATTTTCTTATAAAAAGAGATCAAAAAGTTTATCCTGATACCTTGGTTTGGATGAGAGACTTCTCTTATTCTTACAATGAACCAATGACTAAAAGGTATTTTAACCACCCTGCTTTTGGCAATTATCCTGTGGTGGGTGTTAGCTGGAAACAGGCAATGGCCTTCTGCCATTGGAGATCGCACCTACAAAACAGTTTCCTAGAAAAGAAAAAATTAGCCAGCGATGGAGATTATCGTTTACCTAGTGAATCTGAGTGGGAATATGCTGCTCGAGGAGGTAGAACCAATTCTATGTATCCATGGGGAAGCTATTATCCTAGAAATAAAAAAGGATGTTTATTGGCCAATTTTAAGCCAGGTAGAGGAAACTATGCAGAAGATGGGGGATTTTATACTGTTAGAGCCGATGCTTATTGGCCAAATGATTATGGCTTATTTAATATGTCTGGCAATGTTGCAGAATGGACTGGATCTTATTTTTATGAAGGAGCCTATAATTTTATGAGCGACATGAGCCCAGATATCCGCTATGATGCAAAAGATACTGATCGCGCTCGTGAGAAAAGAAAAGTGGTACGTGGTGGAAGTTGGAAAGACATTGCTTATATGATACAAGTAAGCACAAGATCATATGAATACCAAGACACGGCTAAATCCTATATCGGATTTCGTTGTGTAATTGATTTAGCTCCTAAAGGAAAAAAATAATTTTAATTGATACATTTTAATTTTCTTAAACTAAAAAAATAAAAAAATGGCTGCTGCAATTCCTCCTAAAGTTACAAAATGGTTTGATGTTGGTGTATCCATCGCTGCAGCGGTGGTAATCTTTGGTGCATTACAGAAAATTTTGCATACAGAAATTGCAGATTTGATGCTTAAAATAGGATTGGGAACTGAAGCAGTGATCTTTGTTGGATACGGTGTTCTTTATCTAATATACCCTGCAATAGATGATCATGAAGTTCATCTTCCAACAAAGTCTGTAGGAAATCCAGCTTTGAATAATTTAGACAAAATGATGCAAGAAGCAGATATTACGCCAACCAATTTAGCCAAGCTAAGTGCAGGTTTCCAAAAATTAGGTGTAACAGTAGATAAGATGGGTGAAATTGGAGATGTGGTTAAATCTACTGGTGATTTTTCTGCAAAGTCTAAAGAAGCAAGCGCAGCAATGGGTGCTGTTACTGCAGCTGTAAATGGAGCTGTTCAGTCTATGGCAGGATTTAATTCAGCTGGAGAAATAGGTAAGCAATTCCATTTACAAGTTCAAGGGTTAACCAAAAACTTATCTTCTTTAAATACTATTTACGAGTTGGAATTACAAGAAAGCAACAATCACTTAAAAGCGTTGAATCAGTTTTATGGAAAATTGAATCAAGCCTCTGTTGCAATGACAGCAAGTGCTGATGATGCGATTAAAGCAAAAGAACAAATTGCTGCATTGGCAAGCAATTTGACTAAGCTTAATCAAGTTTATGGTAGCATGTTAACTGCAATGCAGGGAAGACAGTAATCATACTCAATGAACAAACAAACTAATTTGTAAATTTTTTTGATAAACGTAAGATAGTATGTCATTACCCAAGGAACCGCGGCAGAAGATGATCAACATGATGTATCTAGTGTTAACAGCACTTTTGGCATTGAATGTATCTTCTGAGATTTTAAATGCTTTTAAAACGGTTGACAAAAGCTTAACTACTGCCAGTGGAATAGTAGAGCAAAAGAATCAAGGGATTTTTAAATCTTTTGAGAAAAAAATGGCTGATCCAACCACTAGGGATAAAGCAGCACAATGGTATCCGAAAGCGCAGAAGGCAAAAACCTTGGCTGATGATGCCTATGCTTATATAGAGTCTTTAAAGTTAGAGCTTAAAAAAGAAGCAGGTTTGTCTAAAGATGAAAAAGGAAACGAAGTATATAAAGAAGATGATTTAGATGCAGCAACTCGCTTATTCTTATCTAATCCCCCAGAAGGAAAAGGAAAGGGAAAAGATTTGTATGCTAAATTGAAATCATTTAAAGATCAATTGTTAGCAATCGATCCGGATATTGCAAAAGAGGTAGGACAAACATTGCCTTTGGATATTCCAGATGCAAAAGATGCAAAAGCAATCAAGGAATGGGCTTATTCCTTTTTTCATATGACACCAACAGTTGCTGGTATTACTATTTTAAGCAAGTTCCAGAATGATATTAAAAACAGCGAAGCTCAAGTAGTTGAATATTGCCACAAAGAAATTGGTGAAGTTGAATTGGTTTACGATCAGTTTCAGGCAATTGCCAATGCCAATGCCAGTTATATTATGCCTGGCGAAGAGATCATTATCAATGCAGGTGTGGGAGCTTTTAACAGCGCTTCTAAACCAAATGTATCGGTAGATGGCGCGGGCGCAACACCAACTCCAGATGGTTCATTCGAATACAAATTCAGACCTACCACTAGTGGAATGAAAAGAGTGAATATTTCTTTTGTAAAGCCCGATGGAACAACTGCATCCGTTACCAAAGAAATAAAATATACTGTAGGGGTACCTTCGGGATTGGTGGTTTCTACCGATAAAACCAGGGTATTCTACCAAGGGTTACCAAATCCTTTAAGCGTTACAGGTGGGGGTGGAGATGAGAAAGTGAATGTGAGCATTGAAGGAAATGGAGTAAGTTTTACTAAATCAGGTCCTGGACAATACATAGTGAATTGTACTGCTTTAGGTACAGCAACAGTTTCTGCATCTGATGGAAAGAATAGCCAAAAAATATTGATCCCAGTTAAAAGAGTTCCGAACCCGTTAGCAAAAGTAGGTAGCTTATCTGGCGGACCTGTTCCTGCAAATGTTTTCAGAGTTCAAAGAGGAGTGGCTGCAGAACTAAAAGACTTTGTATTTGAAGGTGTTAAATACGACGTGGTGTCATTTACTTTGATTTGCACTGGTAAAGGATTTGAAGAAAGCGGTTTTGGTATTGCAGAAGTGAATGGCGCTTATTTTAGTGCAGAAGCCATTGCTTTACTCAAAAGATGTCAAGCTGGTTCAACAGTAGTGATTGATGAAATTAAAGTAATTGGGCCAGGCGGTACAAGGGTACTGGATCAAAATATGTCATTTACCTTACAATAATTCTGTGTATGCAAAAGATGGTATTTAAATCGATTTTTACAGGAATTGCTGCATTTGTTTTATTACAATTAAATGCGCAATCTAAGTATAAAACTGCTTCTCCAAAGCAAAAAACTACTGCGCCTTCAACTGCGCAAACACCTGCTGCTAAACAAACTACAACTCCTGCTAAAAAAGGAGCAAGCAGTTCAAAGTATGTAAATGCTGGAGCAGCTATTGCATCCGACACTGTAATTACAGAAATGCCAGCTAATACAGGCTCTTCAAAATACAGGCCAGGCAATATTGCTACACCATCAACGTCTACAAATGCTGTTTCAGGAGCTGTGAATAGTACTTATGATACAATTATACAAGGCGGATTTGATGTAAAGCCTGAAATCTCTTTGAGAAATAATTATGTTGTGGATCGCGGTCAGTCAAAAGACCGTAAACCACTAGAATATGAATATCTAAGAGATGACGATGCGTTGTTTAGTCATTTTGTTTGGAGAGAAATAGATGGCAGAGAAAAAATCAATCAATCCTTTGTTTATCCTGGAAAAGATGACAATGGCGACCAACGTTTTTTCTCCATATTATTAAGTGCAATAAAGAACGACAGTGTAGTTGCCTTCGACGCAGTCAATGACCGATTTACCATTCCGTTAACTGTAAATCAGGTAATGGCAATGACTGGAGGAGCTTATGACACAGTAGATGTACCAGATCCAGTATCTGGAGCTGTAGAGCGAGTGATCACTAAAAAACCAAAATTTAGCCCAGACTCCGTATATACTTTTAGAATTAAAGAGCAAGTTGTATTTGATAAAAAATCTAGTAGATTGTTTACTAGAATAATTGGTATTGCTCCTATAGCCAAACAAGTAGTTGCTGGAAAATCTTTACCAAGAACACTTTTTTGGGTGTATTATCCGGATATACGCGCTACTTTGACCAAATTTGAAGTGTACAATCCTAGGAATTTTGCTTCTAGAATGACCTGGGAAGAATTATTCGAAAGCCGCATTTTTTCTAGTTATATAATCAAATCATCCATTAATAATCCTGGTGATAAATCTTTAAGTGCTATGATAAAAGACCCTCTATTCCGTTTATTGGAGGGGGAAAATATCAAGCAAAAAATATTAAACTACGAGCAAGATCTTTGGGCTTATTAGATGCCACTAAATAGAAGTAATTCGATTTAAAAAGGGAGCTTTTGCTCCCTTTTTTTCATTAAAAATCAGGCCCCCTGGTTTTTTGTTCATTTTTTTATTGATAAATCATAACATTTCTTTAACTTGTTAGTGGTTTTTCATAGGATATTGGATTTTAAAACGGGGCTGGATTTTTATCCTGGCCCTTTTTTGTTTTTAGGCCCACCTGCAAATAGCTTTACCCTCCCATTTTAATGATTTTGAGCTAATTTCCTCATTGAGCAACTAAATGTGGGCTGGATTTCAAATTGAGCATCTGGGCACGCCGTTAAGCTATTTTATGAATGAGGCGTAACAATGAAAGTTGTTTGAGCCCCGACCTGGCGGGGCGAGTTCTTTCATTGTAGCCGAATGAGAAAAATAGTAGGCAAGGAACAGCAGCGAAATTTGGAAACAGACCAAATAGAAGTTGCTCAAAAATCTATTGCGTCTTGAAATAATTAATGAGAAGTAAAGCTTTAGCAGTCCCGATTTCAGCAGCGAGGGTTGATTCGGATTGGGCTTTTATATTCTTAACAGAACGAAATATTTTTAATAATTGTGCAATGGTTTGAGGGCCAATACCATCAATCTGCTCCAACTCATTTTTAAAAGTACCCTTTGATCGTTGGTTTCTATGAAAACCAATTCCAAAGCGATGCACTTCATCCCTGATTCTTCTAACCAATTTTAAAGCATCGCTATCCCAAGGCAATTTGATAGAAGCACTATCTCCTGCAAAAAATAATTCTTCTTCGTTTTTAGCCAATCCTATTAAGGTAGTTCTTCCATTTAATCCTAGTTGGTTGATACTTTCTAATGCAGCACTTAATTGACCTTTACCGCCATCAATAATAACCAATTGAGGGAAAGTTGCATCCTCTTCTTTCAAGCGCTTATATCGCCTATAAACCACTTCTTTCATGGTTGCAAAGTCATTAATACCTTTTACTGTTTTTACATTGAATTTTCGGTAATCGTTTTTAGAAGGCATTCCTTCTTTAAAACAAACCATAGCAGATACCGGGTAAGCACCCTGAAAATTAGAATTATCAAAACATTCAATATGCATCGGCACTTCGGACAGTTGAAGATAGTTTTGTAATTCGTACAAAACTTTTTTCTTTTCCATATCCGACTTGCCTTCTAAATGCAATATTTTTTTCTTCCTTAATTCTTCTTTAAAATAGGCTACATTTTTTACCGATAGATCAAGTAATTTTTTCTTATCACCTAATTTTGGGATAGTGATACTGATTGAATGATCGGGATAGTCTATCGGAAAAGGCACAACAATTTCATTGGCCATGCTATTAAATAAAGTTCGGAGATTGCCAATTACAAATGCCAATACTTCTTCATCTGTTTCTTCTAATTTTGTTTCAACAGGAACCGTATGGGTTTGAACAATGGTGCCGTTTTGAACCATTAAATAATTTACAAATGCATTATCATGGTCTTTCACAATAGAGAATACATCTAGATTGGTTAAATGCTTGCTTACTACAACCGATTTGGATTGGTAATTTTCTAGATGTTCTATTTTCTTTTGTAAGATAGCTGCTTTTTCAAATGCCAATGCAGCAATATGTATTTGCATTTCCGCTTTAAAATGTTGAATTACAGAACCAAGATTGCCTTTCAGAATATTTTTTACCATGGCCAAACCTTCTTGGTAATCCGCAGCAGTTTGTAGCCCTTCGCATGGTCCCTTGCAATTTCCTAAATGGTATTCTAAGCAAACTTTAAACTTACCTTTCTGAATATTTTGATCGGTTAAATTCAGTTTGCAATTTCTTAAAGGAATATAATGTTTTACAAATTCAATAAGCTCTCTTACCCTTCCAGAAGAAGTAAATGGGCCAATGTATTCAGAGCCATCATTGATTTTTTTTCGAGTCAAAAAAATCCGAGAAAAGGGCTCTTTTTTTACTACAATATATGGGTAGGTTTTATCGTCTTTTAAATTGATATTGTATTTAGGTTGGTATTCTTTGATCAATGCATTTTCTAATAAAAAAGCATCTTGTTCAGAATCAACAATGGTAAATTCAATGCGGTTTATCCTTTGAACCAGCTCATGTGTTTTGTATCCAACAAATGTTTTGGAAAAATAGGAGCTTACCCTTTTTCTCAAATTTTTCGCTTTACCCACATAGATTAAAATGCCCTCTTGATTAAAGTATTTGTAAATACCTGGATTGATGGGAATGGTATGCGCTATTTGTTGAAATGTTGATGCTGTCATTACTTATTTGCTTTATCCCAACTAATAACCATCTGTTCATCCATCAATTTCCCGTTATTATTAATGGGAGAACTGATTTGAAAACTTCGGTTGGCCAACCAGCTTATTTGGCGAAATGCTTTTTCTCCGTTCATGTTAACCAATTCTCTGATAAAAAGCCTTTTAATGATATTGGTTTCTTCGCTCAATAAAACATCCACTCTTTGAATTGGAGTTTTGACATCTATTGCTGTATAGTTGATGGTATAACTGGCCGTACTTAAATCATGAAATACTGATTCTTTGTACAATTCTTTGTGTAGCATAAATTCTTTTGCTAATGATACAACAATGCCCCCCTCCCTTATGAATGCATCTTTATCTATTGTTTCATTGCTTTCAGCGGAATCTTTGGTGAATGTTTTCCGAATGATATAATCACCTAAATCTACCTGTTGTATTTGTTCTTTTACAAATTGATCAATTGGATAAAATTTAGCTGTGTCAGCCATTGCATTTTTTTCTGACTCTTGTTTTTCTCCTATTGATTTACAAGAAAACACCAGCAACAACAAAAAGCAAAAAGGGAAGACTATTTTGTACATAATGCAAAACTATCCAAAATTTGGGCTATTTCCACTGACGAGTGATTCCGAGTCTAATACCATAATCCAATAAATGTTCCTCAATTGGATATTGATTGGAATAGGTAGGTAAATGCTGGTACCTAATTTGAGGACCAATTTGCCAAAGATTGGCTCCACTTTTATAGGAGAAGTTGATTCCTAAACTTGTGTTGATATTCCACTTACGAATAAAACTATTTCCATCCGTATAGTTTTTATAATCTGTGGAAAGTAAAAAAGTGCTGTTATTGATGGATAATGTAGGTTGAACAGAAGCTTCAGCGTTTAAGCCAACTTTATTTCCTTTAATTAATTCTAGCTGAACACCAACAGGAATTGAAACCTGATAAGTTCGATTATTCAATTGCTCGGCTTTAAATCCGGTATTGTTATTGTAGTTGGAGAACAAATTGATGGTTTGTATACCACTATTGTTAATCAAAGACAAAGTGCTTAGGCTAGTTGCTGTTTTAAAAGTCTCAATCTGATATTGTCGAACATTTAATTGAACACCAGTTTTCAATTTTAGTTTATTGGCGATATTATACATTGCTGCAAAACCAAGTTCTATACCCATTGATGGGCTATGACGAACAATATCATTTACATTGGCAGAATAATTTAATCCCAATGGAACACTTTGTGTGTTGGTGTTGGACACTGTACTTGGTTGGATTACTTCTTTAACAGCAGCATCTGAAAGTGTGCGGTAACTCTTTGAAGGCGTTATATAAAATTGAAAACCAACTTTTGATAGTTTTTTCCAAGGAATTGTTTTGATTGCTGTTGAGGTATTTTTCAAATAGTCTTCTCCTAACTCGATGGGTGTTTGATTGGCAGGTATTGATTTTAGTAAATTAGGAATCAGTAATTCTTTCCATTCCAAAGTTTCTTCTTTTGCAGAAATGGTGTTTAAGTTAACTGGTGCAATTGTATTTGCTGTAAATGAATTTACATTCTTTGGAAAAACCACTGAATTATTTACTTCATTTGTAGAAGTACTGTTTTTTTCTATTTCTACTGTACACTCTGTACTTGGAGAGCTGCTATTTTCTTGCTCTAAATAAGTTGATTCTTGTAACTGGTTATTGGCAATTGAAGTAAGTGTATAGTCGGTTATATGTTGAGGCTCAATAACGCCCAGATAAGATTCCGTAGATTCTCTTGGAATAATCTGATTGGTTCTTTCTGTATTTTTAATTGGTTTAATGGCCAAAGAGGCAATTGATTGAATTCTTTCAGCAGAAGGCGACATCAATAAAGTAGAGATGGCTAAACCACAAATAATAACCAATGCAATGAATGTAAGCGCTGGCCAGGTTTGATTTCCATGAATCTCCGTTCTGATATTATTCCATACATGATCAGACGGATACATGCGATGCTGCCCCAGTTCATCTTGTAAGAATTGCTTAAATTCGTCGTCTTGGTATTGCTTGTACTCCATATAAACAGCTCAATGACACTACTTTTTTAAAGCAGCTAACCATTGATAATCTTCCTTTGGTTGTTCGATAATTCTTTTTTTCACCAATATCATTTCTAACATTGACTTTGCTCTTGTAAATTGACTCCTGCTGGTACTCTCTTCTATATCCAACATTTCAGCAATTTCCTTATGGTTATATCCTTCTAATGCATATAAGTTTAATACAGTTCTATAGCCCATAGGTAAAAGTCGAATACATTCTATGATTTGTTTTGCTTGCATGATAGAAGGCATTGTTTCTTCTTTTACCTCTAAATAACCAGCATGATCTAAATCAATTTTTTCATTAAACTTTTTGTGCTTCTTTAAAAAATTTATGCAGGTATGCACGATGATTCTTCTGATCCATCCTTCAAAAGCACCTTTGTTTTGAAAAGTATGAATTTGCGTAAAGATCTTGATGAACCCCTCTTGCAACATGTCTTCGGCATCTTCCCTGTTTTGACCAAAACGATAACATACGCTCAACATTTTCGGACTGTATCGATTGTACAATTCTCGTTGAGCGGAAGCGTCATTTTTTAAACAGCCTACTAAAATGGCTTGTTCTGTCATTGCGG
>JBILRH010000041.1:0-12902 GCA_044372715.1 Sediminibacterium sp. | reverse complement strand
CCTGGAACAATCAAAACTACCAACAGTTTAGAAAAGAACTGATGACTAGTAGAAGAAATATTGATATTTGTGCTAATTGCAGTGAGGGCTTAAGTGTTTGGGAGGACTAATATGAGTATTGAAAAAGACATTCAACAACAATCTTTCAGAAATAACTATCAAAAAGCTGCAGTTAATTTGTTGTTCTCAGCCAATTGGCTCAATGAAAAAATTAAAGATTTTTTACAACAAGAGGGTATCACCCCTCAACAATACAATATTCTTCGTATCCTCAGAGGTAGTAAAAAACCACTCAGCACCTTACAAATCAGAGAACGGATGCTCGATAAAATGAGTGATACTAGCAGAATCGTAGACCGATTATTATTAAAAGGTCTGGTAGAAAAGAAAATATCTTGCACAGATAAGCGTTTGGTAGATGTAAATATTGCCAAAAAAGGCTTGCAATTAATAGAAAGGTTAGATAACGAAAATGCCAGACTGGATGGAATATTAAACACATTAAATGAAACTGAAGTGGTTTTACTCAATCAACTATTGGATAAAATGCGCGAAAAAGGATAATTTAAAATACGTTGAATTATGAAAAAACAAATGAAATACTGTTTATCAATTTTTGTATTCGTATTAATCACTACTGTAAATGCTCAAGAATCTCCCAATTATGAATTCAGGGGTGTATGGGTGGCTAGTGTAGAAAATATTGATTGGCCTAGTAAAAAGGGCTTATCGGTAGTTCAACAAAAAGAAGAATATATACGATTACTCGATATGCATCAGGCAAATGGCATGAACGCCATGGTGGTTCAAATTCGTCCGGCTGGTGATGCTTTTTATCCATCTCAATACGAACCTTGGAGCGAATATTTAACAGGTAAGCAAGGTTTAGCTCCAACTCCTTATTACGATCCTCTAGAATTTATGATTACTGAAACCCATAAAAGGGGCATGGAATTTCATGCTTGGGTTAACCCTTATAGAGCAGTATTCAATATCTTGAAATCTTCGGTTGCACCTACACATGTTACCAAACTTCATCCTGAGTGGTTTGTAGTATATGGAGATAAAAAATATTTCAATCCTGGGCTACCAGCTGTTAGAGAACATACTGTTCGTGTAATTAAAGATATTGTTGCCCGATATGATGTAGATGCTATACATATGGACGACTATTTTTATCCTTATAGAATTGCTGGTAAAGAATTTCCTGATCAAAAAACTTTTGAAGCGTATGGAGGGAAATTGAATAAAGAAGATTGGAGAAGAAGCAATTGTGATAGCATTATCGTTCAATTGTATAGAACTATCAGAGCAACCAATCCAAGGGTAAAATTTGGCATTAGCCCATTTGGCGTTTGGCGCAACAAATCTCAAGATCCGATGGGTAGCGATACCAAAGCAGGTCAAACCAATTACGACGATTTATATGCCGATATTTTATTGTGGTTAGATAAGGGCTGGATTGATTATGTAACCCCTCAATTGTATTGGGAACGTGGTCATAAATTAGCTGATTACGATGTTTTACTTAAATGGTGGAACGATAATGGATATGGTAAACATATTTATGTAGGTCAGGGAATTTACAGAGCAGGAAGCAATGATGCTTGGAAAAATAAAAACGAATTGCCCGATCAAATTAATGAACTCAGAAAATACAAAACCACCCAAGGAAGTATTTATTTCAGTAGCAAAACATTTGAGAAAAATCCCAATGGTTGGAATGATAGCTTGAGAAACAATTATTACCATCATCCAGCATTGGTACCTCCTATGCCTTGGATCAATAATGATGCACCTGAGCAACCAATAATTGTAAAAAAATCTTCGAATGAGTTTCAGTTAAGCTATTCCGGAAATTTAAGCATTAAAGGGTTTGGTGTATTTCTTGTTCCCAACAACAAAGAAGTAAAATTTATCAATGGTCAGTTGGTACAACTATTGATTTCAGAAAAAACAGCTTTACTAAATTTAAGCAACCTGCCCGATGCAAATGGCATGAAAATTTGTATAGCAACTGTTGATATAAATAATAATGTGAGTGCGCTAAAACAAATTAATTAACCAAACACCACTTCATTTACTGCTCCTGGCCATTTTCCGAATTTATCATCTACAGCTTTGTATCGATAATTAAAAATGCCTTTTAGCTGAGATTTGACCATAATGGTATTGGCGATATCGCCTAAAATCCAAAGCGGTAGTTTGTAATGAACAATATCGGTCATTTCAACACCACCATCGATGGCTTTAAAATGATGTTGATGGTGCCACATGCTGTATGGGCCATAGCGTTGCTCGTCAACAAAATACTGTTGCTCAGCTACATGCGTAATCTCAGTCATCCAATACAAAGGAATTGCCAATATGGGCTTAACCGTATATTCAATGATTTGACCTGCATACATACGGTCTCCATGATGTTTACTCACGATATTAAACCCTAAATTATCAGGAGTAATATCTTTTAGATTATCGGGTTTGCTGAAAAAATCCCATGCTTGCTCAAGGGAAATAGGTATTCTTTGAACTGTTTTAATACTGTATACGCTAGACATAATTAAAGGATTAACTAAATAACAGTTTTTAAGTAATAAGGTTCATGGTATCTTTATTGTATGGCAACAAAACAAGAACAATTAGCACATTTTCAGGGTATCTATAAGTCTTTGAACGATGCACAAAAAAAAGCAGTAGATAGTTTAGAGGGGCCTGTAATGGTAATTGCTGGGCCAGGTACAGGGAAAACACAAATTTTAAGTGCAAGGATTGGCAAGATTTTATTAGATACTGATACAAGACCTGAGAATATTCTTTGTTTAACCTATACAGATGCTGGTGTGATGGCCATGCGCAAAAGATTGTTAGGGTTTATTGGGCCAGATGCATACAAAGTGAATATTTATACTTTTCATGCATTTTGCAACGATATTATTCAAGATAATTTGTCTTTATTCGAAAAAACGGCTTTAGATCCTATTTCGGAATTAGAAAGCATTGAGCTTTTTAAAGAGTTAATTGATTCATTTCCCAAAAATCATCCACTTAAAAGATACAGAGGAGATGTATATTTTGAAATCAATAATTTGAAGCAGCTTTTCAGTAATATGAAAAGAGAAGGATGGAATGCTGACCAAATTATTAAAGCAATTGATGAATTCATAGCCGATCTACCTAATAGAGAAGGATATACTTATCAAAAAGCATATAAGCAGTTTAAGAAAGGAGATTTAAAGCAAAATAAAATTGATGAAGAAATTGAGAAAATGGAAAAACTGCGAGCAGCAGTTAATGAATTTGACCGATTTCAAGCAATGATGAAAAATCGAAATCGCTATGATTTTGATGATATGATTAATTGGGTATTGTCTGCTTTCAAAGAAAATAAATTGCTACTAGCTAGATACCAAGAACAATACCAATATATATTAGTAGATGAATACCAAGATACCAGTGGAACACAAAATAGTCTTGTAACATTACTTACTGGGTTTTGGGATGAGCCCAATATTTTTGTTGTAGGAGATGATGATCAAAGTATCTATCGTTTTCAGGGAGCGAATATCGAAAACATGGAGCAATTCGCTGGTAAATACGCATCGTCTTTGCTTACTATAGTACTAACCAATAATTATCGATCTACTCAACCCATTCTAGATGTATCCAAAACATTGATTGATCGAAATGAGGAACGTTTGGTGAAAAAAATTGATGGGCTTTCCAAAAATTTACAAGCATCTAATTCAAAAATCAGTTCAATTATTGCTGCTCCTTTGTTGAGAGAATACGAAACCCAACATCAGGAAATGATTCATCTAACAATTGAAATTGAAGAATTATTAGCAAAAGGAATTGAGCCTGGAAAAATAGCTGTTATTTATAAGGAGAATAAATACGGTGAAGAGCTAAGTCAATATTTTAAACAAAAAAATATTCCTGTATACAGCAAACGCAATTTGAATATTTTACAATTGCCACTTGCGCAGAAAATGATTCTACTGTTAAAATATTTAGCAGCTGAACATGATGTTCCTTATGGTGGAGATGAGATGTTATTTGAGATCATGCATTTTGAATGGTTTGGAATTCCAGCAATTGAAATTGCCAAAATGAGTTCGGCAGTTGCCGATAAACGATTTGGTGATGATAAAATTTCATTGAGAAAATATGTTTACAACCATGCCAACCTACCACCCAAAGACTTATTTGCCGTTCCAATTAAAGGGATAAAAGAATTGAGTAACGCTTTGGAAGAATTGATTACTGATGTTTCTAACGAAACCCTTCAAACCTTATTTGAAAATGTGATTCAAAAAGCTGGTGTATTAACCTACATTATGCAACACCAGGAAAAACATTGGTTACTTCAAATTTTAACAGGTTTCTTTAATTTTTTAAAGGAAGAAACAAGGAGAAAACCCTTATTAAGTTTACAAGAGCTGGTTACTGTGATCGAATTAATGGAAAAAGAATCCATTAGTTTGCCATTGGTTCAAGTAAGTGGAAACGACAAAGGAGTAAATTTACTAACTGCCCATGGCTCTAAAGGTTTAGAATTTGAATATGTTTTTATAGTAGGCGCCAACGCTGCATTTTGGGAAAAGAAAAGAAAACCAGGTGGTGGTTATTCAATGCCTGATACATTGTTTAGTTCTCAACCAACCATTTCGGATCAGGAAGAATTAAGGAGATTGTTTTATGTTGCCATAACAAGGGCAGAAAAACAATTGGCCATTTCTTATAGTAATTATAAAAATGATGGAAAGCCTTTAGAGCCCTCTTTATTCATTGCTGAAATTCAAGAACAACATCATTTAGCAATAGAAAGAATGAAAATTCCAATTGAAACAATTAGCCATTTCAGCGCTTTGGCTTTTGAGAAAACGTTGCAGCCAGAAATAGAAAGAGTAGAAGCAGATTTTATCAACCGGCTACTCGATAAATTTGTAATGAATGTAACAGCACTGAATAATTATTTAAAATGTCCTTTACAGTTTTATTTTAATAATCTGGTTCGGGTTCCATCAGGTAAATCTGAATCAACAGAATTTGGTTCTGCTGTTCACTTTGCATTGCAAAAATTATTTCAACTAATGCAGGAAAAAGAACAGTTTCCGGAATTGAAGCAATTTATTGGCGACTTTGAATGGTATATGCGTAGGCATAGAGAAAATTTTACGAAAGAGCAGTTTGCCAGAAGAATGGAGTACGGACAAGAAGTGCTTAAAAATTATTACAATGCCTATTTAAATGAGTGGAATAAAATAGTAGTAATTGAAAGAACCATTAAAAATGTAGTGGTGAATGGAGTTCCATTGAAAGGGAAATTAGATAAAATTGAATTTAATGGCAAAGCGGTAAATGTGGTGGATTATAAAACTGGGGATATCGAAAAAGCCAAAGAAAAACTATTGCCCCCCAATGAAAAATATCCAAATGGTGGTGATTATTGGCGTCAAGCAGTTTTTTATAAAATTCTAGTTGACAATTATGACCAAAAATCTTGGCAAGTAGTAAGTTCGGAATTTGATTTTATTGAACCCAATAAGAAAAAAGAATACCAAAAAATCAAATTGGTAATTACTCCAGAAGACATTGCAACAGTAACGCATCAAATTGAAGAAGTATGGCAAAATATTCAATCTAGAGAGTTTTATACGGGTTGCGGGAAACCAGATTGTCATTGGTGTAATTTTGTAAAAACCAATCAATTGGCTATTGCGTTACATGAATTGGATGAGGATGGAGAAAATGTTGAATTGAATTAATTGAAAGAATTATGTTTGCATTATCTATGACTCAATGCCGATTTCAATTAATCAAGTTGTTTGTTTTTGCATTATGCTACGGAATATGCATCAATATAAGTTCTTGTGCCAATATCATTCCACCAGGTGGAGGTCCGAGAGATAGTTTGCCACCAAAATTAATATCTGCTTTACCAAAAGATTCTGCCGTTAATGTAAATCCAAAATTAATAACACTCAATTTTAATGAGTATATAATCCTTCAGAATATAAATGAAAATCTAATTGTATCGCCTACTATTAAAAACAATCCATTAGTAGATAATAAATTAAGAACCATTAATATCAAAATAAAAGATTCACTCGACCCCAATACCACTTATTCGCTTCATTTTGGTGAAGCCATAAAAGATGTAAATGAGGGAAATATTTTAAGGAATTTTTCTTATGTTTTTTCAACCGGAAAAACCATTGACAACTATAGTTACAAAGGCCGTGTTTACTTAGCCGAAAAGGGTAAAGTAGATACTACACTGCTTGTTATTTTACACAATAATTTGAATGATTCTGCCATTGTAAAAGAAAGGCCTCGTTATTACACTAGAATCAATGGTAAGGGCGAATTTAGCTTTACCAATTTATCAGCCGGCACCTTCAGGGTATATGTTTTACCCAATGACTATTCCAAAAAATATGATGATAGCACTAAACTATTTGCCTTTAAATTGGATAATTTAGTAATCAGCAATAACACTCCTTATGATACTTTATATGCTTATGAAGCATTTAAAAGAGTTGAAAAAACAACCAATCCAACAGAAACAGCTGGCAAAAATACAAAGGAAGATAAACGATTAAAATATGTTGCAGATCTCGTCGGCGGCCAACAAGATTTATTAAGCAATTTAAATTTAAGTTTTAACAAAAAGCTTCAATCAATTGATAGCAGTAAAATAGCATTCTGTGATAGTAATTATAAGCCTTTAAAAGGTTATCGAATTGAATTAGATACCAGCAAAACTATTGTACGTTTTATTTACCCATGGAAAGAATTGAGTTCCTTTAGAATAGTTATTCAAAAAGATGCTATAGCTGATACAAGTGGAATTACATTGCCAAAATCAGATACCATTCGATTTATTACCAAGAAAGAAGCAGATTATGGCAGTATCAAATTGAGGTTTACCAATTTAAATCTTTCTAAGCACCCAGTTTTACAATTAGTAGAATCGGATAATATTGTAGAATCAATTCCGCTTACTTCCTATGAATTGATTAGAAAATTATACAAGCCTGGCAGTTATGATTTAAGGATTTTATACGATACCAATCAAAATGGTATTTGGGATCCAGGATCTTTTGGGGAAATAAAAAAGCAACCAGAAATTGTAAGGCTTATTTCAAAAGTATTTACGGTAAGGGGTAATTGGGATAATGAAGTAACGATTGGGCTCTAACCCTTTATAACCTAATATTTATAAAATCCTTCCCCTGCTTTCTTACCCAAGAGGCCTTTGTCTACTTTTTCTTTTTGTAATGGAGATGGCGTTAAACGCTCTGGTTTTCCCAATGCTTCCCAAACAATATTACTTACACTGTAATTAATATCCATACCAATTAAATCCATCAATTTAAAGGGGCCCATTTTAAAACCTGTTGCTTCCATAATTGCGTCTACAGATTCTATATCGGTTAACCCTTTATCAACCATCTCCATTGCTTCTAAGTAATAATGACGAGCTACTCTATTTACAATAAAACCAGGAGCATCTTTACAAAGAACTGGTACTTTCCCCATGGTTTTAGTTAATGCAATCACCCTGTCTATTGCTGTTGAGCAACTTTGATGGCCCTTGATCACTTCAACCAATTTCATGATTGGTGCAGGATTAAAAAAGTGCATCCCTACCAACATAGAAGGGTTGCTCAATCCAACAGCAATCTCATTTACACTAATAGATGAAGTGTTTGTGGCAAAAATGGTGGTTGGATCGTTGAATGCTGCAATCTTGTTGAATAACTCAATCTTGGCATCTTTTTTCTCAATAATTGCTTCGATAATTATATCTGCTTTGCAATCTGCTATATCAGAAGAAAAATGAATTAGTTCTAAAATATGGTTTTGTTCGGCCTCGGATATTTTACCCTTTTTTACCAATCGATTTATTTGAGTATGAATCTGAACTTTACTTTTTGCTAAAGCAGTTTCACTTAAATCGAACTGAATGGTTTTTATACCTGCCTGAATGGCTACTTGAGCAATACCGCTACCCATAGTACCGGCTCCACATACAACGATAGATTGAATTGGTTTCATAATGATTAAAAGGCAAGATACTTACATCTTATCCACTCGTGCTAATTTTAGGCCTGTCAACAAGAAAATGGTGCTAATTTTATTATATGGCAAAAATAATACAACAATTGGATCTTTTTGGGATGCCTATGGAAAACCCATCTCCTGCAAAAAAAACCAAACAGCCAGCAAGAACTACAAATACTGGTTCGATAGAACTACTGAAGGAAGATGCGGCGCCGGCTCAAATATCCTCAGTTGAGCCAATCGTTTATTCAAATGAGCAAATAGTAGTAAAAGTAAAATCAGTTTCACCTGCTAAAGAAACGGTAAAATCTGAAACCAAGAGAGGAAGAAAATCATTTAAGGAAATCAATGCAACCATAGACCTTATTGAAATACCAGATGAAGCAACACTTCAACAAAAATTATATTATTCTATTAGTGAAGTAGCCGGATGGTTTAAAGTAAACACCTCTTTGCTTAGGTATTGGGAAAATGAATTTGATATTTTACAACCCCGCAAAACAAGAAAAGGCGATCGATTATTCAGAGTTGAGGATATTAAAAATCTAGAATTAATTTATTTTCTATTGAGACAACGCAAGTTTTCTATTGAAGGGGCAAAAAGTTATTTAAAAAACAACAAAGGTAAAATTGACACGGAAACTCAATTGGTTAGAGCATTAACAGATTTCAAGGGATTTTTATTAGAATTAAAGTCTTCCCTAAGTTCTAAAAATTAAATTGCAATGCAATCGGATATTCTCAGAGAAAACCTCTAGTAATAGCCTCTTATTGTTGGTACTTAATTAATTGCAAATTTGAACCATCAAAGGTTGCATAAGTAAAATTGCTGATCCAATCGCCTAAATTGATATACCTGGTTTTTTCAGATAATTTAAAATCGATGGGTAAATGTCTATGTCCAAAAATAAAATAATCAAAATGCTCTTTTTGCAGAATTTCTTTTGAATAAACAATCAACCATTCGTTTTCTTCTCCCAAAAAATGTTCATCTCCGGAACCTGTTTTTTCGCGACTTTTTCTGCTGAAATAATTAGCTAACCCAATTCCCAAGTCTGGATGCAGCCATCCGAATAGCCATTTACAAATAGGGTTTCTGAAAACTTTTTTAATCAATTTATATCCATAATCTCCAGGACCTAAGCCATCTCCATGACCAATATAAAATCGTTTATTATTCCAAGTAAATATTTTTGGCTCATGGTAAACTGGGATATTTAATTCATTTTCGAAATACCCACTCATCCACATATCGTGGTTACCAATAAAAAAATGAACGGGAATTCCTGCATCTGTTATAGATGCGAGTTTGCCTAATAATCGCACATATCCTTTTGGAATTACATGTTTGTATTCGTACCAAAAATCAAACATATCTCCTACAATAAAAATAGCAGCGGCCGAATCTTTTATTTCATCGAGAAATTGAATGATTTTTTGCTCTCTTAATATACTTGCAGCAGTATTAGGTGCACCTAAATGAAAATCGGAAAGAAAATATATTTTTTTTTCTGGGCTAATGAGCATGCTTGATTATTTCTTTTTTTGCAAATAGTCTAACATATCTCCGCTTTCAATTAATTGACCTCTGGAAATAGTTCTATTGTACCAGTAAACCCAAGCTTCACAAGATTTACTATTGTAGTAAACAGTAGTAATTGCTCTTTTATACAATGGGGGCATGGCGGCATCATCTTCATCCTGTTGAACTCCTTCATAATCATCTAACTGAGCCAATGCCCATGAAAGTTGAGAAGGTTCTTTGATATGGTACAATTCTCCCTTGATGTAAAAGTCCTCATCTGTAGGAACTCCTACAATCAAGGTTTCTTTATTATACAATTTCCCTTTCACTGTAGCTTCTTCTACTAATATAAAATAATTTCTGATATAGGCATAAGCAGGATGTTGAAATCCGCTTCTGAGAGAACTATAAACAAATAGATATTGAATCGCTTGTTCCATACATTGAATTTATCATTCATCTATGAGAAAACAAAATACTTCTTTAGGTCCATGAACTCCAACTACCAATGTTTTTTCTATATCAGCCGTTCTGCTTGGCCCTGAGGCCAAACTGACCATACTTGGAAATGCAGTATTGTATTTATCCCTTAACTGCATCAATGAGTCGTCTATATCATACACCAACTGTTTAGTGCTTGCTATACAAATATGTACAGGAGCATATACACTAACCGTTCTCCCGCTTTGCTGTGCACTGCTTAATAAAATACTGCCCGTTCTTGCTACTAAAAACTCACAACCTGTTATAGCTACATCACATTGAGATAAATCGTTGAAATAAGTGATGGATAAATGGTGTTTAGAAAAATTCGCTTTGATCTCTTCCTCTCTACAATAAATATTTTCCCAACCCCTTGATTCAAATAATATTCCAAGCTGTGCTACCAATTCTGCTTGATCTGCGCAATACGAAAACCTTCCTTGCAGTCCGGAAAAATTAGCTGCAAATGCTATTTCCAACTCTTGTTTAGAAGGTTGAAAAACAGTGTTATTGGTGGCTTGATTATCAAAAAAGGGAACAGGCACTTTATGAACAAGTGCCTGTTTTATTTTTTTTAAAATATTTAATTTCGCTGCTGACATTATTAATTTAAAGGTGTTTCGTCATTGGTGATATTTCCCTCTTCTGAAATTTCGGTTTTTGGCGCAACATGTATTTCCGCACCAGGAACTACAATAGATTCAGGCTCTATCTCTAATAATTTTTTCTCTTCGAAAGGACGCTTACCAATTAATAATTCAACATCAGATTTATGCAACACTTCTTTGTCTAATAATTCTTTTGCCAATACTTCTACTTCGTGTTTTTTGGCGGTTAATAAATCCAGCGTAATTTGATAAGCATTGTCTATAATTCCTCTTACTTCTTCATCTATAATCTTTCCGGTTTCTTCTGAGAAAGGTTTAGTAAATGTATTCTCTTGTGTAGGATCATAAAAACTTACATTCCCTACTTTTTTGTTCATACCATAGGCAGTAACCATACTGTATGCAATACGCGTGATTTGCTGTAAATCATTTGCAGCTCCAGTGGAGATTTTTCCGAAGAAAATTTCCTCTGCTGCTCTGCCACCCAATGTCATACAAATTTGATCCATTAACTGATCGGTATTGTACAAATATTGCTCAGTGGGTGTGTATTGCGCGTAACCCAATGCAGCTGTACCTCTTGGTACAATAGTTACTTTTAATAAAGGATATGCATGTTCTAAAAACCAACCGCATACTGCATGTCCGGCTTCGTGGTAAGCAATAATTGCTTTTTCGTGTGGAGCGATGATTTTATTCTTCTTTTCCAAACCACCAATTACACGATCAATTGCATCTTGAAAATCGCTCATATCAACAGCTTCCTTTCCTTTACGAGCGGCAATCAATGCAGCTTCGTTACAGACATTGGCAATATCAGCACCTGCAAAACCAGGTGTTTGTTCTGCCAACTTATGTAAATCCAAGGTTTCAGAAACCTTAATTGGTTGTAAGTGTACTTTTAATATTGCTTCTCTTCCTTTTACATCCGGTTTATCAATGGATATCTGACGATCAAATCTTCCTGGTCTCAACAATGCAGTATCTAACACATCCGGACGATTGGTTGCTGCAAGAATAATAATTCCTGTATCACCTCCAAATCCATCCATCTCTACCAATAACTGATTCAATGTATTTTCTCTTTCGTCGTTGCTCATGATGGCGTTTCTTCCCCTGGCTCTTCCTATTGCATCAATCTCATCAATAAAAATGATACAAGGCGCTTTTTCACGGGCTTGTTTAAATAAATCCCTTACTCTACTTGCTCCAACTCCTACAAACATTTCAACAAAATCACTTCCACTTAAACTAAAGAAAGGTACTTGCGCTTCACCGGCCATTGCTTTTGCCAATAAGGTTTTACCTGTTCCCGGAGGACCAACCAATAATGCCCCTTTTGGAATTTTACCACCTAGTGATGTATATTTTTTAGGGTTCTTGAGGAAGTCAACAATTTCCATTACTTCAACTTTGGCTTCATCTAAACCAGCAACATCAGAGAAAGTGATATTTACTTTAGCACCTTTGTCGAATAAGGTAGCTTTCGATTTTCCGATATTGAAAATACCTCCTGGGCCACCGCCACCTCCTGGGCCGCCGCCGCCCATTTTACGCATTAATAAAACCCATGCTCCAACAATAAATAATAAAGAAAGTACTGTATTGAATATTGGCCCAAACCATTCTGGATCTGAAATAGGATTTTCTGGAACCCTAGCAATTGTTGGGTTTGCAGTATAAATATCTTTTAGCTCTTCTTTAAAACTTTTGATATCGGTTACTTCAAACTCAAATAAAGGAACTCCATTCACTTTGGACTTTTCTTTGCTTAGGTCTTTTTTGAATTTTTTAACATAGAAATCTTTCGATAAGCTGGCTGTTTTGATATAAACTCGAATGCGTTCTTTGTTTTTAACAATATCCATTCGTTCTACATCTCCTTGTACCAACATATTATCAAAGAATTCTCTTTCACTGGTTTTAGTAAGATCGGGTGAGAAACGCATAAACTGTGCTGATAATAATATCACAGCAATGATTGCGTAAATCCAGTATATGTTAAATTTTGGGCCTTTTTTAGGGCTATCTCCTTTTTCGGGTATCATCTTATTCGGTTGCGGTTTTTTCATTGGTATTGCTTAATGCTACTTAGTATAATACATTTAGTAGATGAATTGTTTAGAACTGATTATACATCGTGCAATTGTTGTGGAGCATCGCTCCACATTTCTTCTAATTGATAAAATTTTCTCGATTCTGGGTGCATTACATGA
>JBILRH010000048.1:0-12380 GCA_044372715.1 Sediminibacterium sp. | reverse complement strand
AAAATTGGCACTTGCGCCTATCCATCCCTGAGAAGCTGATTCTGTTATAATTCTTTTCAAACATGGATGTGTTAAAACATTTCCATTGCCATCATATTTAACAGGGTTTTCATCCATGTCTTTAAAAAATGGAGCCATTTCTTGATCTGCTAATAATTTGGCCGATTCAATCATCATCCAAGCTTGTTCTTCATCTAGATGTGCAAATCGTTCGTATTGAAATAAATCTTTTATTGGATGAACCTCAAACAATAAAAATTTTAGAAAGTCCATGTTGGTGTAACGGGCCATATAGATTTATGAATTATGAGTTATGAAATATGAATTATGAAATGTTAATTAAGAAATATGAATTATGAGTTATGAATTATAAAGTTATTGATTTAGCGTGCCGAGCCGCCGTCGATGGTTAAACAAATTCCATTTACAAATGAGGCTTCATCGGAAGCCAAATATAAATATCCATAGGCTATATCAATTGGTTTTCCCCAATGACCATTTGGAATCATCGGAATCATTTTTTGTTTCAGTTCTTCAGGAATTGCATCAGTCATTTGAGTTTCAATAAAACCAGGAGCAATGCAGTTGGCAGTGATTCCATACCTGCCTAGTTCCAATGCCCATACTTTCGACATTCCAATGATGGCAGATTTTGTTGCCACATAATTGGTTTGCCCATAATTGCCTCTTAATCCAACATTGGATGAAGCAGAAACAATTCTTCCATATTGCTGATTTTTCATATGCTGGGCTACAATTTGTGTACAATTAAAAACACCTGTAAGATTTATTGTCAATACTTTATCCCATTCTTCCTCTTGCATTTTTAATAGGGTTTTGTCCTTTGTAATTCCTGCATTATTAATGAGTATATCTATTCTGGAATGTTTTTTTATTATTTCATTTACAGCAGATTCAATAGCAAGCTTATCTGTTACAGATAATTTTGTAAAGTAAACTGCCAGTTGCTTGCTTCTTAAGTTTGCTGCAAATGCTTCGCCTAGATCTGATTGATCCCATATAAAAACGGTGGCGCCTTCTTGTGCAAATAGTTCAGCAGTGGCTGCTCCAATTCCAGCTGCTCCACCTGTTATGATGGCAATTTTATTTTTTAAACGCATAGAGTTGTTTTTAAAATATAATACTAATTAATTCTGCAACATATGCTGGTTTTTCAGCTCCTTTAATTTCTATGGTGCATCCCAAAAATAATTTTACAGAACCATTGGGTTGTTCCTCAACACTGTTGAGTTTGGCAATTAATCGAATCTCACTATCTACCGGAACTGGAGATATAAATCTTGCTTTGTTGATGCCATAATTAAAAAATGTTTGAACATTATCAATAAAAATGATCTCATAAAAAAACTGAGAAGCCAAACTCATTGTTAAATATCCATGCGCAATTGTTTTTCCTCCTGGTAAAAATTGTTTTGCTTTTTCAGTATCTAAATGTACCCATTGAAAATCTAGGGTAGAAGCTGCAAAATCATTAATCATTTTTTGAGTTAGTTTAAGCCATTTTGTTGGACCCGCAGTTGCTCCAATATGATTCTTGATATCAGCAATTCCATGGATATTAATTTTGGATATAAGCTCGGTATCGATTGGCTTTTGTTTGGTTTCAGTACCTGCTTCTGCTGATCTAATTTTTTGGATAGGGGGCTCTTCTCTAACCTGCACCACTGCTTTTCCTAAAACCTTTCTTTCCATTAAATCAAGTATTGCCATCGGTGATTCTTCCAATGAATAAATTTTATGAATGGGTTGTGCAATTTTACCCTCTCTCATCCAATTAAGCAACTCCCCAAAATTTTTTAAACTATTTGCAGGTTCACGTTCTGCAAAACTTCCCCAAAAAACGCCTACTACAGCGCATCCTTTTAATAGCGCTAAATTGAAAGGCAATTGAGGGATTTCTCCAGAAGCAAAACCCACTACCAAATATCTTCCATTCCAGGCCATTGATCTGAGTGCAGATTCTGCTAAGGCTCCGCCAATAGGGTCATAAACAATGTCTACACCTTGGCCTTGGGTAATTTCTTTGATTGCCAATTTTAAATCTTGATTGGAATAATTGATGCAATAGTCCGCACCTTTTGATTTACAAAGAGCTAATTTTTCATCCGAAGAGGCTGCTGCAATTACCCTTGCCCCCATTAATTTAGCTAATTCTACTGCGGCTATGCCAACACCTCCGGCTGCCCCTAAAACCAGTATGGTATCTCCTTTTTTTAATTGCCCACGATCTTTTAGTGCATGATAAGAAGTGCCAAAAGTATAAAGCGAAGATGCTGCTGTAATGAACGACATGGAAGTAGGCATGGGGAATACCCTAGCGTTATCTACAATCACTTCTTCTGCAAATCCTCCCCAAATACTTAATGCCAATACTTTGTCGCCTACTTTAAAATTGCTTACTTTTTCTCCAACGGCTTTCACAATTCCTGCAACTTCTCCTCCGGGCGAAAATGGAAGATTGGGTTTAAATTGGTATTTATTTTGAATAATTAAGGCATCAGGGAAATTGGCGCCACATGCATATACTTCTATTAATACCTCTTTTTGGGAGGGTAATGGAAGATCCAATTCTTCTAGTACCAATCTTTCTGGGGGGCCAAATGCTTTACAAAGAATTGCTTTCATGTTTATGGTTATTAGCTGGGTTGTCAATTTACAAACAATAGTTTAAAGTTCAATCATCCTTTTAAGTCTTTTGGAAATTCCTTTTCATTGGTTAACAGCTATTGAATTGAATTGTTTCTGTATTGTATAAGTTGTACTTTTTACGTATTAAATTTGAAGCATGATTTTTTCTTTTTGGTTGATAGTTGTTGTAATTGCCTATACCTTCATTGGCTATGGATTACTGCTATATGGCTTAAAAAAAATCAATTATTTTATATGGGGCAAAAAAACTAGCATCAGTACAAATTATAGACCCTCTGTTACTGTAATTGTTACTGCATTTAATGAAGCTTATATTATTGAAGAAAAAATAATCAATACTTTAGCACTAATCTATCCTAAGGAAAGCATTCAATACATATTCATCACCGATGGCTCATCTGATGAAACAGCTTCTATTGTTGCAAAGTATCCATTAATCAAGGGTATGCACCTAAATGAAAGGAATGGTAAAATTGCCGCTGTTCATAGGGCTATGAGTGAAATTGAAACAGAGCTGGTGGTGTTTACTGATGCAAATACAATGGTAAATAAAGAAGCACTGATTAATATTTGTAGGCATTATCTCGATCCAAAAGTTGGAGCAGTAGCCGGTGAGAAAAGGGTATTTATCGAAGATCAATCCGATGCAACAGCCGGAGAAGGGTTTTATTGGAAATATGAATCGAAATTAAAGCATTGGGAATCTGCATTGCATACTGTGGTTGGTGCTGCAGGAGAATTGTATAGTATTCGTAGCTCCTTATATCAACCCGTAGAATCAGATACAATACTCGATGATTTCATGATTTCTATAAATATTGTTTTACAAGGGTATAAAGTTGTTTATGAGCCGGAGGCATTTGCTTTAGAAACTTCATCTGCTAATACCCAAGAAGAATTGAAAAGAAAAATTCGTATTGCAGCTGGTGGAATTCAATCGACTATAAGATTGTGGCGATTATTGGTTCCTTTTAAAAATCCCATATTAACATTCAAATTTATTAGTCATCGTGTACTTAGGTGGGTGGTTACACCTGCTATAATGGTATTGGCCTTTTTTTTGAATACAGTTATCCTTCAACAAAAATCTATTTATTCGGTGTATGGGCTAGTATTTCTACTGCAATTGGTATTTTATGTAGTTGCTATTATAGGTTTTGTTGTAGAAAAGCAAAAAACAAAACTAGCATTCAAAGCTTTTTTTATTCCTTACTATTTCTGCTTAATCAATTATGCAATGATTGCAGGCGCATATAGGTACTTTTTTACCAAACAATCTGTGTTGTGGGAGAAAGCAATAAGAAAGCGCTAAGCCATATGAACAGTACTGAGCAGTATATTTTTTTCATCAAATCTAATTATAGAATAGGTGATTCGATTTTTTGAAGAAAAGTGTGTAACCACAGTGTAACGGACACGAAAAAGCCCCTAACTCATTGAAAGTTAAGGGCTTTTGCGGACCGGACGGGACTCGAACCCGCGACCTCCGCCGTGACAGGGCGGCATTCTAACCAACTGAACTACCGATCCGTTTCCTCAAAACAAAACCAAGGTCTTATTTTTCGGATGGCAAAGATAAGGGGAAACACCTTTTTCAAACAAATCTTTTCCAAAAAAAATGCAATCCCTATTTTTACTTACTTAATACAACAAAAATGCCTCAATACCCCAATAGACAATTTCTTGATTTTGAAAAGCCTATCAAGGAATTATACGAACAAATCGATGATATCAAAAAGCTTGCAGAAAAAAATCCCAAAATAGATTATTCTGCTACTTTGATTCAATTAGAAGAATCAATCATACAAAAAAGAACAGAAATTACGGCTAACCTTACTCCTTGGCAAAGGGTTCAGTTGAGTAGACATCCTGATCGGCCTTATACATTGAAGTATATAGACAATATGTGTACTAATTTTTTAGAATTACATGGAGACCGAAATGTAAAAGATGATAAAGCCATGGTTGGGGGCTTTGCTCAGCTTAATGGAGAAACAGTAATGATTCTTGGTCAGCAAAAAGGAGCGAATACTAAAATGCGTCAATTACGCAATTTTGGGATGGCTAATCCAGAAGGTTATAGAAAGGCACTTAGATTGATGAGATTGGCCGAAAAATTCAATAAGCCTGTAATTGCCTTGATAGATACTCCAGGAGCATTTCCGGGGCTAGAAGCAGAGGAAAGAGGTCAAGGAGAGGCGATTGCTCGCAATATCTATGAAATGATTCGCTTAAAAGTACCTGTGGTTATTGTAATTATAGGCGAAGGAGCTAGTGGAGGTGCATTGGGTATTGGCGTGGGAGATAAAGTATTGATGATGGAGAATACTTGGTATACCGTTATTTCTCCCGAAAGTTGTAGTTCTATTTTATGGCGCAGTTGGGATAAAAAAGAAATAGCTGCAGAACAATTGAAACTAACAGCAACTGATATGAAAGGATTTGGATTGGTTGATGAGATTGTTCATGAGCCAGCAGGAGGTGCTCATTGGGATTATCAAGCAGCAGCTGATCTATTAAAGAGTCATATTGTAAAAGCAATTGAAGAGCTAAGGAATAAAACGCCACAAGAACGCATTAATGACCGAATTGAGAAATATGGTAAAATGGGTTTCTGGGAAGAAACTACGGCATAACAAATGAATATTAACGGCGTATAAATTTAAATAGGGAAGATGACAACACAACAACAGTTAAGGGGCACAGGGGTAGCATTGATTACGCCTTTTACAAAAGACAATCGCATCGATTTTAATGCATTGGGTAAAGTGATTGATGCCATGATTGATGGTGGGGTTGAGTATCTTGTTAGTTTAGGTACAACTGGCGAAACTCCTGTTTTAAATAATACAGAAAAGATAGAGATACTCAACTTTACATATGATAGAGTTGCTGCAAGATTACCAATTGTTGTTGGTATTGGAGGTAATGATACCGCCGATTTAATCCATGATCTTACGCATTTTCCTTTGGAAAAAGCAACTGCCATTTTAAGTGCATCGCCTTATTACAATAAACCTTCACAGGAAGGAATTTATCAGCATTATAAAATGGTGGCAGCAGCTGCTACTAAACCAGTAATCTTGTATAATGTTCCTGGCAGAACAGGAAGAAATATGACAGCGGCTACTACATTAAGGTTAGCCAATGAAGTGGAAAATATTATTGGTATTAAAGAAGCTAGCGGAGACATGTCTCAGTGTATGCAAATATTAAGGGATAAACCACAGGACTTTTTAGTAGTTAGTGGAGACGATGCTTTAGCGCTTCCTCAAATGGCTTGTGGAATGGAAGGAGTAATTAGTGTTGCCGCCAATGCATATCCAAAAGAATTTGGAAATATGGTAAGAGCATGCCTCTTACAAAATTACAAAGCCGCCAAACAAATCAACGACCAATTGATAGAAGCTTATGATTTGATGTTTGTAGAAAATAATCCTGCAGGTGTAAAAGCATTTATGGTAGAACAAGGTTTAATTGATAATTATCTAAGAATGCCCAATGTGCCGTTAAGCAATATTGTTCATCAACAAATCAAACAATTTTTGGCAAAAAAATAATAACAAGGCTTATTCGAAATGATAGGCAGTCTATTTTTTATACGAACATGATTCATTTTATTTTAAGCACAAAACCCAATTATGTTTAATAAGCATTTAATTGCATGTTTTCTCTTTGCAATTACAGTTTCCATCTCTCCTTTGATTGGTCAAGTGCCCCAAGGATATTCTAGTGCTGAAATCTATGCGCAATTAAAAAAGTTGAATGTATTGGGTTCGGTGCTTTATATAGCAGCACATCCGGACGATGAAAACAATAGTTTCTTGCCTTATTTGGCAAAAGAGCGGAATTTTAGAACAGCCTATTTAAGTTTAACCAGGGGTGATGGTGGGCAAAATTTAATTGGCCCAGAACAGGGGATAGAATTGGGATTAATTAGAACCCAAGAATTATTAGCCGCAAGAAGAATTGATGGTGCCGAGCAATATTTTAGCAGCGCCTATGAATTTGGTTTTAGTAAAACATTCGATGAAACGCTTCAGTTTTGGAATAGGAAGCAAGTATTAGCAGATATAGTTTGGGTGATCAGAAAATTTCAACCAGATATTATTATCAATCGATTTCCTGGCGATGCCAGAGCGGGTCATGGCAACCATTCTGCATCAGCTATATTATCTCAAGAAGCATTTATTGCAGCAGCAGATTCCAATCAATTTCCTGAACAATTAAAACAAGGCGTGCATATTTGGCAAGCAAAAAGGTTACTATGGAACACGTTTAATTTTGGAGGAGCCAATACAACCAGCGAAAATCAATTAAAAATTGATGCAGGGGTTTATAATGCTATGCTAGGAAAAAATTATGGTGAAATTGGAGGCGAAGCAAGAAGCATGCATAAAAGCCAGGGCGAAGGAAGGCCTAGAAGAAAGGGTCCTGTATTTGAGTATTTTACCACTTTAGCTGGCGATTCAGCTAAGAAGGATCTGATGGATGGCATTGTTACAGAATGGTCTCGAATTGCAAAAGATGGAGTGTCTATTCAACAAAAGATCAATCAAATTATTCAAAATTATCAATTTGAACATCCAGATAAATCAGTAGAAGCATTGGTTTTATTGTATCAATTGATTCAAGGGCTTGATTATCATGAAATCTGGTGGTATAAAAAGAAACAAGAGATAGAAGATTTAATTGTTGCTTGCAGTGGTTTATTTGTGGAAGCAACAACCGATGTGGAGTATGCTGTGCCAGGAGAGAAATTAAATGTGAGTCTATTTGTAAACAAGAGAAATAATGTGAGCCTACAATTGGATCAGATTTTATTGAATACATCTCCAGATAAATCTTTTGATTCAACGCTCCATTTGAAACCATTGGTAAATAACAATTATAGTTTCAATAAATCTTTTATCGTTTCTACTTCTATGCCAGTTTCCCAGCCTTATTGGTTAACAAAGCCTTTAGAGGGAATAGGAAATTTTGTTATCGATGATCAACAAATGATTGGGAAGGCTGAATCAGACCCTGCGTTTAGTGCAAGATTTTTATTTAGCATAAACGGAATTTCTTTCATTGTTAATAGGCCTGTACAGTATAAATATGTGGATCCTGTTAGAGGAGAAGTTTATCAACCACTTACTGTAATTGCGCCCTTAGTGGTTTCATTCGATAAACAGGTATTGCTAACCAATGTAGAACAAGTTGGTAATAAAAAATTATCGCCTACCTCATTATTGCTTCAATACAAAACAAATTTTAGTGCAGGCAATTTGCCTATAACAATCCAATTAAAGGATGATCATGAAAAGCTGTTTTATTCGAAAGATACTATTTTAAATGTTGAACAGGGTTCGGTATATACTTTCTCCATCGATCTTAAATCGGTTATTGGGTCAGTAAAAACCAAATCTATTTCGGCTGCAGTTAATTATACATTGAATGCTAGTACAAATTCGTTCACTCATTTTTTGAAAACAATTAAATACGATCATATTCCTACCATCAATTATTTCTATCAAGATAAAGTGGCGGTACTTGATGAAAAAATAATTACAAGTACTAAGAAAGTAGCCTATATCATTGGTGCGGGAGATCTGGTTCCGGAAGCATTGGAACAATTGGGATATCCGGTTACTTATTTGCGGGAATCGGATATTACAGATGCAGCACTTAAACAATTCAATGTTATTGTATTGGGGATTAGGGCTTTCAATATACATGAATGGCTTACCACTAAAAATGATGTGTTCAATCGATTTGTAAATAACGGAGGCCATTTGGTAGTTCAATACCTTAAAAGCAATCAGGTTGGATTGAAGAAAGTAAAAGTAGGTCCATATCAATTTAGTATGAGTGGAATTCGTGTAACTGAGGAAAATGCTAAACTGAATTTTCTCCTTCCGAAACATGCTTTATTAAACTCCCCAAATAAAATTACTGATCAAGATTTTGATGGTTGGATACAAGAGAGAAGTACTTACCAAGCTGATCCAGTTGTTGCGCCTTACGAAGCTTTATTAAGTATGAACGATAAGGGCGATAAGCCTTCTAATGGAAGTTTAATCACCGCAAAATATGGCAAAGGAAATATTACTTATGTAAGTTTGGTGTTGTTTAGGCAATTGCCAGCTGGAAATTTTGGGGCTTATAAATTGTTGGCCAATATAATTGGCTTGTCTACTTCAAAATAGTTACTATGCAACCTCGCAGAAAAATTGGATTTTTTACCATTGTTTTAATAGGGGTTGCTATTGGATTTTTTATAAAGAATGTTAAGATAGGTTTAATAATTGGATTGGTAATTGGCTTATTGGCTGGCGGAATTGTAAATACAAAATCAAAATAATGCGACCAAAAATTCCTTTATTTAAATCATGGCCTAGTTGGTACATTTTTGTAATAAGCATCTTGGTTTTGCTTATTTGCTTTTTTATTTGGTTAACTAAATTCTACCAATGAGCCAAATCGACTGGATAGTTTTGATTCTTACCCTTGTGGGAATTATAGCATATGGCTTATACAAAAGCCGTACAACAAAAAATTTAGAAGGTTATTTTTTAAGTAATCGCAGTATGCCTTGGTATTTGGTATTACTCAGTATAATGGGTACTCAAGCCAGTGCCATTACTTTTCTATCAGCACCAGGTCAAGCATTTACAGATGGAATGCGTTTTGTTCAATATTATTTTGGTCTGCCAATTGCAATGGTAATTCTTTGTATCACATTTGTTCCTTTGTTTAGCAAATTGAAAGTGTTTACAGCTTATGAATTTTTAGAACAAAGATTTGATGTTAAAACAAGAATATTTACTTCATCCTTATTTTTAATTTCAAGAGGATTGTCTACCGGAATCAGCATCTATGCGCCCTCTATTATTCTCTCTTCTTTAATGGGTTGGGATATATTTTATACCAATATTGTAATGGGTGGATTATTGATTGTTTATACGGTAAGTGGAGGTGCAAAAGCAGTAGCTTATACCCAACAATTACAATTGGGAATCATATTTATCGGAATGTTTATTGCAGGTTATTTAATTGTACATCATTTGCCCTCTAATATGGGATTTTCTGATGCTTTGGCAATTAGTGGTGCCTCAGGAAAGATGAATGTAATCACTACTGGATTTACAGAAAATGGGTTCGATTGGAAAGACCGCTATAATATCATTAGTGGTGTTATTGGTGGTTTCTTTTTAGCACTTTCTTATTTTGGAACAGATCAATCTCAAGTAGGTAGGTACTTAACTGCAAAGGATACAACTGAGAGTAGGGTGGGCCTTTTGATGAATGGCCTTGTAAAAGTACCTATGCAATTTTTAATTTTATTATTGGGGGCATTGTTATTTACATTTTATCAATTCAATCCATCTCCTGTTTTTTTTAATAAAGCGGTAGAGGAAAAAGCAATGACAACACCTTACAAAGACTCATTATTGTTGATAAAAAATAAGTTTGATCAACAAGCATTGGTGCAAAAACGCAATAGTGAAATTTTTTTAGCCAATCAATCAACACAAAACAAAGAACTTGTTTTTAATGGCTCTGCCGAATTAAATCAACTTAAAACTGACTATAAAAAAATTATTCAAAAAGCCAGCCCAGGATCAGACACCAATGATACCAACTATATTTTTTTAAGGTTTGTAGTAGACTTTTTACCCAAGGGATTGGTAGGTTTATTGATTGCCATTATCTTTCTTGCTGCTTGGGGATCTATTGCAGCTGCGCTTAACTCATTGGCTTCTTGCACCATGATTGATTTTCATAGAAGATTCAGCAGTTCAACTTTAACCAATCCAGATATAGCTAGAGACGAAAAAGAATACAGCATTTCTAAATACTATACTTTAGGCTGGGGTATTTTTTGCATTATCACAGCAGAGTTTGCAACCGGAATGGGTAGTTTAATAGAAGCTGTAAATGTATTGGGCTCTTTGTTTTATGGAGTTATTCTTGGTATTTTTTTAGTTGCATTTTATTGTAAGAAGATACAAAGCAATGCTGTTTTTTGGGCTGCGGTTATAGGAGAATTAATGGTAATTAGCTTATTTCTTTTGGATAAATACCAAATCATTGGATTGGGATTTTTATGGCTTAATGTGGCAGGTGCCATGATTGTAGTTTTACTAAGTTGGTGTTTTTCGATATTCAAAAAGTAAAATACTGTTTTAATATTTGGTTTACAAACATCAACAATGAAAACATCTTTTAGTAAAGTTGAATGGGCCGATAAAGGTATTTTGTACGAAGTAAATATTCGTCAATATACCCCAGAAGGTACTTTCAATGCTTTTGCTCAACATCTTCCTCGCTTAAAAGCGATGGGTGTTTCCATTTTATGGCTGATGCCAATTACTCCTATTAGTATTGCAGTAAGACAAGGTAGTTTAGGTAGTTATTATGCTTGCAGTAGTTATACAACTGTTAATCAAGAGTTTGGTAGTTTAAATGATTTTAAAGCCCTAATTAACAAGGCCCATGAATTAGATATCAAGGTGATCATTGATTGGGTGGCTAATCATACGGGTTGGGATCATCATTGGACAATTGAACATCCCAATTGGTATATACAAGATGATCAAGGAAATTTTACGGAGAAAAATGGCTGGCATGATGTAATTGATTTGAATTTTGAAGTGCAAGAAATGCGGTCTGAGTTAATTGATGCAATGCGTTTTTGGGTGAATGAATTTAATATTGATGGATTCAGATCTGATATGGCCCATTTGGTACCATTGGATTTTTGGCAACAGGCAAGAATAAGTTGCGAGTTGATTAAGCCATTATTTTGGTTGGCAGAATGTGAAGCGGTAGACTATCACCAAGTGTTCGATGCAACCTATGCATGGTGGTGGATGCATGAATCAGCAAGATACCAGAAGGATCAAAGTAGTTTACATGAAATAAGAAATGTGTTACATGCCTACTCCCAATATCCAAAGGAGGCCATCAAATTATTTTTTACTTCCAACCATGATGAGAACAGTTGGAATGGAACCGAAATAGAAAAATATGGAGTAGCAGCTAAGGCCTGGGCTGTATTTTGTTTTACCTGGCATGGAATGCCAATGATATATAGCGGTCAGGAAACTGCCAATCAAAAGCGGTTAAAGTTTTTTGATAAAGACATTATTGAATGGAAAGATCCGATGCCACTGCAAGCATTTTATGCTACTCTGGCGCAATTGCGAATCAGCAATGATGCAATAACAATAGGGGAGTCTTTCATATTGCCTTCTGACCATAGCAATGAATTGATGGCATTTTTCCGACGCCGAGGCGAAAATATTGTATTGGTTCTATTGAACGTTTCGGAAAAAGACCGGCTTCAAATTAATGTTGACCATGAATGGCTCAATGGAAATTTTAGAAATATATTTTCGAATTTAGAATTTCAATTTGAACAAAATGCCAGCTTTGAATTGCAAGCGGGGGAATATATTGTTTACGAGAAAATTGGATAAAAAAAACAAAAAAGAATCGGTAACGAAATTTGAGCCTTTCAAAAATTCCGAAGGGATTTTTGGGCAGCGAGAATTTGTTATCGATTCTTTTAAATGATAATTTTTTTAGAAGTTTTTATTGTTTACTCCTCACTCATTTTCAAAGGATAAGTATATTTTCCTTCAAAGCCAGGATAAAATCCATCTAAACGAATATTGCCGTTCTTAATAACATTTAGGGCTTCTTTTAATTCGTCCAGATTA
>JBILRH010000172.1:0-3439 GCA_044372715.1 Sediminibacterium sp. | reverse complement strand
GAACACAAACGACAAGTAAAAGGAATATTACACGGAGAAAGTGATAGTAGAAAAACAGCTTTTATAGAACCAGAAGAAACCATTGAATTAAATAATGAAGTTTTCTCTTTAGAAAATGAAGAACTACAAGAAGTACAACGCATATTAAAAGCACTAACAGCAAAACTTTCGGTTTATGCACCTTTGCTTCAAAGTTATATTCAGGTAATTGGTGAATTTGATTTTATAAAAGCCAAAGCACAATTAGCGGAAAAAATGAATGCCAATCTGCCAGAAATTGCAGATAAAGCCCAAATGGTATTGGTAGATGCTTATCATCCATTATTGTATTTATATAACAAAGAAGCGAACAAGAAAACCATACCGGTTACACTTACACTTAACGAAGAGCATCGAATATTGGTGATCAGCGGACCCAATGCGGGCGGCAAAACGGTTACTATGAAAACCATTGCCCTTAATCAAATGATGGTTCAGGCAGGCTTATTAGTGCCCATGAGCGCATTGTCTCAACTGGGTATTTTTAAACAACTATTTATTCATATTGGAGATACACAAAACTTACAATTTGAATTGAGTACTTATTCCAGTCATTTATTGCATATGAAGCATTTTATGGAAAATGCCAATGGCAAAACCTTGTTTTTTATTGATGAATTAGGAAGTGGTTCGGATCCAAACCTTGGTGGATCATTTGCAGAAGTAATAATGGAAGAATTGGCAAGAAGGCATTCCTATGGAGTAGTTACTACCCATTATTTAAATTTAAAAGTAATGGCCAATCATACCCAAGGTATTTTAAATGGAGCCATGCAGTTTGATGAAGTGAATTTACTGCCCATGTACAAACTCATTACAGGCAAGCCTGGAAGCTCCTACACTTTTGCAATTGCAGAAAGAATAGGCTTACCTAAACACTTGATTAATCGTGCTCGTAAATTGGTGGAAGATGATCATTTTAAGTTGGATAAACTACTGAATAGAACCGAGCAGGATCTTCAGCATTTAGAGAAAGAGCAGAAAGAATTAAATCGTTTGATGAAAGAAAATGAGCGATTAAAAAAAGAGATGGAGCAGGTTTTGAACAAAGAAAAACACCGTCAGCAAGTAGAGATTTTACGTAATCAAAATCAAATCACCGAAGATCGTTTGGTTTATTTAAAAGACATGGAGCGTAAACTAAAGCAGATTGTATTAGACTGGAAAAAGAGCGATAATAAAAATGAAGTTGTAAAAAACCTACAAGATTTATTATTCAAACAAAAAGAAAAAATCGTAGTAAATAAATTAGCTAAAAAAGTAGACAAGCAATACAAAGAACTAACAGAAACAATTTCAGTAGGCAGTTTAGTGAAACTGAAAAAGAATTATCAAGTGGGAGAAGTGAAAGAAATTAGGGGCAAAAGAGCAATTGTACAAATAGGATTATTGCCTATTAATGTAGAATTGGCTGATTTAATTACTGTGCAGAAGATTGAAGAGAAAACGTAAGTAGTATTTATTCAGACTTTAAGCCTAATCTAAAATGGCTATACATTTCATGCATGATTTGCATGTGCGGGGCAGTAAGTACTGCTAGTCCTAAAAACAAGTAACCCATAGTGGCCGTATTACTTGTGAACATAAATCCAGCAAACCCAACAATCGCAATACCTACTATTGCTAAACTACTATAGAATACTATTTGTTGAATGATAATTTTTCTACTAAATCGATTCTTATCACGTAAATAGTTAACAATATTATTTAAGGATAAAAAAGAATGCCAGATTACAAAATAAAAAGTAAATCCTAGTAACATCGGTAAACTAAAAAGTATAAATAAAATTAAAGCAAAACGAATTAAAAAATGTCCATTTGCATTAGTGGTAGTATGCCTGTTTTTAAGAAAATAAATAAAGGTTGTAGAAAAGAAAGCGATTCCTGAAATCGACAACAAAGTATATCGATGTAAGTCTATCCAATTAATGAGAGCTGCATTTTTTTTGCCTGATTCAAATTGTAAATATATTGGCATTACATCTTCGAAATGATGTAAAAGAATCACAGAAAGTATTAAAAGCCCATAACTGATAATAAATATTTTGCCAAAAAAAGTATCTGTTTTAAACTGATATAGATCCGTTTCACCAAAATGGTAAGCGGCAAAAAATATGAAAAGAATATTACCAAATACTGGAAAAAACCATAATACGGCTGCAAATAAAAATAATCTACCTAAATAGATTCCTAAAAAACGAAATTTTGAAAATGTTTGCTGACTGCTTTCCGCGTTTTGATTAGCAACTAAAAGATCAGCTGCGCCATGTGGCACTCCTAAAAATAAAATACCAACAATAAAAAAAACAAATTGCAAATTGATATTGAATGGATAGATATATTGTTGGGTAATTAACAATAAAAAACCCGCTATTAATAAGCAAATTCTTATCATGGTAAAACTTTAATTAGAAAAAAGAAAGAGGGGGTGCAGTGATAAATAACTGCACCCCCTCTTATTATATAACAAATTAAGCTTTTGCCTTATCAGACTGAGCTAATGCATAAATAACTAAACCAAAACCGATTTTATTGATGGCATCTCCAATATTGTAAACAATATCCATAGATAATCCCTCAAAAACTCTTACTCCAAATAAACCACCTGCTGTACCAGCAATATAGCCTACTGGATAAATTGCCCAACCAACTAGTACAAACCAACCTAATGATTTTACTGCTTTTGCAACAGCAGGTCCAGCACTTGAAGCAAGTGTTGCTACTTCACCAAACCATACTAAGTATACAATGTAGAAGTAAGCAATACCACTAATCAAACCCCATATCCAACTTTGGGTTTCATTACCATAAATAGCTTCTCCGATATATCCTGTTACTAACATTACCAATGAAGCAAAAATAAGTTTCCATAACAAAGCAACTTTTGCTCCTGCTTTTTTGGTGATCAAATAGAATTCAACACACATCAAAGGAACAGTTAAAATCCAGTCTACATAACGAAAGAATACCGGAGATTCACCTGTTTCTAAATTGTAGCCACGCATGTAATAATAGTGAACAGCGGCAATGAACGTAATCAAACCAGAAACTAAAATAGATGTTCTCCATTTTTGATCAACATTTGATAATTCAAAAAAGAAGAAAACGGCGGCTGCCATCATAGCCATAGTACCTATAAAGAAGGTAAAGGCTACATAATTGGTGTTAGCAACGGGTAGTGCTGACAAGAAATTTTGGTACATGTTTGTTTTTTTTAGGTTTAAAATTCCTTATCCAATTTATTTAGATAAGGTTCTGTAATTTAACAAAATTTTTAATAAAAAGTTTTTTATAAATTAATTTTTTTTTAATCTTATTTTGTTTAATAAAAAACATATAATATTAGCTATTTTTTAAACAAATAGAGTTGTCAATCATATCTTAGCGGAAAAATGGAAAA
>JBILRH010000040.1:0-13078 GCA_044372715.1 Sediminibacterium sp. | reverse complement strand
TTCTCAGATTATTCTGAGGCAAGCGCAAAGCTTTAAGAATTGAATTAGGAAGTTTTAAGTCAATAATAGACATCGTTAGCAAATACAGTTTAGCAAGTACGAAACTAAAACAAATGCCCTATATTTTGGCATACTATCCCAAATAGGAGTAGGAAGAGCCGCTATTTCAGCGATATTTTAACAATGCAATTGATTTTGAGCCTCGAATAGCCAGATGCAATAGCTTTCTTTTTAACCCATGACCTTTTGAAGCATAATATTTATTTACAAACAAATGCATGGAATGATAAAAATGATAAAGGTAATCCTTGCTGTTTTTATTGGTGCTGGCCCCTTTAATATGTTGGATTACAATATTTCCGAGATAATGATTTTGAAAACCAAGCGCTGTTAGTCTATTAGATAAATCAATATCTTCTCCGTACATAAAAAACTGTTCATCAAAACCTCCAATCTGTTTTACCAATTGAGTTCTAACCATTAAATAAGCCCCCGCTAATATTTCCACCGAATGAATCTTGTCTTTATCTAAATTGCCCAATGCATAATGGTTGAAAAAACCAGATCTTGGAAAAAGATGGGCCAGTCCACTCAATTTGAGAAAAGCCGTCATTGGCCTTGGAAAAGCTCTTTTGCTCTCAGGCAAAAACTGGCCTTCTTTGTTTACCATCTGAACGCCGATTGCCCCAACAGGTTGATTTTGACTTAAATAACTCAATGAATCTTTCAAAGCATATTGAGGCAAAAGGGTATCTGGATTCAGAAATAATACATGTGTTCCACTGCTTATTGCAAGTGCCTGGTTATTGGCTTTTGAAAAGCCTTTGTTTTCAGAGTTTACAACTAATTTGATAGAAGGAAACAGCCCCAATATTCTTGTTGATTCTACCGAGTTAAATTCATTATCTACCACAATAATTTCCCCCTCAATCCCATTCATTGCCGCTTGCACCGATTGAATACAAGAGACCAAATAATGGTACACTTTGTAATTCACTATAATAACCGAGAGTTCCAAATAATCCTATTTTATTCAAAGATGCGGAAACCTTGTTAAAAATGAGTATTTCAAATCAAGTAGGGTTACTTTTGTAGGATGTTAAAAAATACTTTGTTAAAAGCCACAGAAGCGGGTGCAGCTGAATTGAAACGTTTTTTCAATGGTAGTTTTGTAATTAGCAATAAAGAGGGAATCAATAATTTGGTTACCGAGGCCGATCACGCTGCCGAAAAAGCCATCATGCGGGTTATTCAAACCGAATACCCCAATCATTTTATTTTAAGTGAAGAAACTGGCGAAATAATTCAAGACTCTACCTATAAATGGATCATCGACCCAATAGATGGTACCGTTAATTTTTCCAATGGTATTCCTATTTGTTGTGTGAGTATTGGTTTAGAAAAAGAAGGAAAAATGATAATGGGGGCGGTATACAACCCTATCATGAATGAATTTTATTTTGCCGAGAAAAATCTAGGCTCAACGCTTAACAATCAAAAAATTGAGGTAAGCAAAAAAACAGCAGTAATAAAAAGCTGCTTGGTTACAGGATTCCCATATACTTATTTAGATGCGCCTAATGGACCCATTCAAGTATTTGAAAAACTAATTAGAAGAGGTGTTCCTGTTAGAAGATTGGGTAGTGCAGCCATAGATTTATGTTGGGTTGCAGCAGGAAGATTCGACGGATTTTATGAACACAATTTACAAGCATGGGATAGTGCAGCAGGTTTTTTAATAGTTGAAGAAGCTGGTGGCAAAGTAACCGATTTTAATGGTAAAGCTTATTCGCCTTATCAACCCCACTTAGTTGCAACCAACGGAAAAATTCATGATGAATTATTGGATATTGTAAATGGTGGAAATTTAAAAGACCCCGAATAAAAAATTTAATCAATGGAAGAAAGAACAGAAATAGCCACACTGGGTGAGTTCGGATTAATCGATCATCTAACAAAAAACAATGAAATACAAAACGCATCTTCGGTATTGGGTATTGGAGATGATGGAGCTGTAATTGATCATTTTGGAAAACAAACAGTAATCAGTACCGACCTTTTAATAGAAGGTGTACACTTTGATTTAATGTATACTCCATTAAAACATTTGGGATACAAAGCGGTGGTTGTAAACCTAAGTGATATCTATGCTATGAATGCAGTACCCACTCAAATTACCATGAGTATTGGTATCAGTAATCGCTTTAGTGTAGAGGGTTTGAGTGAATTGTATGAGGGCATTTATTTTGCTTGTGAAAAATATGGAGTAGATTTAATTGGAGGAGATACTACCACTTCTCCTAAGGGATTAATTATTTCAGTTACTGCCATTGGTGAAGTAGCTCCAGATCAATTTGTAAAAAGAAGTACTGCACAGAAAGGAGATTTAATTTGTGTAAGTGGAGATTTGGGTGGTGCTTTCTTAGGATTAACTTTAATGGAAAGAGAGAAGAAAATTTATTTAGAAAATCCTGCCATACAACCAGATTTAGAAAATGAAACCTATGTGGTTGGTAGATTATTAAAACCAGAACCCAGAAAAGACATTATCGAATTTTTTGCTGCCAATCAAATTATTCCAACATCTATGATGGATGTTAGCGATGGCATTAGCAGCGAAGTAATTCATCTTTGTAAGCAGTCTAATTTAGGCTGTGTGATATACGAAGAAAAATTGCCTATACACGAAGACAGTAGGCATGCTGCATATAAATTTGGGCTTGATCCAACCGTTTGTGCATTAAATGGTGGGGAAGACTATGAATTGATATTTACACTGAAACAAGAAGATCACGACAAAATAGTTTTGAATGAAGAAATCAGCGTAATTGGTTATACCACCGATATCGAAGCAGGATTAAAATTACATACCAAGGGAGGTAATTTATTTAATATTACCGCACAAGGTTGGAATGCATTTAATCAATAAGGTTCAACCATAAATAAGCATGAGAAAACGGGCACTACTTTTCTGTTTAACATTGTTTGTTTATTTTATTTGTACAGCACAAAAGCAAGATTTATTTACTAAAAAAATAGCACCTCAACAAATGCGGGCCGACATGGATTTATTAAAAAAAATCCTAGAAGCCAATCATCCTAGTTTGTATTGGTATACATCGAAAGATAGTTTAGATGATTTATACCATCAAGTATACAGTTCATTAAACGATTCGTTAACTGAGCTACAATTCAGGTACAGGGTTGGAAATTGGGTAACAGCTATTAAATGCGGACATACTTCTGTAAGAGTATCAAAAAAATTATCAAAAGAATTGGCGGAAAATAATTTACCTCAATTTCCCATACAAATTAAAGCTTGGGAAGACAGTATGGTTATTTTAGAGAACGCATTTAGAAAAGATTCGATTTTAAAAAGAGGAACCATCATTACCAAAATCAATGGGCTGAGCACACAGAAAATAAGGGATTCTATTTTCAATATTATTTCAACCGATGGTAACTCCATCAATCACAAAAACCAAGTGTTGAGCAATTCTTTTCCATATTGGTACAATTCGGTTATCGGTACCGATTCGGTGTATAGGATTGAGTACTATGATAGTTCCGGTAAATTTCAGACAGCGCTGGTAAATAATTATGTTCCTATTAAAACACCAAAAAAGTGGAACACTCAAAACATTAATCAAAATAATCGACCAAAACCTGATTCCGTATTTACTAATCAATCTCCAGTTGCTCGGGCACCAAAAATGAGTAAGCATCAAATAAAGCAGTTATCGAGAAGATCTTTGTCTATTGATACAGCTAAACTAAGTGCTATCATGCGTTTGAATACATTTAGCAGGGGCTCTTTAAAGTTATTTTTTAGGCGGGGCTTCCGTTTGATGAAAGAGTTGGAAATAAAACACCTGGCAATCGATTTGAGAAGCAATGGAGGTGGTAAAGTAAACAATAGTACAAGACTAACTCAATACTTAATCAATCGTTCTTTTAAAATAGGAGATAGTGTAGTGGCAATAAGTAGAAAATTTGAATATGGTAAATATATTCATCCTTCATTCGTTTATTGGGTTGCTATGAATTTTGGAGGTACTAAAATGAATGATGGCAAAATTCATTACCGCAGGTATGAAAAACATTTGTTTAAGCCAAAAGCAAAAAACCATTTTAATGGAAATCTTTATCTATTACAAGGAGGATCGAGTTTTTCTGCTGCCACCATGTTTGTTGCTGCGTTAAAAGGACAATCTAATGTAAAAGTTATTGGAGAAGAAACGGGCGGGGGATATTATGGCAATTCTGCCATGCATATTCCAACCATTGTTTTGCCGAATAGCAATATAAGAGTTGGCTTACCTATGTATCGTTTGGTGATGGATAAAAACAGACCTAAAGGAGGTGGAATTATTCCAGACATCTCAATACCCCCATCCTCATTGGCTATTAAAGCGGGGATCGATTTAAAGATGAATATGGTAAGAGATATGATAAGTAAAGAATCCAATAATAAATAATAGAGTTTTTCAGATATTTCTGGGAAAGGAAAAAAGAGGAAGTTGGAAAATAAATAATGAATCATCAAATAGTTCTAACAAAAATGCCGAAGGAAATCCCTCGGCATTTTTTGTATTTAATTTATTTTAGTGTTTTTCTCCAACCACACATTTTTCTTTGATCTCATGAAAATCATCGTGTGCTTTTGTTATTAAAGCTGTTAATTCTTTATCCGTTTTTTTAGCTTTAACACCCGCTTCAATAGCTTCGCAACTTGCCACTAATTTTTTCAAGATGGGTTTTGCAATTGCTGCATCATAACCTTTTGGTATTGGCGCAGATTCCCATGCTTTTGCTTTTGCAGTTAAAGTAGCTGCATTGTCTTTGGTGGGTTTTAAATTACCTTCTTCTGCTGGGTGAAATGTTTTACTCATTACTGAATGAAATTCTTCCATTTGTTTCCATTCTGCTTGCTGAGCATAGCTTGCGACAGATAAAATTGCTGCAATAAAAAATAAAAATAATTGCTTCATGTTGTTTCTTGTTTATTGATGAATCCAAAGTTAATGATAGAATGTTAAACAGCTTCTACTATGCTTGAATATTTAACAATTCTAAGTCATTGTTTAAACATACATAATCAGCAGCATGACCCGGTTCAATGATTCCTGAAATATGATTTATAGCCATTACTTGAGCAGGATATAGGCTGCACATATTGATCGCTTCACCCAATTCGATACCGATTTTATGAACTAAGTTTTGAAGAGATTTCAACATGGTAAGTGCAGAGCCACTTAATATTCCGTTGGCTTCGTATTTATCTCCGTTTAGCTGGTGTGGATATGGGCCATCAGTTGTATTGGTTACCGCATCTGTAATTGCAAACAAGCGATTGCCCAATTGTTTTTTAGCTATTTGAATGGCAGCAAAATCTACATGGTATCCGTCAGGAACTATACTGCACATTAGGGTTGGATGATTAAATATTGCACCTACCATTCCTGGTGCCCGATGTTGCAATGGGCTCATTGCATTAAATAAATGTGTTGCCGTTTTTATTCCTCCATCAAAAGCATTCATTGCTACTTCGTAACTCGCATCACTATGGCCAGCAGAAACAACAACACCATAAGAATGAATTAGATCCAGAATTGCTTTATTACAAATTTCTGGTGCCAAAGTAATCATGGTAATAATTCCTTTTCCATATTCGAGTAATTCTTTTACTTCGTTCATTGAAGGCTCATGAATAAATTCGGTTAAATGAGCTCCTCGTTTTGTATTGTTGATCCAGGGTCCTTCTACGTGTAATCCTATACAACCCTTTCCACCAGTAGCTTGATATGCTCGAACCGCATCTACACATGCGCGAATTACTTGATTACTATTGGTAGCAACAGTTGGCTGAAACCATTTTGCTCCTCCTTGAAAACAATATTCATACAATAACCGAATAGCTTCTTTGTTCGGATGCATACTCAGTAATTGACCTCCTGCCCCATAAATTTGTAAATCAATCAATGATGGAATAATGTATGGATATACGGTTATTGGTTGATTGGTTAATGAGTTATTGGGTATAATTGAGTTTACTGTATCGTTTTTGATAACAAGAGTTGCGTTTTCATACCAGCGTTTTCCAGTATAGATTTTATGGGCAGATATATATTGCAGATTATTCATTATCGATGATTGCGTTGGTAATTGAAAAATGATCTGCATCTTTCCAAAAAGGAAAACGGGTTCTGATTGCTGTTAGTTTTTCTTTGCTCAGTTCATTATAAAAAATGTTTTCTATATTAGAAGTAGCACATAATACTTCTCCCAGCGGATCAATCAACATACTATCTCCGCTGTGTTCTATATTGTTACCATCATTGCCTAATCTATTTACGCCAATAACATAGCATTGGTTTTCGATGGCTCTTGCAATTAATAATGATTTCCATGCGTGGCTTCTTATGGCGGGCCAATTGGCTACATATAACAACACATCATATTCTGGTTCTTCTCCTGAAGCTTGTCTGGCCCAAACAGGAAACCTCAAATCATAACAAACCTGTGTATTTATCCTCCATCCGTTTACGCTGGTAATTAATCGCTTAGTACCGGCGGTATAAAATTGATCTTCTCCTGCAAATGCAAAACGATGTCTTTTATCATAAGCGCCTATATCACCATTGGGTAAAACCCATAATAATCGATTGTAATAATGATTGTTTTCTTGGATGATTAAGCTTCCTGTTAAAATAATTTTTTTTGCTGCAGCAATTTGCTTCATCCATTGAACTGTTGATCCATCCATTTTTTCAGCCAATTCTGCTGGCTTCATACTAAAGCCTGTTGAAAACATTTCTGGCAAAACCACCAAATGAGGTTGTTCTTTAATAGCCATGATTTTTTCTTGGAACATAGCCAAATTTGCCTGCTTGTTTTCCCAGTGTAAATTGGATTGAATCAATGATAGTTTTAAATTATTCATTTGTTTTTACCGGTTTTGTTCTTAGATTTTTGATGATCTCTTGTATTAATGGAGGCTCAAATCCTTTTTGCATCATATATGACATTGTTTTAGATTCACGATTCAAGTATTGTTCGTGTTTCAATAAAATCCATTTTGCTTTTACCAATTTAGCAGCTGTTTTTTGATATTCTTCTTGATCAATTTCTTTTAACCCCTTCTTTATAGTGTACTCGCTTAATTTTTTTTGACGAAGCGCATATACAATTTTATTGATTCCCCATTTTTTCTGCCTAAAATAACCTCCTACAAAAAGCTTGGCGTATCGCTCTTCGTTTAAATAATCTTCTTCTATTAATTGCGAAATTAGTTGTTCTACCAAAGCTTTTCTCAGTCCGAGTTGATAGGCTTTTTCTTTCACTTCAGAATGGCAACGTTCTTGATAACCACAATAGTGCTTCAATTTCATAAAGGCCTGTTCTGGCGTTGGGGTAAATTTGGGCTTAAACAAGTATTTTTTTGTTAAAGTAGGTATATTTTCTAGTAGGTCAAAAATAAGTTCCTCAAACCGGTTTTATCTTTTGCCTTTAAAATCCTATAGCTGCTTCGAAACAGATTATTTATTTAATTAACCCAGGCTTGCTAAAGCTATTTTTCTTTTTACAATCAGCATATTTTATTGCCGGATCTAATTTTAGGTGTTATAAATATGCCCCTAATGAACGGTAGATAGTATTTGGATGAATGCAGGCCAAATCCACATCTAAACCATAGTTGTGTACATTTAAAAAAATGGTACTGTTTTGGTAACAGAATCTTAAGATTTTACAGTAGGTTTGTTAAGTATAAAACGCCTTTATGAAATTTATCGTTTCCTCTTCTTCTTTATTAAAACACCTACAGCAAATTAGCGGTGTTATTAATGCCAATACGGTTTTACCAATTCTCGAAGATTTTTTGTTTGAGATTCAAGATAAAAAGCTCAATGTAGTGGCCACTGACCTCGAAACCGTTATGCGGGTTCAGATGGATGTAGAAAGTAAGGCCAATGGTAAAGTGTGTATTCCAGCAAAAATATTGATGGACTCGCTTAAAAACATTGCCGATCAACCCCTGACTTTCACAATCGACAAAAACTTTGCTATAGAAATTACCAGTGATAATGGAAAATACAAAGTGATGGGTGAAAACCCCGACAATTTTCCAAAAGAACCATCTTCGGATGATACTACCGGTTTTAAAATGAGCAGCAGTGCATTATTAACCGGTATTAATAAAACCTTATTTGCGGTAAGTGGTGATGATTTACGTCCTGCAATGACAGGCGTGTTCTTTGAGTTAACCAAAGACAGTGTTCAATTAGTAGCTACAGATGCACATCGTTTGGTTCGTTATAAGCGAACCGATACACATGCTACTAAAACAGATTCCTTCATCGTTCCAAAAAAGCCTTTGAACTTATTAAAAAATGCTTTGCCAGATAACGAAGACGAATTAACCATCAGCTATAATAGCAATCATTTGTTCGTTCAGCATGGTTCAACCCATATGATTTGTAGATTGATTGATGCAAGATTCCCTGATTATAAAGTGGTAATACCTGCCGACAATCCATATAAATTGGTAGTTAATAAAGCCGATTTTCAAAATGCATTGCGCCGCGTAAATGTATTCTCTAATAAAAGCACTAACCAAGTTGCATTGAATATTACCGGCAGCGAATTACAAATGGCTGCTCAAGATGTAGATTTTAGTTTCGAAGGTAATGAGCGCATGAATTGTCAATACGATGGAGAAGATTTACAAATTGCATTCAATGCGCGCTTCTTAATCGAAATGCTCAATGCCGCAGACACCGATGATGTTAAAATGGAATTGTCTACTGCAACCAAAGCGGGTTTAATCAAACCTACCGAACAAGCAGAGGGTGAGGATTTATTAATGTTGGTTATGCCATTGATGTTGAATAATTAAGCAATATGATCGATTCGATTGTAGCCTATTTTTCTCATATACCCAGCTTGCACCGAGCTATTATTCTAGCTGGTGGAATTACCTTCTTTTGGATTATTGAAGGGGTGTTTCCTTTATTTGGATTTAAATACAATAAGGTGAAGCATGCTTCGGTCAATATCTTTTTTACCATCACTACCATTGTGATCAATTTTGCTTTCGCACTATTGATGGTAAAAACCAGTGATTGGGCCATCAACAATCATTTCGGCATTTTACAATTGATAGAGTTACCTACTTGGTTAACATTGATTGGCGGTTTATTATTACTCGATTTAGTGGGGGCATATTTTATTCATTTTGTAGAGCATAAGGTAAAATGGATGTGGAAATTTCATATGGTACACCATGCCGATACACATGTAGATACAACCACAGCTAACAGACATCATCCAGGTGAATCTGTTTTTCGTGCAGTGTTTACCATTATTGGTGTAGCGATTTGCGGTGCTCCGATGTGGACAGTGATGTTGTATCAAAGCATGAGTGCTGTGCTTTCTCAATTCAATCATGCCAATTTACGTTTACCACTTGCCATTGACAATGCATTGAGTTGGATTATTGTTTCTCCTAATATGCACAAAGTACATCACCATTACCAACAGCCACAAACAGATAGCAATTACGGAAATATTTTTTCTATCTGGGACCGCTTGTTCGGGACTTTCAATTATACGCCCATTGAACAAGTACGTTATGGACTAGATGTGCTAGATGATACCACTGATGAAAAACTAGCATATCAATTAAAAATTCCTTTCGACGGATCGATTAAAACAAATTACTAAAGCATTTATGGGCATTTTTGAATGGCTAATGGAAGGCAGAAACCCAGCTCCAATAGGCAAAATAAACACAGGCATAGATCAAGAAAAAATGGAAGGATTTGCTAATTGGGCAAAGCTTTTGGTTTTAATTGGAGGCCTGGGTTTATGGTCTGTTTTGTTTTATTTTTTATGCATCAATTTTAGCCTAGAAAGTTTTTTACTTAGCCTTTTATTTATTGCTATTTATTTGTGTATTGCATTATTTGTTTCTCCAAAACCCAATATGAAAAATATAGGATGGTTCGGTGGAGTAATTGATCATCCATTTAGATGGAGTGATGATGTAAATAGAATGATACTGTTTCTGGAGTTGTTTTTGTTTCCTGGAAAATGGTTAATACTTTGTTTTCGAATTCTATTTTTTTGGTTCAAAAGAAATAAAACTAGCGCATCTTTGCTTAAATAATTACCATGAAGATTGTTGCCATGATACCTGCCCGTTATGCGGCTACTCGTTTTCCCGCTAAACTCATGCAAGAGCTTGGGAGTAAAACAGTCATCAGGCACACTTATGACAATACCATGGCTACTGGTTTATTCGATGAAGTAGTAGTGGTAACTGATAGTGATATTATTTTCAATGAGATAGTGAATCATGGGGGCAAAGCCATCATGAGTAAAAAAAACCATGAAAGCGGTAGTGATAGAATTGCGGAAGCCGCTGCTGATTTAGATGTAGATATAATTGTGAATGTGCAGGGCGATGAACCCTTTGTACAAAAAGATCCATTAGAAAAATTGCTCGCTACATTCAGCCACCCAACTGTACAAGTTGCTTCTTTAATGCAAGAATTAAAAGACGAAGCCTTGATCAATGATCCCAATTATGTAAAAGTAGCCGTTGACCGCAATATGAATTCCTTGTTTTTTTCTAGAAGTGTTATTCCTTATCCACGCAACAAGGAAATCAACATTCCTTATTACGAACATATTGGTGTATATGCATTTCGTAAACAAGCATTACTCGATTTTACTTCCTGGCCAATGACCCCTCTAGAAGCTGCTGAAAAAATTGAATGCCTGCGCTATTTAGAATATGGTATTCCATTAAGAATGGTACTCACCCAATATATGGGTGTAGAGATAGACACTCCCGAAGATCTAATTAAAGCCAGAAAGTTATTGTAGCGCTTGCTGTTTTAATTTATTTGTAACCGTAATAAAATATCAATAATATACTTACTGTGTTTATAGCTTATTAAATAGGGCCCTTAACTTCTCGCGGGTCATTATTTTTTCCCAGTCTTTTCCCAAAGCGTTTTCCCATAAGGGTTTCATGCCCATCGATACATTGATCATTTTATCAAAATCTTCTTCACTCAATCCTTTACAAATACCTTGCGGAATTTCGATTTTGTTTTTCTCTACCATGTATTTAAACTCTTTCACACCTGCAGGATAATATTCTTCCAAATGATTCATTACAATACAATTGCCTATGCCGTGTTTTGTGCCCAATAAATAACTTAAGCCATAGCTTACCGCATGTGCCACACCCACTTGAGAGTAGGCAATACTCATTCCTCCAGCATAAGAAGCCATCATCAATTGATCATCGCATTCATCGTCCCAAACATTTTTTTCTACAAATACTTTTTGACACAACTGCAAGGCCTTCTCTCCATAACTCTTACTGAACTCATTTAGATAAGTGCCTTCTAAGCTTTCTATACAATGTATATAACAATCCATGCCCGTATAGAATCGTTGATTGATTGGTGCGTCTTTGGTAAGTTCTGGATCCAATACAATTTGATCGAACGGAGTAAAATCTGAATTCATACCAAGCTTACGAGTTGGTCCGGTAAGTACAGTTGTTCTACTCACTTCTGCACCCGTTCCGCTCAATGTGGGAATACCTACTTTATACACTCCTGGCTCTTGCACCAAATCCCATCCTTGATAATCTGCAGATGAGCCAGGGTTGGTCATCATCAATGAAACGGCTTTGGCTAAATCCATAGTGGAACCACCACCTATACCAATAATACCACTTACCGTACCAAATTCTTCTTTCAATGATTTTGCCAATGCATCTACCTGTGTGGTTTTAGGTTCGTGGGTTACATCTGCCATAATCACTTTGTCTTTCCCGCGAAGTGGAATTCTATTTAACAGGGCTTTGCCTTCAAAAAAATGATCTACTAAAAATATCATTGGGGCATCTCCCTTACGTTGAGGTGCTAAAATTTCATCTAATTGATTAAAGCTTCCGCGGCCATATACCACATAACTCACCATTTTAAAATTTCTAAAACTCATGTTGCTGTTTTTACAATTATATAGATGCTGTTTATTTCCAAATATATTTCATTGGGTTGATCATCCAATTGCTTTTGTAGAGAAATAAAACGAGGGCGATAGGTAGCTGTAAATTTAGTGAATAATATTGCTCTATCGCATCATTTCTAACTCTTTCTGTAAGCGAAACATTTCATCCCTTAATCTGGCCGCTTCAATAAAATCTAAATCTCTTGCTGCTTTCTCCATTTCCTTTTTGGTTCTTTTAATTGCGGTTTCAACTTGTGGTATGGTGGTATAAACGAGTTGTTCTTCAGAAGCTTTTACACCAACCAACTGTTCGTCTTGTTGCATAGCATAGGGGTTAGACGGATCGTACCCCTTTATATCCAATACCGATGTTTGTGCAAAAACCTGCTCCTTGCTCTTGATAATTGTTGTTGGCGTGATATTATGCGCTATATTATAAGCAATTTGTTTTTCTCTGCGTCGGGCGGTTTCATCGATGGTGCGTTGCATGCTCTCCGTCATTTTATCGGCATAAAAAATAACCAATCCGTTTACATTTCTTGCTGCCCTTCCAGCTGTTTGTGTTAAAGATCTTTCATTTCTTAAAAACCCTTCTTTATCGGCATCCAAAATGGCCACCAAAGAAACTTCTGGAAGATCCAGCCCTTCCCTTAATAAATTAACGCCAACCAATACATCAATTACTCCCAATCTTAGATCACGCAATATTTCTACTCGCTCCAAAGTATCTACATCACTGTGTATATATTTAGATTTGATATTGATTCTGCCCAAATACTTGTCCATCTCTTCTGCCATGCGCTTGGTTAATGTAGTAACCAAAACGCGGTCGCCTTTCTTAACTCTTTCGTCTATAGCGTCTAATAAATCATCAATCTGGTTTACACTGGGTCTTATTTCTATAGGTGGGTCTAATAATCCTGTTGGACGAACAATTTGTTCTACTACTACACCGCCCGTTTTTTCCAATTCATATTCTCCTGGAGTTGCACTAACAAATATGGTTTGACCTGTTAAGCTTTCAAATTCATTAAAGTTGAGTGGG
>JBILRH010000039.1:0-13113 GCA_044372715.1 Sediminibacterium sp. | reverse complement strand
ACCCCTGGTATATTGGCTATTTCTTTAGGTTTTAATTGAGCATAACAGCCGGTAATAACCACAAAGCTTTCGGGAGATTTTTTTTGTATTCTTCTAACCAATTGCCGGCATTCTTTGTCTGCATTATTGGTAACAGAGCAAGTATTGATTACATACACATCGGCAATATCTGTAAAATCTCTTTTTTCAAATCCTTCTTTTTCCATCATTCTGGTGATAGTAGAAGTTTCTGAGAAATTGAGTTTACAACCTAATGTATGGAACGCAACGGTCTGTTTTTTGCTCATGGGGGGCAAAGGTAGCAAAAACTAGTTATTGGTTATTGGGTTTTGGGTTATTGGAGTATTGAACTAGCGCGTTATCGGAGGAGATTCTGTAAAAACTTTCTTAAATCTCCCCAAACTGACCCTTCTTTTTCAATTTTTACCTATAATAAACTATGTTTGCCCGTCTTAAAAACCAAAGCGAATATGCAATTCAAAAAGATCAATAACATTACGGGTTGGGTAGTTTTTTTAATAGCTAGTGCCGTATATATTTTAACTGCCGAATCAGGTGGAAGTTTCTGGGATTGTGGTGAATTTGTAAGTAGTTGTTTTAAACTACAAATTCCGCATCCTCCAGGAGCTCCTTTGTTTGTAATCCTTGGTAGGGTTTTCATCATATTGTTTGGTGACAACCCCTTAAATGCAGCAAAAGCAGTGAATATAATGAGCGCTTTGGCTAGTTCATTCACTATCTTATTTTTGTTTTGGACAATCACCCATTTTGCACGCAGATTGGTGAATGTAAAAACTCCTGAAGCTTTAAACAGCTATCAATTATGGAGTATTATGGGCGCTGGCGTAGTAGGGGCTTTAGCTTATACTTTTAGCGATTCATTTTGGTACAGTGCTGTAGAGGGAGAAGTATATGCATTGTCTAGTTTTTTTACAGCCATTGTATTTTGGGCAATACTTAAATGGGAACATAGTGCAGATGAACCTGGAGCAGATCGTTGGATTGTTTTCATTTTCTTCATGATGGGATTATCCATTGGTGTTCACTTATTAAACTTATTAACCATTCCTGCTATTGTAATGGTTTATTATTTCAGAAGAAGACCAACATTTAATTATACCATTATTCGTAGTTGGTTTATCAAGTTAGCAGTAATTGGAGGTATACTTGCTTTTGTTGCATCCTTGGTAATGGCTAGTGCAGATGCAACTGACAATGTTCCAATGGATGGAACGTTGAGTGGTTTGGTAATTTTAGGAACTGTAATTGCTATTGGATTATTGTTTTTGATTGAAAAATGGAATCCCTCAAAAAAAGAATATGCAGGTGGAATTTATATATTCTTTTTAATTGGTTGTATTATCACTGGAGTAGTTCAAGTTGGCGTAATTCAATATTCAGTTAAGATGGCTGGAAATTTTGATCGCTGGTTTGTAAATGGAGCAGGATTGCCTTTTTTCTCAGGCTTTGCATTCTTCTTTGTTTTAATTGCAGGCTTATTATGGTATACTTTAAAAATTGCTGCAAAAAAAGCTTGGCCTTATTTAACACTTTCTATTTGGTGTATTGCTTTCATGTTCATCGGGTATAGTACTTATTTAACTACCATGATTCGTAGCAATGCCGATCCATCGGTAGATATGTACAATGTAGACAATCCCATGAGTTTGGTTGGTTATTTAGGCCGTGAACAGTATGGAGATTTTCCGCTTTTATATGGGCAGAAATTTACTGCAAATCCAGTTGATCTAAAGAATACTGGGATGAAGTACCAAAAATCGAAAGATAAATACATAGAGCAAGGTCAGGATAAGAAATATGTTTATGCTCCTGAAGATAAAATGGTTTTTCCTCGTGTTTGGGATGCCAGTGACGATCAATACCATGCATATTATTATTCGGCATTTTTAAATATTCCTAAATTAAAAGATGGAGGATATGATCGTGCACCTAATCAAGCAGATAATGTAAAGTTTTTTGTTGGGTATCAGATTTATTGGATGTACCTGCGTTATTTTATGTGGAATTTTGCAGGTAAGCAAAATGATTTACAAGGTGTTTATACGGGTAATGTGAGAGACGGAAACTGGATAACTGGTATTGGTTTTATTGATAACATGATTTATGGAGATCAATCTGCATTGCCAGATTCATTAAAAAATAATAAGGCCAATAATAAATTATTTGCTTTGCCTTTGATACTGGGATTGATTGGATTATTTTATCAGTATAAAAGAAAGGGTGACGATGCACTTGCCAATTTTTTAATGTTCTTTATGACTGGTTTTGCCATTGTGATTTATTTAAATCAAGCAGGCAATCAGCCTCGTGAACGAGACTATGCTTATGTGGGTAGTTTTTATGCATTTGCTGTTTGGATAGGATTGGGTGTACTAGGTGTAGCTTCTTTATTGCAAAGAAAATTGAAACCGGGGCTTGCGGCAACACTTTCTACCATCATTTGTTTATTGGCAGTTCCAGCAATAATGGCTCAGCAAGAATGGGATGATCATGATAGAAGCAATAAAGTATTGTCTAGAGATTTAGCCAAGAATTATTTAGAAAGTTGTGCGCCCAATGCCATACTATTTACTTTTGGAGACAACGATACTTATCCATTGTGGTATGCTCAAGAAGTAGAAGGTATTCGCCCTGATATAAGGGTAATCAATTACAGTTTATTAGGAATTGATTGGTACATCAATGAGCTTCGATATAAAGTAAACCAGAGTGCACCGATCGATGTGATTTGGACTGCAGAACAAATTGAAGGCGGCAAGCGTGATTATGCTTTGTATCGTCCTAAGCCAGGAATTCCAGAAAATCAGTATTATGATTTATATGATTTAATGAAAAACTATGTAGGCAGCGATGATCCAACCAAAATGGAAGATCGCGGAAATGGAGATGCTTTAAGCACTTTCCCAGTTCGTAAATTTGCAGTGCCAGTAAATAAAGAAGTAGTAATTGCAAACAAAACTGTAAACCCTACTGATAGTATTGAAAGCGAATTGAGGTTTGAATTGCCAAAATCTTCTTTGTTAAAAAATGACATGGCAGTACTCAATATCATTGCAGCTTCAAAATGGACTAGACCTATTTATTTTACCAATTCAAGTGTTGATTTAGGTTTTGATCAATTTTTGCGCAGAGATGGTTTAAGCTATCGTTTAGTGCCAGTTCAAAATTCTCGTGTTAATGCAGATTGGATGAAAGAAAAAGCATTGAATGTTTTTGTTGGAGGAAATGCCAATTTAAAAGGAGTATATTTTGATGAAGAGAATCGCAGACATTTGAACAGTATTAGAGCAGCTTATGCTGATTTAGCAATTGATTTAGCCAATGCAGGAAAAAAAGACGAAGCACGCAAAGTGTTGGAAAAAGTAGATAAAATGATGCTTGAGGAAAATATGCCATACGGTATGGTGAGCAGAGGCAATATGCACAATCGAAATTCTTTGATGTTCTTAGAAGCTTGCTATTTAGCGGAAGATAAAGCACTGATTGATAAAGTATCTAATTCAATTAAGAAAGACCTACAACAACAAGTAAAGTATTACAATACTTTAACTGGTGTTAAAGCTGAGAATATGGAAGATGAAAAAAGAATGGCAGAAAGCTATATGGATGGAATGGAGAAAATGAAAACCATTTACAATCCAGCTATTCAAATTCCAGGTAAATTAATGGCACCAAGAGATTCGATGAAATAGGGATATAGTTCAAGGTGAGTTTCCTAGACTCACTCTCACTAAATGCCTAAAAAATAACACATGCCGCTACAATGAAAGAACTCGCCCCAACAAGTTGGGTCTCAAACAGCTTTCATTGTTTACGCTTCATGTGTTATTTTTTTTAACGGCATTTAGTATATGTTCGTCTAGAAAATCTCCCCTTGAACTATTCTCCTTTATATCTGTTACTATTTTAGCTAATTTACATACATGATCGGCCATCGTTTTCTTCAATTCAACCCCAATGAAAATGGGAAATCAACATTTGAGCAAATGCTGGATATTTTCATGCAATTGCTCAGTTACACCAATGGAGATGCATCAGAAGCCTTGAGTTGGATGAACGAATTAGATAAGCAGTATAAATTTACTACCAATGAATATGGTATGGGGGATTTTATTGAAGACCTCAAGCAAAACGGATACATGAAAGAAAATGAAGCTGACGGTTCATTTAAAATAACAGCTAAATCCGAACAAACCATTCGTAAAAAAAGCTTAGAAGAAATTTTTGGCAAACTCAAAAAATCACGCCAAGGCAATCACCAAACATTTAAGCCTGGGCAAGGAGATGAGGTAAATCCGGATACTCGCCCATTTCAGTTTGGCGACATGTTGGAACAAATAGATTTTACGGAAAGTATAAGAAATGCCCAAATCAATAGGGGAGTAGAAAGTTTTTCGATGCAAGAAGACGATTTGCAAATCAGAGAAAGTGATTTCAAAACGCAAACATCTACTGTGCTTATGATAGACATTTCTCATTCCATGATTTTATATGGAGAAGATAGGATTACTCCTGCTAAAAAAGTAGCCATGGCATTGAGTGAGTTAATTACTACTAAATATCCAAAAGATACCATTGATATTGTTGTATTTGGCAATGATGCTTGGAGCATTGAAATTAAAGACCTTCCATATTTGCAAGTAGGCCCATTTCATACCAATACAGTTGCAGGATTAGAGTTGGCCATGGATATATTGCGAAGAAGAAAAAATCCGAATAAACAAATTTTCATGATTACAGATGGCAAGCCCACCTGTTTAAAGATTGGGAAGCAATATTATAAAAACAGTTTTGGCTTGGATAGGAAAGTAGTGAATCGTTGTATTAATTTAGCAGCCCAGTGCAAGAAATTAAAAATTCCCATTACAACTTTTATGATTGCATCTGATCCTTATCTTCAAAACTTCGTGCAAGAATTTACAGAGATGAATAATGGAAAAGCATTTTTTGCTTCATTAGACAAATTAGGGGCATTTATATTCAAAGACTTTGAAAGCGGTAAAAGAAAAACCGTTTTTTAATCAAATCAAAAGCAGCAAGTAATTTATGAATATCAGCAAGATTATCACTTTAGCTCAACTAAAGAAAGCAGGTTACCAATCAAAATCGGTTCATGATGAAATTAGGGATAATTTAATCAGGACTATTCAAGATAAAGAAAATCCTTTTGAAGGAATTCTTGGTTATGAAGACTCTGTAATTCCTGATACAGAACGTGCTTTGTTGAGTCGGCACAATATTTTGTTTCTAGGCTTGCGAGGTCAAGCTAAAACAAGAATGGCTAGGCAAATGGTAGATTTGTTGGACGAATATATTCCGGTTATTGCGGGTAGTGAAGTAAATGATGATCCATTAAACCCCATGAGCAAGTTTGCCAAAGACCTTGTGGCAGAGTTGGGCGATGAAACGCCTATACATTGGGTTCATCGAAAAGAAAGATATGGTGAAAAACTAGCTACACCCGATGTAAGTGTTGCAGATTTAATTGGCGATATTGATCCAATAAAAGCAGCTAATTTAAAACTCAGTTTTGCAGATGAGAAAGTAATTCACTATGGAATTATTCCTAGGAGTAATCGAGGCATTTTTGTGATTAATGAATTACCTGATTTGCAAGCAAGAATACAAGTGGCTTTATTCAATATTCTACAAGAGGGCGATATTCAAATCCGTGGATTTAAATTAAGAATGCCCTTGGATATCTTATTTGTATTTACTGCAAATCCCGAAGATTATACCAATCGAGGAAGTATTGTAACTCCTTTAAAAGATCGAATTCAAAGTCAGATACTAACGCACTATCCTAAAGATATTGAAACATCCTTATTGATAACTGAACAGGAAGCAGATTTATTAGCTGAGCAGAAAGATAGAGTGTCTGTTAGCGATTTAATTAAAAGAATCATTGAGCAGATTGCATTTGAAGCCAGATCCAATGAATACGTTGATAAAAAAAGTGGAGTGAGTGCAAGGTTAACCATTGCTGCTTTTGAAAATGCGGTGAGTAGCGCAGAAAGAAGGGCTATTATTCATGGAGAAAAACAAACGCAAGTTTGGGTTAGTGATTTGGCAGGTATAATCCCCGCTATCACTGGTAAAATTGAATTGGTATATGAAGGAGAGCAAGAGGGGCCTTATCAAGTAGCGGTTAATTTGTTGGATAAATCCATTCGAACTCAGTTTGTTGCTTATTTTCCCAATCCAGATTCTTTAAAGAAACGCAGAAGCACAGGTAAAAAATCTGCCGAAGAAAAAGAGCCTGAAAATCCGTATAAAATAATTACCAGGTGGTTTGATGCTGGCAACCACATCGATTTATTGATGGATATGAAAGATGAAGTCCGAATACAATCTTTATATAAAGTTGATGGACTTTTTGGGTTGGTTAAAAAATATTACCCGCAAACAAATGACAAAGAAAATGCTTTGTTGATGGAATTTGTATTGCATGGATTATCCGCTTATTCATTGATTAGCAAAAAAACAATTGATGGAAAAATTGTTTTTAAAGACTTGATGGGCAGCATGATGAATCTTGGTTCATTTACTGCTAATGAAGACGATGAAGAATTAAATGAAGACGATTATCAATAAATTTATTTAATCGAATACATTTTTTTGCCTTCATTTAATTCGGCTACAATATTGCTGGTAAACTTTTTGCTTTCCTTTGCTAAATTAGCTGGGTTAATTGCTTTTGATTTAATGGACAATAATAAATCTTGTGTTGCTGTTTCGTATAAATTACTCTCTAAATAAATGGTAACTTTTTCTGTGGTATAACTAGAAGTGAATCCACCACCAAATCCAAAGCTTGCTCCAGGGTATGCCCAATAATTGTTATAATAAGAGCCAAAGCTACCGTATGCTCCACCATACATCCCCATTGGGTTATAAAAATTGTCTGAAGCTTGTACAAAAGTTGTTTCTTTCTTTACATCCTTTACAGCTACTGTAAAAATAGTTTCATAATTCAACTCCTTTACTTTATTTAGGATGGCTTCAGCAGGAAAATTCTTTCCTACATTCATGGGGCCTAAAGCGTCGATGCTGGTAGTAACTTTTAAACCTCTTTCAATAGCAGCTTGTTTTAATGCAGACTCTAGCTCATTTCTGGCTTGTACATTGGCTGTTAATACCATAATGAACACACTTTTGTTAGAGCCATACACTGTTTTGTCTTTATTGCTCCAAACGGCAATAACAGTTTGTTTAGTAGATGAGCAAGACAACATTAAAAAATAAATACTCAAAATGGTAAAAAAGAATTTGATTGGCTTCATAAATGTTTAAATTAGTTCTATTAGTTTTTCTACTACTTGATCTATTTCCGCTGTTGTGTTGTTTTTGCAAAACGAAAACCTTACCGTTATTTGATTGGGATTATTGTTGATTGCTCTAATTACATGTGATCCTTGATCTGCGCCACTTGTACAAGCGCTTCCACCGCTTGCGCAAATATTATTAATATCCAGATTAAATAAAATCATTTCACTTTTCTCTGTTTTCGGAAAACTTACACTAAGCACCGCATACAATGATGTGCCCAAGGGATCGCCATTAAAAACAATACCATTAATATTGCTTTTTAATTTTTCCATCATATACAATTTCAAGCTTTTGATGTAATTGCTTTCTTTTTCATATTCTTGACTTGCTATTTCTAATGCTTTTGCAAATCCAACAATGCCATATAAATTTTCAGTACCTGCACGCATATTCCTTTCTTGGCTTCCGCCGTGTACAAAAGGAGTGATCTTGATATTTTCATTAATATATAAAATACCTACACCTTTTGGGCCATGAAATTTATGGCCAGCCCCGGTAATAAAATGAACAGCTGTGTTTCTCAAGTCAAAGGGGAAATGTCCAACTGTTTGAACAGTATCACTGTGAAAAATGGCTTTGTATTTTTTACAAATTTCTCCTACTGCATTTATATCAATCATATTGCCAATTTCATTATTGGCATGCATCAAGGTGACTAAGCATTTAACCTTGCTATTAATTAATAAATTTTCTAAGTCTGCTAAATCTATATGCCCATTGGGTAAAAGTTTAACATAACTCAGCGCTGCTTCTCCGTTCTTATGCAAATGTTCAATTGTATGTGTTGTTGCATGATGTTCAATAGAAGAACTGATGATATGTTTACAACCTAAATCTCTTACAGCCGCTCTGATAGCTGTATTGCTACTTTCGGTTCCACCACTTGTAAAAAATATCTCCGCAGGATGTGCATTTAAAAGTTTAGCTACCGTTTTACGGGCATTTTCAATGGCCATTCTACTTTCTCTTCCATAACTATAAATTGAAGAGGGGTTACCAAAATGAGTGGTTAGATATGGCATCATTGCTTCCAATACTGCAGGGTCTAAAGAAGTCGTTGCTGCATTGTCTAAATAAATTCTTTCCATGATTCGATTTTACTAGTTATAAAGCTGCTTCCTGAATATCCTTCATCAATCTTTTTGCAATATTATTAGCTACTGTTTCACTATTGCTTTCTGCATATATACGAATGATTGGCTCTGTGTTGCTGCTTCTCAAATGTACCCAATCATTGTCAAATTCAATCTTAAGGCCATCATCGGTATTGATAGGATTATTTTTATATTTATCCTTAATTTTATTAAAAACTTCAGTAAGATTAACTTCTTTCGTCAGTTCTATTTTATTCTTACTAATTGTATAATCTGGATAGTTATTTCTAAGCTGTTTAGTTGTTTTGCCTGATTTTGCTAATTGTGTTAAAAATAACGCAATTCCAATTAAAGCATCTCTTCCATAATGAAGGTCGGGAACAATAATTCCACCATTGCCCTCGCCGCCAATAACGGCATTAACGGATTTCATTTTATTTACTACATTAACTTCTCCCACTGCACTTGCATAATAAGTGCCACCATGTTTAATGGTTATATCTTTAAGCGCACGAGTGCTACTCATATTACTTACCGTATTGCCTTTTTTATTTTGTAAAATATAATCAGCTACAGCAACTAGGGTATATTCTTCTCCAAAAAGAGAACCATCTTCACAAACAAAGCAGAGTCTATCAACGTCAGGATCAACTGCAATACCTAAATGCGCTTTTTGTTGGGCTACTTCATTGCAAAGGTTTCTAAGGTTTTCTGGTAATGGCTCAGGATTGTGCGCAAAATTTCCATCAACTTTTTCATTTAAAACCGAATACTGATTTACACCCAATGCGTTTAATAATGCAGGTACAGCAATTGCGCCAGTGCTGTTAATGGCATCTATTACTATTTTGAAATTAGCATTTTTAATTGCTTCAATGTCTACTAAAGGATAGTTTACTATAGCACTAATATGCTTATCTAATGCTGTATTGTCTTTTGTATATATACCCAATTGATCAACATTGGAAAAATCAAAAGCTTCGTTTTCGGCAATTGCTAATAAAGCAGTTCCGTCAGCGCCACTAATGAATTCACCTTTGTTATTTAATAATTTTAAAGCATTCCATTCTTTTGGGTTGTGGCTAGCTGTTAAAATGATTCCTCCAGCTGCATTTTCAAAAACCACAGCCATTTCAACTGTTGGGGTTGTACTTAATCCAAGATCAATTACATCTATACCCAAAGCAATTAAAGTGTTCACAACCAATCCTTGTACCATAGATCCACTAATTCTACCGTCTCTTCCTATAATCACTTTTTTATTGGAATGCCCTTGTTGTTTAAGCCAGGTTCCGTATGCGGAAGTGAATTTTACTATGTCTAAAGGACTGAGTGTGTCGCCTGGCTTACCGCCAATGGTTCCACGGATACCAGAAATACTCTTAATTAATGCCATACTTCGATTTTAAAAATGTCTGCAAAGATAATTCAAAATTTTTTGTTGGGGCAGAGGATGTATTTTTGCCAAGAAATATAGATTATGGTTGATAAAGCATGGTACAAAGACTGGTTCAATTCTCCTTATTATCATCTTTTATATCAACATCGAGATGAAGAAGAAGCAAATCAGTTCATTAGAACACTTATTGGCTATTTAAAGCCTCAAGCTGGCAGTTTGATGTTAGACGTAGCATGTGGAAAGGGTAGACATAGTATAGCTTTGGCTGAAATGGGATTTGACGTAACAGGCATTGATTTGTCTGCAGTATCTATTGCTGAGGCAAAATTGCAGGAAACGTTGAATTTGCATTTTTATCAACATGATATGCGTTTGCCTTTTAGGATCAATTATTACCATTATGCTTTTAACTTCTTCACTAGTTTTGGATACTTTAAAACCAGAAGAGAGCATGATAATGCCATAAGAACAATGGCACAGAGTTTACAAAAAAATGGAATATTGGTAATTGATTATTTGAATGTACACTTTACCGAACAACACGAAGAAAAAATATTTACTACTTCTATTGAAGATGTAAACTTCCATATTTCTAAATGGCAAGATGAATCGCATTTCTTTAAACAAGTTCAAATTACTGATTCAGAAAACAAAGCCCCACGTCATCTATATACAGAGAAAGTAGCAAAATTTTCGCTAGGAGACTTTAATGACATGTTGTCTGGCCAAGATTTACAAATTGAGGAAGTTTTTGGAACCTATCAGTTAGGTGCTTATGATATTGATAAATCGCCAAGATTGATTATTCTTGCTAGGAAAAAATAATTTAAATACTTTCATTGCGTAATAAATACTTATACATTAAATCCTAAAAATAGGGTAAGCGTTTCTGGCAATTTGGGTAATTTTTTCCTTTCAATTAAATAGGTGCTTAAACCAGATAAATCTCTGTAAACATAATGTTTATTCAATGCACCTTCTAAATAGCCTGCACCCGAAGTATTACCTGTACCTACTCGCATTCCAATCATTCTTCTTACCATAATCAAATGCTTATGCCTCCAATTACTCATTAAGTGGTCTATCTCAATTAATGAGTCAAGAATTTGATAAGAAGCTTGAAATACAGGGAAATCTCTATACAACATTATGAATAAAGCAGCCTGCATTGCTTTGTTGCTAAAACTGGTTTTTAACTGAGCTAGTTGATCTGGATTGCTTTCTGCTGAAGCAATATCAAAAAAAGTATAATCAAAATCTGCTAATTTGGCTTTTTCTCTTTCAGTTAAGCCCGCCTCATAAATGTTTCTATAGTCTTTCCAAAAAGGGTGCTGAAGATTACATTCATTTGTTTCATTGTGCCAATAAGCAGCTTCAAAAAAAGGCATTCTTTCTAGCCAATCATTCACCAACTCTTGTAAGTTTTTGGTTGATTCGGTTTCGTTGATATCCTTATAATCTGTTTGCGTAAAGCCCCCTTCATTGGTTTTTTTGTAATAGTCTTTTTGATGTCTTTGCTCAATTTGCAAACCTAATTTTGCTTCAATTAATCTAAATTGTTTGCTTTGGAATCCAGAAGAAGGGGTTAATAAATTTCTAAATGCTAGAAAATCCATAGGAGTCATGGTGTCTAGCACGTTTACTTGTTGATTAAGTAGTTCTAAAATTTTAATTACTCTTCTTAATCGATGTCTTACAAGATTAAGGTCTTCAGAATTATCATTGATGGTTTCTTGTTGAAATATTTTCATTGAATAATCCAACTCAAACAATATCTGTTTAAACCAAAGCTCATATGCTTGATGGATGATAATGAAAAGCATTTCATCGTGCGCAGGTTCGTTCCCTGGTTCAAAGCTTACTGGGTATTGGCTATCTAATATTTTATCTAAGTGAAGATAAGTTCCATAATACATGGCATTTTTTTCCATATGCAATCCTTGTTCAGCAAATATAACTACTTGAAAGTGAATAATCCTTTTTGGTATATGTAAAATTACCCAGATCAATTTACCAACTTGTTTATTTAAACAGAACCAAAGCAAAGTAAAATTTATTATTGATTACTTGTTATCTTTGTTACATGACACGTTTATCACTTGTAGAACAAATCAATCTTAAAAAAACCTATCTCTGCGTAGGATTAGATACAGATCTGAATAAGCTTCCTAAGCATTTGAAAGGGAAGGCTACTGGTGCTTTGGCTTTTAATAAAGCGATTATTGATGCAACAAAAGAGTATTGTGTGAGTTATAAAATCAATACAGCTTTTTATGAGTCACAAGGAGTAAAAGGTTGGGATCTTATGCAAGAGACCTTGGCATATATACCCAAATCTCATTTTACCATTGCTGATGCAAAAAGAGGAGATATAGGTAATACATCCGCACAGTATGCAAAAACATTTTTTGAAGTTTTACCATTTGATGCAATCACTGTAGCCCCTTATATGGGTGAAGATAGTGTTCGTCCATTTCTTGAATACGACAATAAAGTAACTATTGTTTTAGGGTTAACCTCAAATGCAGGTAGTAATGATTTCCAACAATTACTCATGATGCCCCATAATGAATCATTAACGATGGTGCCACATATTACTCAAGGGAATACTGAAAAACGTTTGTATGAGCATGTGATAGAAAGGGTTAGTTCTTGGGGTACTATAGATAACTTGATGTTTGTTGTAGGCGCAACTCGCGCCAGCGAATTAGAATATATACGTTCCATCATTCCCGAACATTTTTTATTGGTTCCAGGCGTAGGGGCACAAGGGGGGAGCTTAGAAGAAGTTTCTAAATTTGGCTTAAACAAAGATGCAGGCTTGTTAGTAAATGCTAGTAGAGCCATCATTTTCGCCAGTGAAAATGAGGATTTTGCTGAAGAAGCAACCAAAATTGCAAAGCAATACCAAATCGAAATGAGCAGCTATTTAAGCTAGCAATAGTCAAATTTTCATACTTTTTATAGATGGCATTTACGAATAATATCCAATATGTGATTTATACAAATTTCATTTTCAATTGTATAAGATTGATTTGAATTGTTTAATCCAATTTTACAGTATGAAAAATAGATTTATAAAACCAATCTTGATTTCTTGCTTGTTTATTTTGGTTATTTCAAGTTGCGAAACCATTAAAAATACAAGTAGTCAAAAGAAAGGGGTTGCAATAGGAGCAACCAGTGGAGCAGTTTTGGGCGGCATAATTGGTAATAATGTTGGCAACAAGAATAATACTGCATTAGGAGCTATTCTTGGAGCAGCAATTG
>JBILRH010000171.1:0-3484 GCA_044372715.1 Sediminibacterium sp. | reverse complement strand
TTTTAAAATTTCAGTGGAGTTAACAGTTTCTAACAGCAATTAAAAATAATATTGTCCTGCAGGAATTTTAAATATCCTGCTCTGCTGAAACTGTTGGTACAGTACAAATTCTTTGGCATGGTCTACCTGCCATTTTGAATATTCATTGGCATTAATACCTTCACCAAAAATCCACTGGTGATAAGCTGTTAAAATGCCTTCGTTATGGAGTTGTTGCCAATGATCAAATAAACGAAATGGGGTTTGAGCCTTATTGCTTGAATACCATTTTAGAAGAAATGCTTTTTTACTCAAGCTCAAACCATCAATAGTAAAATCGGCACCCGTATTTTGTAAAACAGATTGCCAAGTGACTAAAGTTGCATGCTCAAAATTTGAAAGGGAGTGACTATTTTTTAATTGTTGTACAACGCTTGGTTGCAATAAATTTTTATATGCTATTAACAAATGGTTTTTCACTTCCATTGTTTTAGAAGAATAACTATCGAGATTAATATAGGTTTCTCCATATAGTATTATTCTCCACCAATTTTGTTGATCAATATAATACTTAACTGCATTAAAATAGTTGCCACTATAATTAGGATCTAACTGAATGCCCTTCTCCCATTGAACAATAGCTTCTTTTAGATTTTTTTCCAAAGCTAAATTTTCTCCATACTCATTATAAATTACTCCTCCATTCGGAAATTTTTTTAATGCAGCTTTATACATTTTACTGGCTTCTTTATACGAAGCAATGGCCTTGTAAGACAAACCCAATACCTGAAATGCTTTTTGATCGGCATCATTTAACTCAATCGCTATTTTGCCCATTTCTATGGCATTGGAAAAATCTCTTTGTAAAAAATAAGCGAAAGACAAATTGGTGAGCAAGTCCATATTTAATGGGGCTTGCTGTCGGGCTTTGAGTAATAATGTTACTGCATTGGAATAATCGCCTTGTTGTAATAATTGCGTTGCATTATCTTGTAACTGTTTAACAGTAAGTGTTTGCGCATAAATATTTAGCGCAAAAAAACACAATAGCAGGCCAATTAATACCTTTTTCATGCACAAAAATTAATCTGTAATCAGATTGGTAATAAGTCCATCACGCAATTTTGGTTCGAACCAAGTGCTTTTGGGAGGCATTACATTTCCACTATCGGCAATTGCAAATAACTGATCAATGGTTACCGGATATAAACTTATTGCAGCAGCCATATCACCACTGTCTACTCTTTGTTCCAAAGCAGTTAAACCCCTGATTCCTCCAACAAAATCGATACGTTTATCGGTGCGTTGATCCATAATACCTAATATGGGACCTAATATTTTTTCTTGTAAGATACTTACATCCAATACACCAATTGGGTCGTTGGAATAAGTTCCTTCTTTGGCAATTAAAGCATACCATTGGCCTCCCAGATACAAACCGAAATGATGCAACAATTCGGGTCTGTAAGACTGTTTTCCTATCAAACTAACTTCAAAATCAAGCTTTAGTTTTTCAAGAAAGGCTTCGGCACTTAACCCATTTAAATCTTTTACAACACGGTTATAATCCATGATGTATAATTGATTGGATGGAAATAGGGTTGTTAAAAAATAATCTGCAGCTGCAGTAGCTTTTGCACCTAATTCAGCCCGCACTTTTGCTGCAGAAGCTGCACGGTGATGGCCATCGGCAATATAAGTACAGTCTACTTCTTCCTTAAATAAACGCGTGATTTCAGCTATAATTTCCGAATCACTAACGATCCAAATGGTATGTTGCACCCCGTCATCAGCAATAAAATCATAAGCTGCTGATTTAGTAGCTTTCCATTTATCTATAAGGGCATCTATATTATGATTATTACGATAAGCCAAAAAAACATTGCCTGTTTGCGCTCCAGAAATTTTGATATGATTAATTCTATCTAATTCTTTTTCCGGACGAGTAAACTCATGTTTTTTGATGATATTATTTTCATAATCATCTACACTACTTACACAAACTAATCCGGATTGGCTTCTTCCATTCATCACCAATTGATAGATATAATAACAGTCTTTCGATTCACGAAACAACACATCTCTTTTAATAAATGCATCTAAATTATCTTTTGCTTGTAGATATACTTCTTTAGCGTGAACATCGATTTTATCAGAGAGATCAATTTCACTTTTTGTGATGTGTAAGAATGTATGGGTATTTCCCTGCGCTTCTATTTTTGCTTCTGCACTGCTCAATACATCATAAGGTAAACTAGCAACTTGCTTTGCCAGTTGAGGCTGCGGCCTTAATGCTTTAAAGGGTTGGATTTTTGCCATGCTGCAAATATCGGAATTAATCAACAAAAGAAATCATCTGCTTCAAACCCTTACTAGCCGTTCCTTTGAGCGAAGGAATGCATTAAATCGCAAAATATTTGAACACTATCAAGAGGCAATGCATTGTACATACTTACCCTCACTCCCCCGATGGTTCTGTATCCTTTAACGCCAATCATTCCTTCTTGTTTGCACAAATTCAAGAAAGGTTCTTCTAATCTGGAGTCATTTAGAAAAAATATGGCATTCATTTCGCTTCTATCTTCTTTAACAACAGATGCATTAAAAATAGGTAGGGCATCGATGGTGTTATAAAGCAAGCTGGATTTCTGCAAACTGCGTTTTCCCATTTCTGCCAATCCTCCATTTTGGATGATCCAACGAAGGGTTAACATACTCACATAAATAGCAAAAACAGGAGGTGTATTCATTAATGAGCCAGCATCAATATGTTTCTGGTAATTCATGATGGTAGGTATAGGACGAGCAATTTTTCCCAAGATATTTTTGCGAACTACCACTAAATTAACACCAGCTGCGCCCATATTCTTTTGTGCACCAGCATAGATTAAATCAAATTGGTTAAAATTGGTTGGTCTACTAAAAATATCGCTGCTCATATCCGCTACCAAAGGAATAGTAGTTTGTGGAAATTGATGCCATTGTGTACCCTCAACCGTATTATTAGAGGTGATATGCAAATAACTAGCCCCATCAGGTATTAAAAAATCTTTATTGATGTATCGATATTGCTTGTCGCTACTATCTGCCACTACTGCTACATTGCCAAAATGTTTGGCTTCTTTCCAAGCTTTATTGCCCCAAATTCCATTATCGCAATAGGCTGCGTTAGCATTGGTGTCTAACAAATTCATAGGCACTTGCATAAACTGAGTTGTTGCTCCACCATGCAAGAACAATACTTCATAGGAATCATCTAATTGCATCAACGCTTTTACTGATGCAATGGCTTCCTGTAAAATTTCCTGAAACCAATTGGTACGATGGCCAATTTCTAGCAAAGACAAACCCGTATTATTGTAATTAATAATTGCTTCCGCAGCTTGTTGCAACACAGGCTGGGGTAAAATAGAAGGCCCAGAATTAAAATTATGCAGCTTCATACACAAATCTTGAAGCACAAAGTAAACCGATTATCTTTACATTATGCAACTCCCTTCTACCT
>JBILRH010000170.1:0-3492 GCA_044372715.1 Sediminibacterium sp. | reverse complement strand
TTGTGAGTTTTAACTCCCTCAACCATCCTACTCGTTGGGACAGGACCTTAAGCAGGTGGGTTATTGATTGAAAAGGTATTTTTTTGTGGATAATTTCTGAATATAGCGCTCCACCCCTATATTTGCAATCCCGAAAGGGAAATCTTTATTCGGCGACCTCGCTGAGAAAGTAAAAAAATCGACTAAGGTGCGGTAGCTCAGTCGGTAGAGCAAAGGACTGAAAATCCTTGTGTCGCCGGTTCGATCCCGGCCCACACCACAAGAGCCTCAACAGCAATGTTGGGGTTTTTTGTTGGTATAATATAATAGAAACACAATACCAAGCGCCCTTTTAAATAGGATGGTTATTCATAATTTTGATCTAGTTAAAAAAAGATCTAGTAAATTAATAACTTACATCAAGATGAGATTTTTCACCATAGTATTCCTCTTATTTCCTTTTATAGTTATTGCTCAAACCAAATTAAAATCAAGCGAAAAAGATTCTATTAATACATTGTCTGAAGTTATAGTAACTGCTACCAAACAAAAAACTACTTTACTAAATATCCCTTATTCGGTAAATGTAGTTACCAATGAATCGTTACAACAATTTCAGTTTCGTACTTCTCCTGAATCGCTTTTTGGCTCCACGGGTATTTTTGTTCAAAAAACAAATCATGGAGGCGGCTCGCCTTTTATAAGAGGGCTTACAGGAAATCAAAATCTATTATTGATTGATGGTATTCGTTTAAATAATTCAACAACCAGGTTTGGTCCCAATCAATATTTTAACACAATTGATGTATTTAATATTGATAAAATTGAAGCCATACGCGGTTCAGGTTCTGTTCAATACGGATCTGATGCAATGGGTGGTGTACTGCAGGTTTTCACAAAAGAATTGCCGTTTTCGAATAATAAAATACTTAGTGGTAGTATTCAAGCAAGGGCGGTATCACAGGATATGGAGTATTCGGGTAGAGCAGAAATGTCTTATCAAACTGCTAAATGGGTAATATCTGGAGGACTAACTAAAAGAAAATTTGGCGACTTAGTTGGAGGCGATACAACAGGCAAGCAATCACCAAGTGGATATACAGAACAGGATATTGATTTAAAATTAAAATGGAAAGTTAATAGCTTATTAGAAGTTACTGCATTTCATCAGCAAGTGCTTCAAGAAAATGTTCCATTGTATCATCGGGTAAAAATAGAAAAATTTAATTACTATTATTTTTCGCCACAGCAACGAAAGTTGAGTTATATAAAATTTGATTTGAATGCTAAATCACCTTTATTCAATAAAATTAGCTTTACAACATCTTTACAAAATAGTTTAGAAGAAAGAACTTATCAAAGAAATGCAACAAGCAATCGTTTTTTTGAAAAAGACAAAGTAACCAATTTGGGATTAACTGTAGATATATCATCTGAGTTTAACAAAAATTGGACGGCAAACTCTGGAGTAGAATATTATTTTGATAAAGTAAACAGTGCAAGAACACAAACCACTCCATCCAATACCAATATTATTCAGCGTGGATTGTATCCGGATAATGCTACAAGCAAAAACTTTTCTTTATATACTTTACATCATTTAAACTTTAATCGATTTGTTATTGAAACCGGATTGAGATACAATGCAATCGCCATCAATATTAAAGATACCGCCGGATCAAATTTTCAATTAGGAGAAGTAACAATAAAACCATCATCCTTGGTTGGAAATTTTTCTTTGTTGTATAAGTTAACCAAGCAGTATAGCGTTTATGGATCTTTTAGTACTGGTTATCGTGTTCCAAATGTTGATGATATGGGCACCTTGGGTTTAGTTGATTTTAGGTATGAAATTCCGGCATATAATTTAAGACCAGAAAAATCATACAATACCGAAATAGGCATTCGCATACAAACTAAAAAAGTAAAATCTTCAATTGCCTATTTTTATATGCATTTGCAAGACCTAATTAACAGAAAACAATTACCGGGTCAACAAATCAATGGCTTTAATGTGTTTATAAAAGAGAACAATCAAGAATCATTTTTACATGGGTTTGAATACGATATCGATTGGAAGATTTCCAAACAATTCAATTTTTTTACAAATCTGGCCTATGCATATGGCCAAAATACAACCATCAACGAGCCCATGCGTAGGATTCCTCCAATTAATGGTAGAATGCTGCTTTCTTATCAAAAAAATGCTTATCAATTTAGAATTGAATATTTGTCTGCAGCATCCCAAACAAGATTGGCACAAGGAGATAAATCCGATAACCGTATACCTATAGGCGGCACACCCGGTTGGAATATTGTGAATGCTTATGCAGGCTTTTCATTTAAGAAAAACGCTGTTCAATTGGCTTTTTGTAATTTGTTTAATACTGATTATAGAACACATGGAAGCGGAATAAATGGAGCCGGTAGAAATTTATCCATCTCTTTTAAAGCAGGATTTTAGATTATTGTATGGTAGCTTAATAAACAAAACCTCCTAGCATTATCTCTTGAAGCTAGATAAGTGACAATTTAATTTATAAAAAAATTACTGAATATTCACTCTCTTTAAATAATACCCCATCGGATCAACTGTTGGAGGTAGTGTAGATTTTATTTTAATTCCCTCTTTCCCCATGATTATTTTTTCTGTTTTTCCGTTTATGATTAATTCTACCGGCAAATCCATAAAATAGTTGTTAAGCTTTATTTGGTATTGTTGATAGCCCAATTCTTTTACTGAAAAATCCAGCACATTGGTTGTGCGCAAATAAAAATCGAAAAAGGGTTTGAGTGAATAACCTGCTGCATTGCTGAATAATTGTTCTACATCCGTTGAGGTTACAAAATTATCATAAGTATATGCTGGATCTGTGGCTAGTTTTTTTAATGTCGGAAAAAAAAGATCGTCTCCCATTATATAACGTAAGCTGTGCATAAAAAAAGACCCCTTGGTATAAATATCATTGCCAGCATAGGTTTCATCTTCGGATAATTCTTCACCACCCACCATTGGTTTTTTATACTTGATGCTTCTTTTGAGTTTGGCAATGATTTCGTTGTAGGCTTCTTGCCCGCCCAATTCGTAATGAGCCAATGCTTCGGCATAAGTGCCAATTCCTTCCTGAATCCACATATGAGCCCAATCTTTATTGGTTACTTTATTGGCCCACCATTCATGTGCATATTCATGAAACAAATTGTCTGAATAGTCTTGCCCACCAATATTTACATATTTAAATTGATTGTTGAAGGTGATCATGGTTTGGTGTTCCATTCCAGAATTTGGCACTTCTGCAATGCCAATTTTTTCTTTGTACCAAGGATACTCTCCAAAATATTTTTCTAAAATCTTGGTATCGCGAATCTTAGTTTCAATTAATTTTTTTGCATGCATGGTATCTTCCATCAACACATAAAATTCTATTGGAACAAGATGATTGTTAATAGTTGTATAACTGTCTTTTGCTACATGGTATTTTCCAATATTAAAAACGATGCAATAGTTGCTAA
>JBILRH010000168.1:0-3525 GCA_044372715.1 Sediminibacterium sp. | reverse complement strand
GCAGATCCTGTTGCATTATTAAATAAGTATAAAAAAAGATTTCAGTTAATGCATCTGAAAGATTTGCGAAAAGGAGTAATTGGCGATTTCTCTGGGAATACACCTGTAGTGAATGATGTAATTATTGGCACTGGTCAAATAGATATGAAAGCGGTAATGAAAGCAGTACGTAAAACAAAAATAAAACATTATTATATCGAAGACGAGAGTCCGTATGTAACAACGCAAGTACCCCAAAGCCTTGCTTTTTTAAAATCATTATAATTTAAGTCTTGCGGATCTAATCGGATCTTACTTTATCTGATTTTGTGCCCAGTTCAGGATTGTCGGCTACACTTCGTTGCGCCGACTTCCTAAGAGGAGGGCGTACCCAAAGCCCCTGCACCGCCTTCGGCGTTGCTCGGGGTTTCCCATTTTCGTGCTTTCAAAAGCAAGCTTTTGACGCCCTCAAATAGAAAACCCCGGTACTACGTACCAGGGTCTTTGTGCCCAGAACAGGAATCGAACCTGCACTACCTTGCGATAACCAGATTTTGAGTCTAGCGCGTCTACCAATTCCGCCATCTGGGCCAGTTGGGCTGCAATATTAGTTCAACAATCCAAAATAGCCAAATAATTATAGGGTCATTCATTTTACCCAATAATCCAACTCCCAATCACTTATTACTCAATAACTGTTTCCCTATTCTATCCAGGTATTTCTTTTTAAAGTAATAATCTTTTATTTGCAGCAGTTCTTTTTCGGAACTAGTACTTTCTTGATAATTTGAAATAATTGACTCAACAGGCTCATAAATGGTATGTTGAAATTGAATTAATGCTGTTTCCACTAGTTTTTTAGCAGCTTCATCTGAATGATCTAGTTCCATTACATGTTCATTCAGTTCCATTACTTCCATTAAAAAATGAGAAGGAAGGTTGTATTTTTCCTCTTCTTCTAGCAAGCCTTTTAATTGAAGAATATACTTGATAGTTGCATCCTTATCTTGAAAAATTCTAAAGGCAGTATTTATTTGTGCCGAAATAGCCAATGCTTCTTCTTTTTCAAACGCTGATGCAGCTCCAAAAAAGTCTGGATGATATGCTCGGCTTAATGCATAGAATTGTTTTTTTACTGAGGTTAAATCAGGTAAAAAACTTAATGGAATTTTATATAGCTCAAAATGATTCATGATTGTAAAAATAATCATTCATTAATCAAATTTGATTTTTAAAACTAAATTCATTGTTTTTTGCTGATGCAATCTCAGAAATTATCAAGTATTGATTAATTTGCGTCAAATTATTAAGATGCTTGTAATAGGATTGATTAAAGAGGGTAAAATTCCTGCTGATAATCGGGTTGCATTAACTCCTGCCCAATGTAAATGGCTGATTAAAAACTTTAAAGATATATCCATAATTGTTCAACCATCAATAAATAGATGTTATACTGATGCAGAATACCTTCAAGCTGGATTGAAAGTTTCAGATGATTTAAGCGAATGCAATCTATTACTTGGGATAAAAGAAGTGCCAATTGATCAACTGATTGCCAATAAAAAATATTTGTTTTTTTCTCACACTAAAAAAATGCAAGCAATTAACCAGCCATTGATGCATGCAATGGTAAAGAAAAATATCACGTTAATTGATTATGAATGTCTTGAACATAATGATGGTCAAAGAATTATCGGGTTTGGTTTTTTTGCTGGTATTGTTGGGGCTCATAATGGCATAATGGCATATGGTAAAAGAACAGGGGCATTTAATTTAGAAAGAGTTTTTAAGATTAAAGATTATCGTGAATTGATTCATACTTATTTTGGATTGAAATTACCTCCCATAAAAATAGCAGTAACAGGAAGTGGGAGGGTTGCGCACGGTATTGTTGAAATCATGAATTTAATGGATGCCCAGGAAGTTGAACCAGATGAATTTATCAATTCAACATTTGATTATCCTGTATATGTTCAATTGAAAGGAGCTAATTTATATGCGCATAATTTAACAGGGAAATATGAAAGAAACCATTTTCATTTACATCCAGAAGAGTATGAATGCTTGTTCAATAGATACATTGCCCACACTGATGTTTTAATGAATGGTATTTATTGGGCAAATGAAATGCCGCGATTATTTACCATGGAGGAATTCAAGAGCCCACAATTTAAGATCCAAACCATCGCAGATATCACTGATGATAAAAATGGAAGCGTTCCTTGTAATTTGGGAGATAGTACAATCGAAAATCCAATTTATGGTATCGATAAAGCTACTGGTGAAAAGATTGATCCATTTGATAAAAATGGTGTAGATATTATGGCTGTAGGTAATTTGCCCAATGAATTGCCTAGGGATGCAAGCAGGTATTTTGGTGAACAACTCATTAAATATATTTTAAACGATATTCTACTAGGGGGGTCGCCAATAATTACAAATGCAACCATTTTAGATAACGGAAAGCTTACCGATAAGTTTCAATATTTAAGCGAGTATGCAAACTGTTAAAAATCAATAAAAATAGTATTGTTATTTTAATAAACTTTTTACTTCATTTAATTTCATCAAAGCTTCAACAGGTGTTAATTGATTGATGTCAATAGATGTAAGCATTGTTCTGATATCATTAAATGTTGCTGAATGGGCGTCGAATATAGATAATTGAACTTGAGGTGTATTTGATTGTTTAACTAGCTCCGTTATCGAATCTTTTCCTTCCTCTTTTACATGCTGTTTTTCTAGCTGTTTTAAAATAGTATTCGCTCTATCAATCAAACTATTTGGCATACCTGCCATTCTTGCAACTTGAATACCAAAACTATGAGTGCTTCCTCCAGCAGCCATTTTGCGTAAAAAGATAATTTTGTTGCCTACTTCTTTGTGAGTGATGTGAAAATTTTTAACTCTAGGCAATCTATCTTCTAATTCATTCAGTTCGTGGTAATGGGTTGCAAAAAGTGTTTTTGGTGCATAAGGGCTATTATGAATAAATTCAATCATGCTCCATGCAATTGAAATTCCATCATAAGTAGCTGTTCCTCTTCCTATCTCGTCTAATAGAATTAAACTTCTAGCAGACATATTATTGATAATACTTGCTGTTTCATTCATTTCAACCATGAATGTAGACTCGCCTCCACTTAAATTGTCGGAAGCTCCAACGCGAGTAAAAATTTTATCTGTTAAAGGGATATTTGCTGAAGAAGCCGGAACAAAGCTTCCCATATGGGCCATTAAAGTAATCAGTGCTGTTTGTCTGAGCACCGCACTTTTCCCGCTCATATTGGGGCCTGTAAGAATTATTAGTTGTTGGCTTTCGGGGTCTAATGCTATATCATTGGACACATATAATTCATCAGCCTGCAAGTTTTGTTCAATTACTGGATGACGTCCATCTTTAATTGATAAGTTTAAGCCATCATGTAATAAAGGTTTTCTATAGTTGAATTTCTTGGCATTGTTTGCAAAACAGATTAGGCAGTCTATTGTTGCTAATAAATTACCGTTTGTTTGTATCGGCGCAATATAATCTTGTAACTGCAA
>JBILRH010000167.1:0-3559 GCA_044372715.1 Sediminibacterium sp. | reverse complement strand
GCGCTTCGATTACCAAAGAGTTAAGTGTTAGGGCTAATTTTTCTTTTTTGAGTATGGCCGATTCTACGCAGAGCAGGGTTAGCTTCAAAGATACCGGATATATGTATGGATTGAGAAGACCAGGCATTAATGCCAACATTTCATTAAATTATGATCACCAAAAATTATCACTGAGTTTGAGCGGAAAATATGTGAGCAGCAGAAATGATATTGGAGGTTTTAGAAGAGCAGATATTGCTTTAGCAGAATACTTTTTATTAAATGTTTATGGGGAATTTAGATTTAATTCGAAAATTAAACTGTTTATTGATACGCAAAATCTAACCAATAAAACATTTTTTGATTTAAGAGGATTCAATAGCATCCCCTTCATGATCAATTCGGGAATAAGCATTAACTTATAATAATGGACACTCTCAAAAATAGATTACAAAAAAAGATCGATCAAAAAACAAAACCAGTTGGAGCATTGGGGCAATTAGAAACAATCGCTATGCAAATTGGTTTGATTCAAGATACCGAAAAACCCACCATTCAATCCCCTGCAATTATTGTATTTGCAGGGGATCATGGTATTGCAGCAACTGGCTTAGTAAATCCTTACCCACAATCGGTTACAGCGCAAATGGTGATGAATTTTTTGAGAGGCGGGGCCGCTATCAATGTATTTACCCGATTGAATGCAATTGAATTGTATGTTGTAGATGCTGGCGTAAATGCTGATTTTGATGCTGTGATTGATTCTACGTTTGATAGCGCTGGATTTATTCAAGCGAAGCAAAGCATGGGTACCGAAAATTATATGGAAACCAATGCAATGAATGATCATCAAGTTATTCAAGCGATTGAAGCTGGAAAAAAAATTGTTGATGAAATTGCGATAAAAGGAACAAACTGTATTGGCTTTGGAGAAATGGGTATTGGTAATAGTGCTGCGGCAGCTTTAATTATGAGTGCAATTACTCGGTTGCCTATTGAGGAGTGTACAGGCCGAGGAACTGGAGTAAATGATGAGCAACTAGCAATAAAAATAAAAACCCTTAACACCGTTTATTCTAAACACCAATTGAATGAATATGGTTTAGAGCCCTATCAATTACTTTCTAAAGTAGGGGGATTTGAGATTGCCATGATGACTGGGGCTTATTTAGCAGCTTATTATAATCAAATGATTATTGTAGTTGATGGATTTATTGCAACTGCGGCACTGCTGCTTGCGCATCAAATAGAACCTGCCATACTAGAAAATTGCATTTTTGCACATACCAGCGGAGAGCAGGGGCATCAAAAAATGTTGCATTATCTTGGTGTAAATCCCTTGTTGAATTTAGGAATGCGCTTAGGAGAAGGAACTGGTTCGGCAATTGCAATACCAATCATTCGTTCATCTGTTGCTTTTCTACATGAAATGGCTAGTTTTGAGGAAGCGGCAGTAAGTTCACAATCAGATAAATAATACTAATTTGAATTGAAAGAATAACTTAAACCAATTTTGATTTTGAATTTAATGGCAACACTTAAATACCAATTGATTCTGTTTAGAACAGCGCTTATGTTTTTAACAAGAATTCCTGTTGGCAAAAATTTACCCTATTCAACTACTCATTTACAAAGTGCTGCTCGATATTTTAGTTGGGTTGGTTTTTTAGTTGGCTTAATTGGTGCATTGGTTTTGGTAATAGTAAATCTGTATTTTTCTTCTGCGTTAAGCATTGCCTTCTCTATGTTGGCTACTATTATTTTAACAGGTGCTTTTCATGAAGATGGGCTGGCTGATTGCTGCGATGCATTTGGAGGTGGTTGGACCAAGGAGAAGATCCTGACTATCATGAAAGACAGTAGATTGGGTACATATGGAGTGATTGGGTTAATTGCATCATTATCCGTCAAATATTTATTGTTAAATGAATTATGTGCTGCATTCCATTTCCCATTTGTAGGATTGATCTTAATTGCTGCGCATAGCAGTAGCCGTTTTTTTGCTGTTAGCATCATGCAAACCTACTCGTATGTACAAGATATAGATCTGAGCAAGTCAAAGCCCTTAGCAGATCGCAAATTGAATTTTAAAGAAATGATTGTACTGCTTATAGGAACAATTATTCCATTACTATTATTGTATATTGGCATAGCACCCAATTGGTTGAATCCCTCTGGCTATTCAATCCATTTTACCTATTCTACTTTATACCTTTTTCCTTTATTTATTGTAATAATCATATTACCTGCTTGTATTATCCGTTATTTTGCAGGAAGATTTTTTAACAAATGGATTGGCGGTTATACAGGGGATTGCTTAGGCACAACTCAACAATTAACCGAAATTGCCTTTTATATTGGATGTTTACTACTATGGAGATTTATTTAATCAGACACACTACGCCTTTAATTGAAAAAGGAATTTGCTACGGGCAAACCGATTTGGATATCACTGATAGTTTTTTAGAAGAAGTAAGTATGATTCAGCCGCACTTGCCTACCAATAATATAAAAGTATACAGTAGCCCTTTACAGCGCTGCAAAAAATTAGCAGATGCACTGTTCGAATCTTCAATGGTTGAATGCCATGATACTTTAATGGAATTGAATTGCGGAGATTGGGAAATGCAAAAATGGGATGAGATACCCAAGGATGAAATTCAACCATGGATGGATGATTTTGTAAATGTAGTGGTTCCCAATGGAGAGAGTTATGTATTGCTTCATCAAAGAGTAGTGGATACTTTTGAATACATTAAAAGCAAAGGAGAAAATGCAGTAATTGTTGCACATGGTGGTGTACTCAGAAGTATTTTGTCTCATATAACCAATACCCCTTTAAAAGAATCCTTTGATGCGTTTACACTACATTACGGCTGCGTAGTAAAAATAGAAGTACAAGAAGAAAATACATCACATTCGTTATTGTACAACTATTCAAGGCAAGGAAAAGAATGGCATCGACCCAGTAAATAATCATTTCGAAGAAGATTGTACCTTTAATAAAAGCCAAACAATGAATATTCAATTAGATCAACTACTAACAGTTACATTTACCCTGTTTGCAGTAATAGATGTTGTTGGATCTATTCCCCTATTAATTTCATTAAAAGAAAAAATGGGTGGCATTAGATCTACCCAAGCAACACTGGTTTCAGGTGGATTAATGATTTTATTTTTGTTTGCCGGCAAACCATTCTTAAGCATATTAGGTTTAGATGTACGTTCATTTGCTGTAGGAGGATCTGTAGTTATTTTTTTATTGGGCTTAGAAATGGTTTTGGGCCATGAGATATTTAAAGGAGATGCCAATGCGAAATCTGGAACAGTTGTTCCTATTGCTTTCCCTATCATTGCTGGTAGTGGCACATTAACAACCATCATGTCTTTAAAGGCCAACTTCGACCAGCGGTATATCTTAGCAGGCATCATCATCAATTTAATCATTGTATACATTGCACTCAAATCATTATCCATCATTAAACGCGGATTGGGTGATGCTGGTCTTTTAGCTGTTCGTAAATTTTTCGGGGTTATTCTTTTAGCAATTGCAGTAAAAATATTCAGTACCAATATTTCA
>JBILRH010000166.1:0-3587 GCA_044372715.1 Sediminibacterium sp. | reverse complement strand
TTCTATGTGCATCTACATGATCAGCCCCATTTTGTGCATCATCTTCTAAAATAAAAATAGCTGTTTCATTCCAAATTGAACTTTTGCTTAAGTATTCTACAAACAATCCAACAGCTAAATCATTGTCGGCTACATGAGCATAAGGGCTTGGACGTCCTAATCGTAAACCCTCTGTATGATCATTACTGAATCTAACAGAATTAAACCTTGGCACTGCATTATTATGCAATAAAGAATCGAATTCTCTGCGCCATTGATTAAACCTTACTGTATCTTGAACTGCATTATTGTACCCAGTAAAATATGGACAAAAATGATTTTTTAAAATAGGAATATTGGGTTTATAATTATCTGCAAATTCTCCATAAGTTCTGTAACTAACTCCAGCTTTTGCGCAATGATCCCAAATAAAGCCTCCTTTATTATTGGCAACTGCCCTATTCCCTTCTGCATCATAGCCGCCTCCTCTACCTCCATAACTATTTACCCAATTTTTCTCTAAAAAATCAGTAGCATACGCTCCAGTACTCCAATTATGTCCATCAGCACTCACTTCTCCATCTACATAGAAATTATCTAATAATACAAATTCTCTGGCCAGTGCATGTTGATTTGGAGTAATATTTTCTCCAAATAATGTTAATCGAGGATCGCCATTTCCCTCTTTCATATCACCTAAAACTTGGTCATAGGTTCTATTCTCTTTAATCACATAAAACACATACTTAATTGGACTAGGTGCGCCAACTTTTCTGGGAATAGGATTGCCCTCTTCCCCTTGAACCAACAACTCTTTAACCTTATTGTAAGGGGTATTCCTATATACAACTTGAGAGTAAATACTTAATGTGGCTTCGTTAGGCTCATCAATTACACTCATGGTTCCTTTAAATAAACCTCCGATGTACTGAACATCTTTGGGTTTGTTTGGATCACCTTCTTGATAAACTACAATCTGTTTATTGGCAAATGGATTTGGGCCATATGGATTAGCCATTGACGAGAATCCTTTACCATTGGTAACAAATATTTTCTTGCCAACTACTTTTACATTGGTTGGATACCAACCTACAGGAACAAATCCTTTGCTTTTACTTTGAACTGGCAAGCTTACATCAAATACTGCTAAACAGTTATTGTCGGCATTGGCTATATACAGTGTTTTTTCATTGCTACTAAGCGCAAGCCCATTGGTAGTAGAGCCATTTGGGGCATCGGGATAAAGAGCTGCATTAAGTACTTCAACCACTTTTCGAGATGCAACATCTATAACCGAAACAGTATTGTCATTGGAATTGGCTACATAAATGCTCTTGCCATTTTTAGTAAGCAATATTTCATTTGGATTATCGCCAACTGAAATTTCTGCAGTAACATTTCTTTTTTGGGTATCAAAAAAATACAATTTATCACATCCCCAGCAACTGATATAAAGCTGTTTTTTATCAGGTGATAATTGACATGCATAAGCTTCTCCTCCAAGAGAAAACTCTAATTCGATTTTTTTGGTTTTTAAATCAACAATATAGAGTTTATTGTTTTCTTTAGTAACAACATACATCAACTGTTGATCATCATCTATAGCTATACCTGCAGGACCTATTTTGTTGGGCCATTTTTTTCCTAAAACTATTGTGTCCGGATCGGATAGTTTATTTTTTTCAATTCTATATTCCAAAATAAAATTATCATGCCCACCCGAAGCATATAATTTTTTTGCATCTGCACTAAAAGCCAATCCATACCAACTTTTTCCAACTATTTTAGTATCCAAAACAGATTCTGATTTGGGATCAATTAATTGAATACTTTGAATACTTTGGCCATTATTGGTTACAGCCATCAACTTAGCCGATTGGCTAACCACTAAATTCAAAGGCAAATCACCTAAAGGGAAATTTCTTCCTACAGGGGTAAGTCCCCAACCGTTTGGTAATGTAACTTTATCTTTTTCTACAGATTGAATCGTTTGAGCAGTCAATACCATTGAACACAGCAAACAAACTGGTAAGAAGAAAATCTTGAACATAGCTTTTGTATTATACAGTCTAAAGATAGTATTTAGATATAAACAAAAAGATCTCTCAAGATTAAATTAATACCAATTATTGTTTGGCATATTCATAGCTTCTAACTGGCTTGAATTTAAGCCCTTCCTTTTCATCTCTCTGTACTTTGTATTGAATCTGCCTCATCATACCCGTAGGCTTAACATCAGAAGAATCTGAAGAATATACAGGAAAGCGACGCATTAACGTGCCTTCCATCAGCAAGAATGAATCAAAACCTGCGTAACCAATCCTTAGTTTTGGATCGTTTACTATATCAGGGAAACCAATAGGGGCAAAAGTTTCATTGTTAATTGAAGATATGCCTACTACACTTCCTTTGCCTTTATCGCCAGGCTCATAGATGTATAGAACCAAATCAGGAAATACATCATTGTTTAAGTCATCAACTTCTGCCTTTAATATTCTACCTTTCACTTCAAACATTACATCACGAGCAGTATTCTGAAATCCAATTGGAGCAATTGAAACATTGTTTTTAGTTTCGCTCTTGTTGCTACAAATCACTTTATACCCCGCTTTACCAATTTTCATTGTGGTATCAATTTTTCTAAACTGGGCATTTAATGTATTGCCGAAAGTCATAAATCCGATAAAAAGGATAGTTAACTGTTGTTTCATAAATACAAGTTACATATTTCTTCGATATTGACCGCCAACCGAATATAAGGCCCTTGTGATTTCTCCCAAAGAACAATATTTTACAGTTTCCATTAACTCATTAAAAAGATTGTCGTTATTGATGGCAGCTTGTTTTAATTTTTCTAAAGCCAATGCACTTTTATCTATATTAACTAGTTGAAATGCTTTGAGGTTTTGAATCTGTTGCTCCTTTTCTTCTGTAGTACTTCTTATAACCTCTCCTGGCAATACAGTAGGGCTTCCTTTTTTATTTAAGAAGGTATTTACTCCTATTAAAGGCAATTCGCCCGTATGTTTTAAAGTTTCATAGTGCAAACTTTCTTCTTGAATTTTATTACGCTGGTACATTCGCTCCATTGCACCTAATACACCTCCTCGTTCTGTAATTCTTTCGAACTCAATTAATACCGCCTCTTCTACCAAATCAGTTAATTCTTCCACTGCAAAACTACCCTGAATAAAATTCTCCGTATTTGCCGTACCTAACTCCCTATTAATAATTAACTGTATGGCCATCGCCCTTCTAACACTTTCTTCTGTAGGTGTTGTAATTGCTTCGTCATAAGCATTGGTATGTAAACTATTACAGTTATCATATATAGCATACAAAGCCTGAAGTGTAGTTCTGATATCGTTGAAATCTATTTCCTGTGCATGTAAACTTCTTCCGCTTGTTTGAATATGGTATTTTAATTTTTGGGAACGTTCATTGGCTTTGTACTTGTATTTCATTGCCTTCGCCCAAATTCTTCTAGCAACTCTGCCAATAACACAATATTCAGGATCCATTCCATTACTAAAGAAGAAAGATAAATTAGGAGCAAAATCATCAATATTCATTCCCCTACTCAAATAATATTCTACATAAGTAAACCC
>JBILRH010000165.1:0-3648 GCA_044372715.1 Sediminibacterium sp. | reverse complement strand
AGATGTATCATTTTCGTAAGCAACTACTGTATATTTCTTTTCTTTTTGTTGTTCAAGTATCTGCTCAATCTTCTAATTGGCCATTTAAAGATGCAAGTAAAAGTATTGATCAAAGATTAAATAATCTGCTTGCTCAGTTAAATACTGAAGAAAAAATTTCTTTACTAGGCTATAAAGGAAAAGCCATTCCACGATTGCGAATCCCAGCCTACAATTGGTGGAATGAGGCTTTGCATGGAGTTGCTAGAGCAGGTAAAGCAACTGTTTTTCCTCAAGCTATTGCTATGGCTGCAACATTTAATGATAGTTTAATTGGGGCTGTAGCAGATGTAATATCTACAGAAGCGAGAGCAAAATATAATTTAGCAGTTCAACAAAATAGCCATATTCAATATATGGGATTGACTTTTTGGTCTCCCAATATTAATATATTCAGAGATCCACGTTGGGGTCGTGGACAAGAAACTTACGGGGAAGATCCATTTTTAACAGGTACAATGGGGGCAGCATTTGTAAAAGGAATGCAAGGTTCTGATAAAAAAATGCTTAAAACTGCTGCTACTGCAAAACATTTTGCAGTTCATAGTGGACCAGAGAATCAACGCCATACTTTTAATGCCGTTATTGATGAAAAAGATCTAAGAGAAACTTATCTATACGCATTCAAAAAATTAGTAGATGCAAAAGTAGAAGCTATTATGTGTGCTTATAATAGAATTAATGGCACGCCTTGCTGCACAAATGAATCAATGCTAAAGAGTATTGTAAGAGACGAATGGGGGTTTAAAGGGCATTTTGTAACTGATTGTTGGGCTTTAGATGATATTTTTAAAGGTCATAAAGTGCTCAATAATGCAGTAGAAGTAGCAGCAGCAGCTATTAAATCTGGAATAAATATGGATTGCTCAGAATTATTACAGAACAATTTAATGAAAGCAATTCAACAAGGCCTGATTTCGGAAACTGATATTGATGCTGCATTAAAACCAAGTCTTTCAACACTTTTTAAATTGGGGTTTTTCGATGAACCATCAATTAGTCCATATAACAAGCTGGGTAACAATTCTGTAAATTCTAAGGAACACCAAAATTTATCCAGAATAGTTGCTCAACAAAGTATGGTTTTATTGAAAAATAATGCAGGAATACTTCCATTAAAAATGGATAAGTATAAATCCATGATGGTAATAGGCCCAAATGCAGGAACAATAGCTCCACTCTTGGGAAATTATCATGGTATAGCTGGTAATATGGTAAGTTTTGTTGAAGGGATAACTAACGCAGTTGGAGCAGGAACATTGGTTCAATATGAACAAGGTTGTGACAATATGGACACAAGCCGGTTTTCAGGCATTTGGGCTGCAAGTTTATGTGATATAAGTATTGCAGTACTTGGTTTGTCTCCTGTACTCGAAGGGGAAGAACATGATGCATTTTTGTCTGATGGCGGTGGCGATAAAGTTTCTTTAGAATTACCTTATGCTCAAATTAAATTATTGCAGCAATTAAAACAAAATGGCAAACCTATTGTGGTTATTGTTACAGCAGGTAGCAATATTAATATTGCTGCAATTGAGCCATATGCCGATGCTATTTTATTGGCTTGGTATCCTGGGGAACAGGGTGGTAATGCTGCTGCTGATATTTTGTTAGGCAAGGTATCACCTTCAGGTAGGCTGCCTGTTACCTTTTATAATGCTTTATCAGACTTACCTTCTTACGACAATTATTCAATGGCAGGAAGAACATATCGTTATTTTAAAGGGGCGCCAAAATATCCGTTTGGATTTGGGCTTAGTTATACCTCTTTTCAATATAAATGGAATACTAAGCCTATTCTATCTGAAGGGAATATGTGTTTTTCTATAGATGTAATTAATACGGGTAAGCTAAATGGAGATGAAGTAGTTCAAGTTTATATTAAGTATCCGCCTGAAGAAAGAATGCCAATCAAAGAATTAAAAGCTTTCAAAAGAGTAACAGTTTCAAGTAATGGTAGTAGAACTGTTGATTTTAAAATTAATACCAATGAGCTGCAAAAATGGGATCTAAAAAATAATTCTTGGAAAATCTACCCAGGAGAATATCAAATTGTGATTGCTAGTAATGCTGCAGACGAAAAATTACTTTCAACTATAAATATGAGCAATTAATAACAATGTATAAATTAAAAATATTCATCCTTATTCTTCTATTTATTGTTTGTAAAAATTCTTTTTCGCAATCTGGAAATGATATTGAAAATGTAAGGCAGAAGCTGAAGCAACTAGCGCTTCAAAAAAAATACAGAGATGAAGACTTTAGTGAAAAAAAATTTGAATACATATTATCTCATTTATCTGAACAGGGGAAATGGGATGATATTGATTACAGTGGCAAGATCACTTCTTCATGGGAACCGGCTGAACATTGGAAAAGATTGTATGAAGTGGCTTGTGCTTATAATTCACCTAAAACAATTTATTATCAAGATTCCAAGATAGAGCATAAGATAATTGCTGCGATAGAGGTTTGGAATTCCATGAAAATAAAAGCTACTAATGATTGGTGGACTTTTATCGGAGTTCCGTTGGCAATGGGTAAAGTGCTTATTTTAATGGATGATAAAATTCCAAAAGAAACCTTGGCTAATTGTTTGCTTTCCATGAATGTTGGAATTAAAAAAGATTATTATGATTATCATGGAAAAGCAACAGGGCAAAATTTATTATGGTTGGCCTATACGCATATTTACATTTCGGTGCTGCAAAAAAATATTGATGGATTAACTAGGGCGTTTTTAACTGCTTCGGAGGAAATAAAAATCACAACCGATGAAGGTATTCAGCCTGATTATTCATTTCATCAACATGGAGCTCAATTTTATTCATTTGGGTACGGAAGAACTTTTAGTTTAACAGCATCCCATTTGGCATTTTTATCTTTCAATACTTCCTGGGCTTGGAGTAAATTTAAAATATCAATTCTTTCAGACTATATTTTAAAAGGGCAACTATGGATGACTCGAAATTTATATTTAGAATACACTGCTATGGGTAGAGAGATTGCACGTAATAATATAGATTATAATAGTTTGATTTTTGCTGCCCAATTAATGAGCGAAATTAATAGTGATCGTAAGAATGAGTTTACTGCTTTTGCAAGTCAATTAAAATACGGATTTAGGGAAAACAATTTAATAGGGAATAAGTATTATCCATATTCCGACTTTATGGTTCATCAAAGAAAAGAATATTTATTTTCACTTAAAGCTGCTTCTAATAGAATACTAAGTGGTGAATCAGGTAACGGTGAAAATATACAAGGGTTTTATCAAGGTAATGGTACTTATTATTTGGTTAGAAAAGGAGATGAATACAAAGACATTTTCCCATTCTTTAATTGGAAGCAATTACCTGGTTTATTGGCAGCTCAATCTTCAAGTGATCCACCATTATTTGATTGGGGTAAAGGAGCAAGAGGCAATACATCTTTTGTATACGGGGTTAGTGATGGATTATATGGCTGTTTTGGGAATGATTATCTTAAAGATGCACTCTCGGCCAAGAGGGCTTGGTTTCTTTTTGATAAAGAAATTGTTTGTTTGGCTGCTGGCATTTCAGATAGTTCTGGACTACAAGTTACCCAGTCCATTAATCAATGCTTATT
>JBILRH010000164.1:0-3654 GCA_044372715.1 Sediminibacterium sp. | reverse complement strand
TGGATGCATGTCCTCAGCGTCGTGGTGTTTGTACCCGTGTGTACACTACCACTCCAAAAAAACCAAACTCAGCCCTACGTAAAGTGGCTAAAGTGCGTTTAACCAATAAGATTGAGGTTATCGCGTATATTCCTGGAGAAGGGCATAACCTACAAGAGCACTCTATCGTATTGATACGTGGTGGTCGTGTTAAGGATTTACCAGGAGTACGTTACCATATTGTTCGTGGAAGCTTGGATACTGCAGGTGTTAAAGACCGTAAGCAGAGCCGTTCTAAATATGGTACCAAGAAAGAAAAAGCAAAGAAATAATTTATTCATAATCTAAGCTGAGTAAAGTTTTAATACTTGAAGAATGTCAGCTTAACTTAAAAATTAAACAATGCGTAAAGCACAAGCCAAAAAATTACCCTTAGCTCCAGATGGTCGTTTTAACGATAAATTGGTTACTCGTTTCATCAACAATTTGATGTGGGATGGTAAAAAAAGTACTGCCATCAATATTTTTTATGATGCAGTAGATAAAGTATCTAAAACAACTGGTGAAGATGGATACGAGCTTTGGAAAAAGGCAATAGCCAATGTAACTCCAGCTGTAGAAGTTAGAAGTCGTAGAATTGGTGGAGCTACTTTCCAAATCCCTGCCGAAGTTCGCGCAGATCGTAAAATTTCTTTGAGCATGAAGTGGTTAATCCGCTACAGCCGCGAAAGAAATGGTAGAACAATGGCCGATAAATTAGCCAATGAGATCATGGCAGCTGCAAAAGGTGAAGGTGCTGCTTTCAAAAAGAAAGAAGATACCCATCGTATGGCAGAGGCTAATAAAGCCTTCTCTCACTTTAAAGTTTAATCAACTTAGTATATCCAAACTAACAGTTTATACAGGGTCCCGAGTAATCGGGACCTTTTTTTTGAACAAGAGTTTTCCCCATCCGAATTAAATCTTCAACAACTCTTTGTAGAAAGTAGATAATGTGTACCTTTGCCGCCTCTAAAAAATAAGAACTCTTTATGGCTGATTTGAAATTTCAAAGAAACTTTGGTATTGCCGCACATATTGATGCTGGTAAAACCACCACCACTGAGCGTATCCTACGTTATACAGGTATGATTCATAAGATTGGTGAAGTACATGATGGTGCTGCTACAACCGACTGGATGGAGCAAGAAAAAGAAAGAGGTATTACCATTACTTCAGCAGCAGTAAGCTGTCAGTGGAAATTTCCTACCATTAAAGGAACTGCTGATGCAAACACCAAATCTTATTATTTTAATATCATTGATACTCCGGGTCACGTAGATTTTACTGTTGAGGTAGAACGTTCTATGCGTGTATTAGATGGTTTGATCGCTTTATTTTCTGCGGTAGATGGTGTAGAGCCTCAGTCTGAAACTGTATGGCGTCAAGCAAACCGTTATAAAGTACCACGTATTGGTTTTGTAAACAAAATGGATCGTGCAGGTGCCGACTTCTTAATGGTAGTAAACCAAGTGAAAGAAATGTTGGGTGCTAAGGCTGTTCCTTTGCAATTGCCTATTGGTGCAGAAGATGATTTTACTGGTGTGGTAGATTTAATCAAGATGAAAGGAATCATCTGGCATATGGAAACTGAAGGAATGACTTTCGATGAAATTCCTGTGCCAGAAGATATGGTAGAAGACGTTAATTTCTGGAGACAGAATTTGATTGAAGCTGTAGCAGAATACGATGATAAATTGATGGAGAAATTCTTCGATAATCCAGATACCATTTCTGAAGATGAAGTTCATGAAGCAATTCGCAAAGCTTGTATCGATTTGAGTATAGTTCCGATGATGTGTGGTTCTTCATTCAAAAACAAAGGCGTACAAACTGCTTTAGATGCAGTATGTCGTTACCTACCTTCTCCAATCGATTTGGAAGATACAGTAGGAACCGATCCTGATACTGGTGAAACCATTACACGTAAGCCAGATGCAAAAGCACCTTTTGCTGCTTTGGCTTTCAAAATTATGACTGATCCATTCGTTGGTCGTTTGGCTTTCTTCCGTTGTTATTCCGGTCATTTAGATGCAGGTTCTTATGTATTGAATGTAAGAAGTGGAAAGAAAGAGCGTATCAGTCGTATCATGAAAATGTTTGCTAATAAGCAAAACCCAATCGATTTTATCGAAGCAGGTGATATTGCAGCAGCTGTTGGTTTTAAAGAAATTAAAACTGGAGATACATTATGTGATGAAAAGCATCCAATAACATTGGAAAACATGTTCATTCCAGAACCAGTTATCGCTATTGCTGTTGAGCCTAAAACTCAAGCAGACGTTGATAAAATGGGTATGGCTATTGCAAAATTAGTAGAAGAAGATCCTACTTTACGTGTTAATACAGATGAAGATACAGGTCAAACAATTCTTCGCGGAATGGGTGAATTGCACTTAGAGATCATTATCGATCGTATGCGTAGAGAGTTTAAAGTAGAAGTAAACCAAGGAGCTCCTCAGGTTGCATATAAAGAATCATTTGGTAAAACGATCGAACACAGAGAAGTATTGAAAAAGCAATCTGGTGGTCGTGGTAAGTTTGCTGATATTCAATTTGAGATCGGACCTGCAGATGAAGAGTGGATGAAAACAAATGAAGGAAAGCATTTCCAATTTGTGAACGATTTATTTGGTGGATCTATCCCTAAAGAATTTGTTCCTGCCATTCAGAAAGGTTTTGAAACTTCAATGACTACAGGTGTTTTGGCTGGTTACCCAGTAAACAACATGAAGGTTCGTGTATTCGACGGAAGCTACCATGATGTAGATTCTGATGCAATGAGTTTTGAATTATGTGCTAAGGGCGGTTTCCGCGAAGCTGGCCGTAAAGCGAAGCCAACATTGTTAGAGCCAATCATGAAAGTGGAAGTTTTAACACCTGATCAATACATGGGAGATGTTACTGGAGACTTGAACCGTCGTAGAGGAATGTTAGAAGGAATGGACAGCCGTGCAAACCTTCAGGTTATCAAGGCTAAAGTTCCATTGAGCGAAATGTTTGGATATGTAACCCAATTGCGTTCATTGAGTTCTGGTCGTGCAACTTCAACCATGGAATTCTCTCACTATTCTCCTGCACCAAATAACGTGGCAGAAGAAATCATTGCTAAGAGCAAGGGTAAGGTGAAGATTGAAGATTAATGATAAGAATTACTAAGTATAGTAAAACTCCTCTCTTTCAGTGAAAGAGAGGAGTTTTTGCATAAAGGATGATTAGGTGCAACTATACTACTCATAATTAGTAAGTGAAAGAGAGGTTTTTTTGTAATACTAATAATGAGATCCACGCCAAGCCTCTAAAAGATTTGCAGAGACTATACTTTTGAGTAATTTCACTTTCACTGAAAGAGAGGTTTTTTTGAAATCCACCGTTTTATATTCAAAATATCTGTTATACAAATGGGATTTTAGGGTATATTTCTAGGTTCAAAGTCTTTTTTATCCAATTATTTTACCAATTCCTAAAAAAAGACCGAAAAAAAACAATAAAAACTTGTCTATTCCATTACAGCTACTTACCTTTGCAACCCCAACGTAAAAATTGGTTTTTGACTATGTCTCAGCGAATCAGAATCAAATTACAATCATACGATCACAATCTAGTAGATAAATCTGCAGAAAAGATCGTAAAGAC
>JBILRH010000163.1:0-3655 GCA_044372715.1 Sediminibacterium sp. | reverse complement strand
ATGCCTGGTCTTCTCAATCCATACATATATCCGGTATCTTTGAAGCTAACCCTGCTCTGCGTAGAATCGGCCATACTCAAAAAAGAAAAATTAGCCCTAACACTTAACTCTTTGGTAATCGAAGCGCTTGTTTCATATTCTACACCAAAAGCTGATTGTTGAATGAAATTGTAATATTTATTTCTTACATAATCATAGTCAATTCCATTTTTGGTGGTTCTATAAAATAGTACCAACCTACTGCTAAAACTTTTATTTGCATTGGCAATACCTGCTTCTATATTGGTGCTTTTTTCTGGTTGCAAATCTTTTCTTCCGCTGAATGGATCAAATAATTGAAACAATGAAGGAATTTTAAAGGCAGTAGCAAAGCTTCCAAAAATTCTTGTGTGCTCATCTGCCTGATAAGAAGGATTAAACGTAAAAGTTTGGTTATTGCCATATATGGAATGTTTATTCAATCTAAATCCCAGATCAGCAGCAAAGCCTTTTCTATTATTATACAAAAGAGAACTGTACATAGAGGATTGCGTTACACTGGTATCTTTAAAACCGCTGCTAAATGGCCCAAAATTGCTCACCGAAAAAAACTGGTTATTCATGTTGGCATAGCGATGTTCAAAACCTTGTAGCAAGGATAAATTCTTGGTTATTGGTAAATTGGCATAGAATTCTGCAAACTGTGTTTTGGCAAAAAAATTATTGCGTTGATAAAAACTAAATACAGATTTATCCAGACTATCTCTTTCAAAACCTCTATTGGTTTGACTAAACTGATAATTACCTGTAATAGTTAATTTTGGAGATTTATATTGAAATCCACCCCCAGTGTTGAGCATATTTTTTTTTAATTGAAAAAATTTATCATCACTAAATACACCAGCATCAATGCCTGATTGATAAGCATTGTACATACCAAATGCTTTAAGAGTTAAGCGTTCTGTAGCAGCAAATTGCACACTTGCGCTACTGCTACTTCCATCATAGCCATCTCTATCAAAACTTTTAATTCCACTACTATCATTTGCCGCGCTAAATCCATCAGTTTTCAATCTTGCATGCCTAACTGTATAACTGAGTTTATTTATTTTTCCGAATAACTGCAAATTGGTTCTAAGGGTATTTAAATTTCCTGCACTTAATGTAGCTTTTAGATTCAAAGGTTTGGTTACATTGTTTTTGATGGTGATGATGTTGATCACACCTGCTACAGCATCGCTTCCGTACAATGTACTTTGAGCGCCTCTACATACTTCAACTTTTTCAATATCATTGATCGAAAAAAGATTTAAATCAAACTCGTTGTTAATTTGAGATGGATCGTTTACGGGTATGCCATCTAATAGAATCAAGGTTCTTCCACTATTGGCACCGCGCATAAAAACAGTTTGATTGGTGCCCACATTATTTAAAGACCCATTAATGGTAAGGCCAACGGTTTCATTCAATACTTGGCCTAATGTTCGGCCACTGCTTTTTTCGAGTATGTCTTTACCTATTACGGTAATCACTTTGCCGGTAGTACTTTGTTTCTGTTCCTGCTTATTGGCAGTAACAACTACTTCGTCTAGTACACGTGCACTAGAACTGTCTTTTTGTGCTAGCAAAGCATTGCTTGCAAGCATTGTTAATAGGAGCGTTAATGTTTTGCTCATTGTTGTTTTGTTTTTACGTTAACAATGAGCTTCCAGGAAATCATAAGAGAAGAAACATAAACTACTGCTGCAGCAGCATTTTAAATTCCATGCCTTTCACCCGAAAGCCGTGAATAATTGTTTGTATTTGGCAGGTCTTCTGGCTTCTCACTTTTTTGATCTTCCTTCCCATCCAGATATGATCGGGACAGTGGTTGCAGTTGTTCAAAAAATAGCCGCTTATTTAGATGCGGCGGTGGGTTTACAGCTACGGGGATAGCGCCGGAATTAAACCGAACTTCCCTTTTAATCACCTAACTGAGTCAGGTAAACCAAGTACAATACAAATGTAAGGGCTGGTAAATAATAGCAGTATAAATTTTATAAACATGACTCTGAATAACTTAATTACTTATTTTCAATCCATGGAACATAATCAAAAATTAAACCGATTCAGTTTTACCATGATTGTTGTGGGGTTGGTAATTGGAATGGGTATTTTTAGATCGGCTGCAACCAGTGCGCAGCACGCGATAGCTCCTTCTGTATATTTTTCTGCTTGGATAATAGGGGGCTTTGTTGCGCTTTGTGGGGCACTTACTTATGCAGAAATCGGGAGTCGTTTTCCGGTAACAGGGGGTTATTACAAAGTTTTTTCTTATGCTTATCATCCAAGTATAGCATTCGCCATTAATTGCATTATACTCATCAGCAATGCGGCAAGTTTAAGTGTGGTAGCTATAATCGGAAGTGGCTATATTGCTAAATTGTTTCCTGAAACACCTTGGACTGATGTTCATAAAGCACTATTAAGTGCTGCTGCCATTATTTTATTTTATTTAATTAATTTAAGAGGGCTTCGCATGAGTTCTCGTGCGCAGAATGTATTAATGATCATTAAAATTGGGATGATTCTGGTATTGATTGCAGCATTGTTTTTTCCTTTTGAACAATCTGCTATAGTTAATGCTACAATTGTTGAAACCCCGTCTATGAGCTGGTTACAGAGCCTAGGTTACAGTTTAATAGCTGTTTCTTTTACTTATGGTGGGTATCAACAAACCATCAATTTTGGAAGTGAAGTAGAAAATCCTGCTAAAAATATTCCCAAAGGAATTTTCATGGGCATTGGTATTATCATAGTGCTTTATTTGCTTGTTAACTTTAGCTATTTTCAAATTATAGGATTTGAACAAATGAAAGGGGAGAAAGAAATTGCTTTTGTAGTAATAGAAAAAGTATTTGGATCTAAAGGTGCTGCCATCTTTTCCTTTTTTCTATTCTTTGGTGTGCTTGCTTATGTGAATGCGCTTTTGATGAGCAACCCAAGAGTAATGTATGCCATGAGCGATGAGGGAACCATCCCAAAAATATTTTCTAAACAAAATGAAAAAAACGGGGTGCTTGTAGTATCTCTAACCGTTTTTGCACTTACTTGTTTGGTGATTCTTTTCTTTGCACAAACTTTTGATGCGATTCTTAATTTTACCATTTTTCTAGATTGTTTTGGTATGGTTGCTTCTAGTGCAACCATCTTTAAACTGCGCAAGCAAACCAAGCATTTAGATGGAACGGGTATTTATAAGATGAAGCTTTTTCCATTACTCCCCCTACTTTTTATGCTTACTTATTGCTTTGTTGGGGTAAGTATTGCTATTCAAACACCTAAAACCGCACTGATCGGAACAATTGTTTTAGGAGCATTTATGCTACTCTATTTTATTTCACAGAGGGTCAAAAAGGCTAAATTGAGCGATTAATCGCCTTTCATAACAGTTTAATGGCAAAAGAGGCGCTTTCCTTTCCGTCTGTCTAATTTATATTTACACCAATTAGAATGGGGGTATTTTTGTACTATGAAGCAATTTTTTATTTTGGGTATAGGCGCTTTGCTTTTTTTTACCCAGTTAACCGCACAAGCTGTATCCAATAAATGGGATTTACAGCGTTGTATTGAATATGCCACAAAAAATAATATTTCGGTAAAACAAGCAGATGTTCAAGCTCGATTAGCAGCTTTG
>JBILRH010000162.1:0-3662 GCA_044372715.1 Sediminibacterium sp. | reverse complement strand
ATGGATTTTCATCTTCTTTTTCTGCAAATGGTGGACTTATTGTAGCTGCAAAACCTTCATGGGCTGCAAGAGATGTTAATGGTCAATTGGTGGTGAAGAACGGTTTTGATTGGCTAAACGGCATCAACCCCGAAGTGCAACAATTCATGATCGATTTATTTAAAGAAGTAGTTACTAATTATAATATTGATGGCGTTCAAGGCGATGATCGATTACCAGCTATGCCTACAACGGGTGGTTATGACACCTACACAACTGCATTGTATAGAGCAGAAAATGCAGGAGCCTCCCCTCCAGGAAACAGTGCTGATGCAGGTTGGATAAGATGGAGAGCAAATAAACTTAATGCTTTTGTAAAAAGATTAAGAAATGAAGTAAAAGCAATTAAACCTACTGTTCAATTTACAATGTCGCCAAGCCCTTATCCATTTAGCATCAATGAATACTTGCAAGACTGGCCAACCTGGGTTGATAGTAGTTGGATTGATGCAGTAATGCCACAGTGTTATAGGTATACCATTAATGATTATAACAATGTGCTCACGCAACAAAAATTATATTATAAAAATACAGCTGTTGCTTTTTATCCAGGAGTATTGGTAAAATCTGGATCAACTATACAAAGTGATGGATTGATGTCTCAATTTATTCAAAGCAACAGAAATAATGGCTATAAAGGAGAAGTATTCTTTTTCTATGAAGGGGTAAAAGACAAGTTAAGTTGGTTTCAAGCAATGTATCCATACATTAAATAATCTTGCATGAAAATGATGCGTTTTCTTTTAAGCATAAAATGCATTTTTGTTTTTGCATTTGTTGCACATTCACAAAAATTAACCAATTTTGTAGACCCTTTTTTAGGAACCGGTGGGCATGGCCATGTTTATCCGGGAGCTACTATCCCTTTTGGTATGGTTCAATTAAGCCCCGACAATGGAGATGAAGGATGGGATTGGTGCAGTGGTTACCACTATAGCAGCAAAACCATTGCTGGATTTAGTCATATGCATTTAAGTGGAACAGGAATTGGAGATTGGTGTGATATTTCTTTACTCCCGCTAAATGACACTTCAACTATTAGACAAGAAAAAATCAAAATTCCATTCTCACATGATAACGAATCTGCAAAGCCAGGTTATTATTCAGTAAAATTAAATAATGATATTAATTGCGAATTAACAACCAACAAGAGAACCGGATTTCATCGATACACATTCCCGAGTAAGGAGGGTTGGATTAGATTTGACATGGGATTTCAAATTAACTGGGATAAATCTACAGCAGGAGAATTAAGCATAATCAATGACAGCACTCTAGTTGGATATAGGTATAGCACAGGATGGGCTAAGGGACAAAAAGTATATTTTGCGGCAAGATTTAATAGGGCAATTCAATCTTTTATTTTTGTTGATGACTCTATTAGAAATGGGAATACTGCATTTGGTAAAAAAGTGAAAGTAGCATTGAAATTTAATACCAGTGTACCATTAGCTGTTCGCGTTTCTATAAGCACTGTGAGCATTGAAAAATCTTTAACCGAATTGAATCAATCAAATGGAGATCGTTTCGACATTACTGCAAAAAAAGCAGATGCACTCTGGGAAGCTGAATTGCAAAAAATAAAGATCAACACGAATGATCATCAATTTGCTACCAAGTTTTATTCTTCATTGTATCGAACTACTATGGCACCAGTTGTAAATAGTGATGCCGATGGAGCGTATCAAACGCATAACAATATCCAAAAGACTTTTACAAAAGGCAAAGAGAAATACACCGTTTTTTCTCAGTGGGATGTCTTTAGGGCATTGAATCCTTTATTCACCATTACACAAACCAATCGTTTGCCCGATATGATCAATAGCATGCTGCAATTGTATGAAGATAACGGCCTATTACCAGTTTGGGATTTAAGTACTTGGGAAGCCAATACAATGACTGGATACCATAGTGTTCCAATTATTGCAGATGCTATTTTAAAAAATATCAAAGGCTTTGATTATAATAAAGCCTTTGAAGCAATGAAAAAATCCGCTTTCCAAAAAGAAAGAGGAACTCCAGCCTATATCCAATATGGATATGTACCACAGGATAAGCATGGATGGAGTGTTACAATGACTTTAGAATATGCATTTGATGATTGGTGTATTGCGCAGGTTGCCAAAAAATTAAATAAAACAGCTGATTATGATTTGTTCATAAAAAGAGCAGCAAGTTATCAGCAATTATTTGATGCATCCACTGGCTTTATGCGTGCGAAAGACAGTAAAGGAAAATTCATAGAGCCTTTCGATCCACTTTTATCAGAGCATGGATTTGATGGACAATATATAGAAGGCACTGCTTGGCAGCATAGTTTTTTTGTACCACATGATGTAGATGGCTTGGCTAAATTATATGGGGGCAAAGAGCAATTGGTAAAAAAATTAGATGATTTATTTGCAGCATCTTCCGAATTACATGGAGAAAATACTTCAGCAGATGTATCAGGTTTAATTGGCCAATATGCACATGGAAATGAGCCTAGTCATCATATAATATATATGTACACTGCATTAGGCCATCCTGAAAAAACGGCCAAATGGATTAAAGTAGTAACAGATAGTATGTATAAAACAGGGCCTGATGGATTAACGGGCAATGACGATTGTGGTCAAATGAGTGCTTGGTATATATGGAGTTCTTTGGGAATGTATCCAATGAACCCAGCCTCTGGTCAATATGTATTTGGATTTCCATTAATTGATGATGCTACTATCCAATTACCCAATAAAAAGCAATTACATATCAGTACAAAAAATAGAAATATTCAACATAGAAAACAACAATTTGTAAAAGCCATTTTTTTGAATAACCAAAAAATAACCGCCAACTATTTAACACACCAACAATTATTAGCAGGAGGTAATTTGGTATATGAATTGAATTAACTCAAGATTTCCAGACCATGCCTTTTTTAGTAAAGGGAATGGTAATTCCACAGGCCACTAAAGTAAAAATCAATCCTTTTAAAAATCCTGCAAAAAAAGAATCATTCATTTCATTCCAATGATGAATAATCCCTGTTAAGTGCATGATTGGCAATAAGAACAACGACCCTGAAACATATGCCATCATAGGGTTTTGACCAGACAATACCATAAATCGATGAACTGACTTTGCCCATGATAATGATTGAAAAACTGCCAAAACAATAAAACTAAAAAAAGACAATCCAACAGTTACAAAATAATAACTATAGGTAGAAAAATCTTTTTTAATTCCACCTTCATATGCTTCGAAAGTTAATCCCAGTAACAAAGCAAATGCGCCTGCATAAAAAAATTGTTCAATCAATGCTTTATTGCTTAAGATTATTTTTTTTATCTGCCATTTTGCAATACTCAATAAAAAAATGGTAAGTAAAAGATTTGCAGCCAACTGTCGTGTAAATAAAAAAAACAAGTTTGATATAATCATAATTGAAAAAATCAATCCGAGTATTTTAAAATGACTATTCGTTTTAACTTCAAACGGATTGGTGTCTTTGTATTTTAACAACCAATCTCCAGCAATGGTGCCAGGAATTAAGATGAATAAATATTTTAAGAAATAGAATTTATAAATAGCTGTTGATGGAGTTAATAAATAAATGAATTCATTCCAACTATCAGGCGTTTTTG
>JBILRH010000038.1:0-13843 GCA_044372715.1 Sediminibacterium sp. | reverse complement strand
TACTGTTACTAACATTGAGGGATCGGCCCATAATCCTGTTGCAACCATTCAATTCGAAAAAAACGGGGAGAAAAAAATAATGCTCAACTATGCTAAGTTGAGGATTGTGGTTTAAAATAATTAATTTTTTTTCTGTTCAAATAACCATTTCATCAATCCAGGTTGAGCAAAAGTAGAATCCCAGCTATTGTGATTTGCGTTTGGAAATAAGGTAAACTTAACTGAAGCTTTTTGTTTTTTAAGGGCGTCTACCATTTGTGTAGAATAAATAGGTAATACTACATCATCCTTGCCTCCATGAAATATCCACCAGTTAACGCGCTTTAATTCTTTTGCTGTTGAAGGATCTGCACCTCCACAAATGGGAACTGCTGCCGCAAAAACGCCGGGCATTCTCCTTACAATTTCAAATGTACCCATACCTCCCATTGATAAACCCATTGCATATACTTGATCTTTATTAATATTATAACGACCCAATAAATTATGAACCAATCCTATTGTCATTTGCATATGAAGAGATGGAGTTCCATCGGGTATAAAATAAAATGTTTTTTTATCGGTTTTGCTGTTCTCAAAAATCATTTGAACATTACTCCAGTAATCCGTTGTAGAACATTGCGGAAAAACAATGATTGCCGGATAATTATTTCGTATGCTATCAACTAAAAACATTTTATATCCATGCGTTAATTGTTTTTCATTATCAATGCCACTTTCGCCTCTTCCATGGAGGAACAATACCATTGGATAAGACTTTGATGGGTTATAATCTAAAGGAAATAATATTCGATAAGGAAGCGTGTCTCCTTTTTGTACAAGCCAATGCCGTTGATATAAATTTTTATCTTGTGCTTGTGTTACTTGAATAATGCCAATAAAAAAATATACTGTAATTATTATTTTTTTCATTTTACGGTTAAGTTTATTTCTTGAACATCATTGCTATTGGTACCTATAAATATGTTGAACTTTCCTGGCTCTATTACCCATTTTAACTCACTATTGTAAAACTTAAAATCATTACTATCTAGTTTAAATTGAATTTCTTTTGTTTCCCCTTTTTTCAAAAATATTTTCTGAAATTTTTTCAACTCTTTTACTGGTCTTGAAATAGATGCTACCATATCTCTAATATACAATTGAACCACTTCTTCGCCATCATAATTTCCTGTATTGGATACCATCACAGAAGCTATTACAGATTCATTTGTATTTATTGTTATTTTATTTAATCGAATATCTTTATAGTCAAATCTTGTATAACTCAATCCATAACCAAAAGGAAACAAAGGGCTATTTTCTACATCCAAAAAATTGCTTTTAAACTTTTGAAAAAGATCTCCGTTGTTTGGTCTTCCTGTATTTAAATGATTATAATGAACAGGAATTTGTCCTACATTTCTAGGAAAACTTGTAGTTAATTTTCCTGAAGGATTATACACTCCAAATAAAACATCAGCAATTGCATTTCCCGCCTCATGACCAGCATGCCAAGTAAACAAGATTGCATCAGCTAATTGATTTTCTTGAACCAGAGTGAGTGGCCTTCCAGACATAATTACTAAAACCAATGGCTTTCCTGTTTTTTTTAACGCCTGTATTAATTTGATTTGACTTTCCGGTATAGACAAGTCTGTTCTGCTTGATGATTCGCCACTCATTTCTGATGCCTCACCAATTACTGCCACAACTACATCAGATTTAGAAGCTACTGATATAGCTTGATCTATAAGCATTTGAGGAGATGTTTTGTCTATGTCGATTCTATTACCAAATACATTTATTTTTTTTGCAAAGATGCTGTCATCAGAAATATTAGCCCCTTTAGCATAAAGCACATTAACCGATTCTCCAACCAGGTTTTTGATCCCATCTAATACAGGAATAGCGGTTGATGAATTTCCAGATACCGCCCAGGTTCCTAACATATTGGATTTATTGTTAGCGAGTGGCCCAATTAAAGCCAATGTACCTGATTTTTTTAAGGGAAGTAACTGCGCATTGTTTTTTAATAAAACAAATGACTTAGTAGCAATCTCTTTTGCTAATAGTCTATTTTCGGAAGATAGTACTTCGTTTTTAGCTCGCTCTGAATTACAATATCTAAATGGATCTTGAAATAATCCCAGTCGGTATTTTGTTTCTAAAATTCTTCTACAAGCCTTATTGATATCTTCTATACCAATTGTTTTATCTTCCATCGATTTTTTTAATGTGGTTAAAAAACCTTCTCCTACCATATCCATATCTAGCCCAGCTTTTAATGCCAAAGCAGACACTTCTTTTAAATCGCCCATTCCATGTTCGGTCATTTCGTTTACCGATGTATAATCGGAAACAACCATTCCTTTAAATCCCCATTCTTTTCTTAGTAAATCGGTAAGTAGCCATTTATTGCCAGTTGCTGGTATACCATCAATAACATTAAAAGAACTCATTACACTTCCCACTTTTGCATCAACAGCAGCTTTATAAGGCGGTAAAAATTCATTGTACATTCTTACTCTACTCATGTCTACAGTATTGTAATCTCTTCCACCTTCAGATGCTCCATACAATGCAAAATGTTTTACACAAGCGAGTAATGTATTAGGTAAAGACAAATCATCTCCTTGATATCCTTTTACCATTGCTTTTGCAATTTCTGCCCCAAGAAAAGGGTCTTCTCCAGCACCTTCTGCAATTCTTCCCCATCTTGGATCTCGGGCAATATCTACCATTGGAGAAAATGCCCATGTTAAGCCATCTGCAGTTGCCTCAGAGGCGGCCGCACGTGCACTCTTTTCTACCAATCCCATATCCCAAGTACAGGAAATGGCTAATGGAATAGGAAAAGTGGTTTTATATCCATGAATAATATCCGACCCAAATAATAAAGGAATTTTCAATCGACTAGACGATAGTGCTAATGTTTGGGCTTGCTTAATTTTTTCAACACCAATAACACCAAACAATCCACCTACCTGTCCTTTTGCAATCTTTTCTTCTACTCCTTTGCTTACAACGGCCCCAGTTGCTACACCGCCTCCTGGAGTAAGCAAGTTTAGTTGACCTATTTTTTCTTCTATTGTCATCTTTTGCATAAGTGCATTTACAAAAGTTTGCATAGCAGCATCAGATTGGTTTTTTTGTGCACCAGCATAAAGTAAGCAACAAGAAAATAGGATCGATAAAATATATTTCATATCAAACAATTAAATGAGGATCAACTTTGATTATCGATTCAATGAAAGTGTAGCAAGAATGGGGAAATGATCTGAAGGATATTTCATTTCATATGAATCTGTAATTGTAGCAAATTTTAAAGCTGTAAGTTTATTATTGGGGTTTAAAAAAATATAATCGATGCATCCATTGGGCTTTTCATTAAAACGGAAAGCGTTCCATGTATCTGCATTTCCATGAACAACCAAACTTTTTTCTCTGCTATTTTGCATTACAGATTGTAAATATTGAGCAGGTGCTTCTTCTGGTTTAGAATTAAAGTCGCCAGATAAAATAACAGGAAAGCCCTTTTGATTAATTTGATTTATTTTTTGATAAATTAATTTAGCAGATTCTAGTCTGGCAGTTTTACCTACATGATCAAAATGGGTATTGAAAACCCAAATTTTTTGTTTTGTTTTTTTATTTTTAAAGAGGCCATATGTGCATACTCTATTTAATGCAGCATCCCAACCTTTAGAAGGTTCATCAGGAGTAGTAGATAGCCAAAATGTTGCAGATTCTAATAACTGGTACTTATCATTTCTATAATAAATACAAGAGTATTCTCCAGCTTGTTTACCATCATCTCTTCCTACACCCGTAACACTATACTTTGGTAAGTTTGCCGTTAGATATTCTTTTTGCTGATGCAATACTTCCTGTAAGCCAATAAAATCAGCTTCATAATAATTGAGCATTGTAGCCACTCTTTCTTTTCTTTTATCCCACTGGTTATCGCCATCTGATTTTACATCTAAGCGTATATTATAGCTCATTATTTTTATTTCTACCTGACTATAAAGTGGTAAAGCAAATAGAGTAAAAGCAATAAGTAAACTACAAAATAGTGTTTTCATTTTTTTATTTTTTCAACCAAGGACTTTCAAATTCAAGTTTTTTTAATCCTCCTTTTATTTCCGGACAACTCATGAATAGTTTCCATAATAATCCAGTTCTATAATTTTCCATCATAACCGCTATTGGACCTTGATCTATTGCCAAATATCTGGGAGTAACCCAATTGGCTGTTTCGCTAAATGCATCGTAAAATCCATAGATTCCCCAAATTTTATCTTTCTTATTGATATACCAGTTTTTCATAGCCGACATTGATTCTACCGGAGTGTATGGGAAAGATGATAAGGCCGCAGTGGGAGAAATTACCCCTATATCACGTTTAATACCAGGAGCATGTCCGGCATAACCCTTGATTGAATAACTAGAGGTAAGCCCCCAATTATCTTTACCATATCCTACAAATTTGTTGGGGTTATCTACACACCATTGATAATGTATACGTGCATGATTAATATTTTCACTCATATAATCTGCATATCGATCTTTAAGCCCGTTAGGATCTAATCCTAAAAAAGAATAGTGCGACCAAAATAAAGGACCACTATTAGGTGCATCACCTTGATGATGAAGCTGTAATTTGATTTCTTTATAGCCAGATGGAGATTGATTGATCTTTCCATTTTCGGCCCAGCCCTCATGATACACTTCAACAGGAATAGAATGACTGGGTGATGAAGCCGCCAATACATACATTATTAAACATTCATTGTATCCACGTACGGGGAAATTCATTTTCCAACCATTGTTTGGGCTCCAATGCCAATAAAGCACATTTTTATCGTTTCTATACCAGTTAAAATCCATTTCTTTCCACAATCGATCTATCCTTTGAGCAAGCGCTTTTTCAGCAGCATTTCCATTTTGAAAATATTGTCTTACACAAAGTAATCCTTGAATCATGAATGAAGATTCAACCAAATCTCCTCCATCATCAAACTTACTAAATGGAACCACTTTACCAGTTTCGCCATTTAACCAATGCGGCCATGCTCCATGAAACCGATCTGCTTTTTCTAAAAAATCAACTATTTTATTAAATCGATTAAATCCTTCGGCTCTTGTAATAAAGTTTCGTTCTATGCCTACTAGAATTGCCATTACACCAAATCCTCCACCCCCAGTTGTTACAACATACTTATCCTTTTGCGGATAAATATTATCTGTATGAAATCTTTCTCTTGCAAGCCCGCTATTGGGTTCTGCTCCATCCCAGAAATATTGAAATGTTTGTTTTTGAACAGTTGTAAAAATGCTGTCATCTAATGCGGTTTCAAATACTATAGATTGATTAATTAGCTTGTTATTATGCTTACAGGCAAATAAAATCAAAAAGGCAAGTCCGAAAAAGATGCTTTTATACATGAACTGATTTTATTTATTGGCTTTTCCTAAATTAAACAATGATATGATTTGTGCATTAGGTAGTGCTCTATTATAAATTCTCACTTCATCTATTTGCCCTGTCATTGGAGCGAATGTTACATCGGTATTTACTACTTTTCCAGGTATTCCATTGTAATTTGATCCAAAGATTATTTCACTAGGTTCGTAAGATCTGAATGAATTATTACCTACACCTCTATTAGGAAACGCACCTACTTTTATTCCATCTGCCCATATATCAAATACACCTGTATTGGTTTCATAAGTAAGCAGAAGATGCGTCCACTTATCTAAACCAATTGTTGGAGATAGCGTACTGTTTAGGTTGTCTTGTGTTCCTCCTCCAACAGTAGAGAAAGTAGGTTGAATTCTAAGTGTATTGGTAGTAGTTGCAGGAAAAGACTGAGTGTTTAAGGCAAAATTGATGTTTCCTGTGAGAAGACCTGGCCTTGCCAATTGAAACAACATGGTACGTCTACTTCCGTTATTAAGAATCTTAACCCAGGTACTGATTGTAAAACTTCTTAAAGAATCTGTTCTAAATTTTTGAAACTGAGTAGGAAAATAAACAAAGCCTGCAGATAAGTTTAAGGCTTTTCCTTTAACACCACCTGTAACATAAGAATCGTTTAAAGATGAGCCTGGTGCTGTTCCACTTTTCAATTCATTTTTTGTATCATCAAAACTCCAATAAGCAATGAGGTTATTAGGATAAACTTCATCCGAACTATTATAACCATCAATCGTACCAGCATAAGTAGCTGGGCTTACACTGGGTAAATTATTGGGATTACCATCTTTTTTACAAGAAACCACAGTCATCGCCAAAAACAAAGCTATTGCTGCTGAAATATATTTATTGTTATTAGTCAATTTCATATTTTGTTTTTTAAAATTAAAAATCAATATCCTGGATTTTGAGTAAGTACGCCAGCACTAAGGTCAATTTGAGTTTGCGGAATGGGTAATAAAACATCTCTAGAATTGATAAATGCGGTTTTACCAGATGCATTCAACACTGTTTGTGCAATACCCCATCTTACAATATCAAAAAATCGATCGCTTTCCATAGCAAGTTCCACCCTTCTTTCCCTACGAATCGCAGTTCTTAACGTTGCTTGATCTGTAGTAGTAACATCAGGAAGTACAGTTGAATTTCCTGAGCGAGCTCTCAGTCTAATACTATTTAAAGCATTTCTCGCATTTGTAATATTTGCAGCTCCACCTAATTCATTGGCAGCTTCGGCATAGATCAAAACAACATCGGCATATCGCAGTATTCTAACATTCATCCAATAACCAAATCGATTGCCCAAAGAGGCTCTTGTTGCAGGATTTGTATACACTTTATTGTTGTACCGAGGATTGGGTAAACCTGTAGGTATATTCTCTCCATAGATGGTTTGAAAAGTTGTTGTAGCAGTACTCGTATATAAAATTGTTCTGTTTCTTCTAGGGTCACCAACTTCAAAAGCAGCTTCTAAATCTGTAGTAGGTGTATTCCATCCCCATCCTAGATCCCACAATCCAGCACCACGAATACCTTGAATTTGAGCATATTGAACTCCATTGTTTGTTGGTATTGCTGCACTTGCAGTTGCTTGAACTTCAAAAACAGACTCTCTAGAATTTTCGCCTTCTTCCCTAAATATTCTATCAAAAGATGTAGACAAATCATATTGACCAGAAATCATTACTGAATTGGCAGCAGCCATTGCATCTCCCCATTTTTGCTGCGTTAAAAACACTTTTGCCAACAATCCATTTGCTGCTCCTTTTGTGGCTCTTCCAATAAATTTATTGTCCCATGATAAAGGAAGATTTGCAGCAGCAAATTGTAAGTCTGCTTCAATGAAAGCATAAATTTGAGTAGCAGTACTTTGAGGTATATTGTTTTGTTGTGCTGGATCAGTAAATAATTTATCGATCAGTGGAACTCTTCCAAAAAATCTTACAAGATTAAAATAAGCATAGGCTCTTAAAAATCTTGCTTCAGCAATGGTCTGTTGTTTAATTTGATCAGTAGCAACGATTTGGCTATTGGTATTAACTTCGTTGATGGTATTATTACTTCTATTGATAAGTGTATAATATCCTAACCATAATGCGTTACAAAATCCATTATTAGGAAGAACCGGAAAGTTATCCATTGAAATAGCATTGGCTCCTCCATCAGCAGGGGTGCTTCCTTTATCGGCATCATCACTGCGAATACTTGCAGCAGTAATAAAAGACTGACTATGCACATTAAAGTTTCGCAACTCATTGTATGCACCAAAAATAAATTGATCGTACGGACCTGATCCTCCCGGATAAGGATAATTGTCGGCATCATAACCCCCTTGACGTTGGGTGTCTAATATTTTATTACAACCTGTAGTTACTGCCAATAACCCAACAAAGGCTACTAAAGCGTAAATTATTTTGGCCATTTTTTTATACAGTTTCATATATATAAATTTTGTTTGTTAGAAAGAGAGATTTAATCCAAATGAATAAATAGCAGGAACCGGGTAAGCTCCGTTATCAGCTCCACCGCCAAGAATACTTCCTATCAATGGCTCAGGAGAATAACCTGTTACCTTGCTCCAAGTAATTACATTTTGTCCATTTAAAAAAACACGTGCACGCTTAATACCAATTTTTGATAATAAGGTTTTCTCGAATGTGTACCCGATTTGTAAATTCCTCAATCTAAAATAATCACCAGGCTCTAAGAAATAAGTACTCATTAAAAAATTATTTCCTCTAGTGTTGTCTAAAATCGGTTCTACATTGTTACTTCCTGGGCTAGTCCAAGCATTTAATCTATTTGTTTCATAATTTAATACGGCAAAAGTAGAGGTACGTCTTTGAGTATAGATGCTGTGTCCTGCTACTCCTTGAAATTCAATCTCTGCATCAAATCCTTTGTAATTAATTGCTGCACTTCCACCAAAACTATATGGAGGAAATGGAGTACCAATATACGTTCTATCTGCTGGGCTAATGATACCATCACCATTTGTATCTGCATAAGAAATATCTCCTGGCAATGAGTTTGTAAAGGCAGGCGTTTTTTGAATATCTGCAGTTGATTGATATATACCAGTTTGAGTGTACCCGTAAAAATATCCGATTGAATTACCGCTAGTAGTAAGATTCACACCGCCATTTCCAATAATTGCAAAATTAAAATTATTTCCAATCGAATTAACTACGTTTTTATTATAACTAAAATTACCGCTAAGTCTATAACTTAAATCTTTGTTGATATTGCCATTCCATGATACATTTAATTCAACTCCAGAGTTGGTAATATTTCCAAGATTTGTAAAATAACTTCTAGACTCATTAGGCAAAGTAACCGCCGTTAAAATATCTGTTGTAGTTCTATTATAATAGGTAAACTCCAAACTTAATTTATTATTAAAGGCGCGCATATCAAATCCTAGGTCTATACCATTTACAGTTTCCCAGTGTAGGTTTGGATCTGGAATATAAGAAGCTTGTACTGAGCTATAAACATTGTCTCCAAAGATTGCTGTGGAAGCATTTTGAATCCCTGGTCGATAAAGATTGTCGGCAAAGCCATTGGCATTTCCAGTTAAACCCCATGCACCACGAATTTTAAGAAAATTGATTTTTTTAACAGAAGAAAACCACTTTTCTTCAGACATTACCCAACCTAAACCAATACTTCCAAATGTTCCCCATCGGTTTTCGGGGGCAAATTTAGAACTACCATCTCTTCGAATAGTACCATTTAATAGATACTTTCCTTTGTAAGAATAGCTAACTCTTGCAAAGGCTCCAGCAATAGCAGTTTCAGAACCGCCACCTCCATTAATTAATGGGTTATTTGCATTTGCAATTCCTAAATACCAAAAATCTGGATTATCGGGTATGTTAATAGATGTATCTCTTCTGTTTCCGTTCACAAAAGAACTTTTGGAATAAATAGTTGTAAAACCTGCAACTGCATTGATGCTATGGTCTGTACCAATTCGTTTATCAAAACTAAGTGTGTGGTCTTGTTGAAAACGACTTGATTCACTTTGTTCTTGGGTTACAGAAGTTCTTGCAGCACTATCATATGTTGTTGTAGTGGGCGAACCGCCTTCTCCCAAATTAATAAATGAAAATGGAAGTTGTGAATAACTGCGTCCATTACCAAATGCAAGATCAGTATAAACCGTTGAACGCCATGTGAAATTTTGTAAGAACTTTATTTCGGCAAAAAGATTACCAATAAGTCTATAATCTTTATCTATACTATTTCTGTCGTTGCGATTAAGTGCGGCAATAGGATTACCAACTTGAGCCCTCTGAAAAGAAGGCATGCTATAATAAACGGTAGGGCTTTGCTGAATTGGAACAATTGGAGCTGCCCATAATGAATTAGATACTGAAGCAGCAGCTGGATTATTAATGGTATGATAACCAGTAATACCTGCTCCTACTTTTATTTTATCGTTAAACCTAATTTCTTCATTTAATCTTAATAAATATCTTCTGAAATTATTATTCTTCAATACACCTTCTTGATCTGTGTATCCAATGTTTACATAAGTTGTTGATTTTTCAGCCGTATTAGAAATACTAAGATTGGTTGAACTAATTAAAGCATTTCTTAAAACCTGATCTTGCCAGTTTGTATTTGCAGGATAGTTACTATAATCAAAAGGAGTAGCATTAAGATTTGCCAATTGGGCATTGTATAATTTTTTAAACCCTTCTGCGTCGGTAATTTTTATTTTATCTTGAACAGTTTGAATACCAACATTTGTTTGTAATTCAATTCTCGTTTGTCCTTTTGCAGCTTTTTTTGATGTGATGGCAATAACACCATTGGCACCTCTTAAACCGTAGATAGCTATCGAAGATGGGTCTCTTAAGATATCTATGGTTTCTATATCAGCAGGATTTAAAAAACTAATATCATCGTGTAATACTCCGTCTACTACATAAACAGGAGATGCGCTATTGGTACTATTTATACCACGAATACGAACAACAGGATTTGCACCAGCTACTCCGGAATTAGAAATAGTTAAACCAGCAACCCTTCCTTGTAAAGAAGCAATTGGATTAGTTGATGGCCTGTCTGCAACTTCTTCTCCTTTAATTGAAGTAACAGATCCAGTTAATTCTTTTTTCTTTTGTGTTCCAAATCCAACAACAACTACCTCTTCCATAGACCCGTCTAATAATTTAAGAGATATACTAGTTGATGTTTTAGAACCCACTTTTTCTTCAACTGTTGCAAAGCCAACATAAGAGAAAACAAGAATATCTTTTTCGGTAACAGCAATGGAAAAGTTTCCTTGAGCATCTGTTATTGTACCCTTTCCTGTTCCTTTTACAGAAACAGAAACATCAGACAATGGTTTGCCATTGTTATCAGTAACTCTTCCCTTAAAATCTGGAGGAAGTAAGGGTTCATATACTATTGTTGGAGTTATTGTTTTCTCTGCAATATTTTGCTTAACAATAATGGTATTTTCAGAAATAGTATATCCAAGTAATTGATCCTTAAAACAAAGATCAAGAACTGCAGATAATTTTTCGTTTTTTACTGATAAGCTAACAGGTTTTGCCAATTTAATTGCTTCATCAGCATATAAAAATTGATAGCCTGTTTGTTTTCTGATATCTTCAAAAACTTTTTGGATGGGAATATTACTTCCTTTTATGGTTACTTTTTGAGCAATACTTTCAGCATGTAGCTGCAAGCAAGCTACGATCATAAACAATGATAATAGTTTCATAATCTTCATCATTTGAGTTGCTTTCAGAGTTGGACTTTCTGTGGATGAACAAATAGGATTCAAATACATAAATTAGTATTATTTGGTTTATATAAAGAGTGAGACATTCTTTAATTTTTGTGATTAATGATTATAAGGCTCTGTTTCAAGGTGGTGAAGAATAAAGAAACTTGTTTTTCATATTAATTAGATTTAGATACGATTATGGTATTATTAATTATTCTGAAATTTACTTCTCCTGTTAATTGAAGTTTTTCAAATACTTTTTTAACATTAATATTTCTTGTGATTTGACCTGTAAATCGCATGTTTACATTTCCATTGTATTCAACATCTACATCATACCATCTCGAAAGTTGTCGCATGATGGTTTTAATATCATCGCTTTTAAAAACAAACAGACTGTTTTTCCAAGCTACAACTGCTTCTGTATCTATATCTTTTACTATTTCGAGATTGCCGTTTTTGCTAATTTTTGCTTGAGTACCGGGTAAAATATACTTTACTGATGTTTTGTTCTTTTCTTTATTTAACGAAGAAACCTTAATAGAACCCTCCAATAAACTAGCTTTAGTAAAGGATTCGTCTTCGTATGCATTTACATTAAAATGGGTTCCTAATACCTCGATTTCAGATTTGTCTGTTTTTACAATAAATGGCTGATGTGGATTTTTGGTTACTTCAAAATAAACCTCTCCTGTAATTTCAACAATTCTATTTTTCCCTTCGAAAGAAGTTGGAAAATGTATAGAAGATGCTGCATTGAGCCATACTTTTGTTCCATCAGAAAGGGTAATAAAGTATTCTCCACCTCTGGGTGTTGATATAGAATTATAGTGAACTTTATTAGAAGCTAATTTTGAGTCCAACACATATTTTAAGCTGCCTTGGTTGGTTTTTTGTATCGCTGTATTGCCTTGTTGATTGATTACCCCATTTTTAAGATTATCCAATTCAATCTTTGTTCCATCATCTAATACCAACAATGCTTTAGGTGTGCCCGGTACTAAATCATTTTTTATCTGTATGGGTTTATCAACTTTTGCTAATGCTGTTTTCGCCTTTTGTTGATTCATTATCAAGTAAACCGAGCCTATTAATAATAAGAAAATAGCAGCTACAGCAGGAATTCGCAGTCTTTGGTATAAAGGTTTTTTGCTGGATGAAATGGTATTGAGTATGATTTCTGCTTGCAATCTATTTTTTATACGGCTGCTAAGCTGTTCTTCGTTTTGCAAATCAGTTGAAGACAAATCAGTAACAGTATCGTTGAACTGTCTATACCAATCGTTTAATATTTTGAGCTCTTCCTCATTAATTTCCCCTGAAAGAAATTTATCGATTAATGGAATTATATGTTGAGGATAGTTCATTCACATTATAGTGTATGAAACTGGGTATTACCCCCACTGCAACAATTAATTAATTGAATAAAGCATTTATTATTACAATAATTACCCAAAAAGGCAAAATTGTTCTCAATGAAACCCGCAGTTGCTTGATAGCTTTTCCAATTTGATTTTCTACGGTTTTAGGTGAGATTTCTAAAATAGAAGCAATTTCTTTTACAGACAATCCTTGTTCTCTACTGTATTTAAAAATTAGCTGGCATTTTTCGGGTAACTTTTCTACTTCCTTTTTTACTTGTAAGAGAATTCTTTTATAGTGAACTGAGTTTTCGCAACTATCCGTTACAAATACTTGCTGATGCAATGATGCTGCATATTCTCTTTCTTTATTTTGTAGCTTAATTTTAGCAAAAACACAGTATTTAGATGCCGTTGCTAAATAGTTTTCTAAAGAATCAATTTGAAGTTTTTCGCGATTAGCCCATAAACTAGCAAACACATCATTTACAATATCCTCTGCATCTTCTAGCTTATTCATTCTATTGTTTGCAACTGAAAAAACTTTTTTCCAATACCGATCATAGATTTGCATAAATGCATCTTGATTGCCATCTGCAATTAATTCTAAAAGTTGATGATCGGTATAAAATTGCAAGCTTTTCATTTTGGCAACAATCATTCTACTTTATAAAGATATAAACAAGAATCTACTTTTCAATCTCAACTTATTGTGTAAAAAATACACTAATTGTTCTTATACTTCGCAACCTTTACTCCGGTATCTGTGGGTATTTTCTTTAATGTAGGATTATACAATCCTCCTTTGGGTTGTGGCAATAATACCGTTCCCGGTAAAAATAAAAAGCTTCCTGGAGGAGGGGGCAATACAGGAACTGGTGATTTTTCTATAATAGGAGCACTATTGAAAGATTCAGTTGAAGATGAGTTAGAGGTAGTTGCACCTACAGCATTTGTGTTAGTAATACTTGCATTAGAAGTATTTGAAGCTGTAACTACTGGCTTGTCTTCATAAGCAACTCCAGCAATATATTGTTGCAACACGCTCATCTGCGGACGATCATTTTGTGCCAGGGGATATACCGATAAAAGATTACCGCTCCATCTTCTTCCGGATCAGTAAGTATCATAACGCAAAAACAAGCTTTTTATTGAGTTAATTGTCGATATCCGTAAAAATAAGGTCCGATTTAAGGGTTTCAGGCATAACAAACAATAGCCTCGCGGGAATTGTTTTATTTTTGTTCTATACCTTAGCATCGATAAAATTGACAG
>JBILRH010000161.1:0-3717 GCA_044372715.1 Sediminibacterium sp. | reverse complement strand
ATTCAATCCCTTTTTTAATTGTAATTCTTCAAACAACTTACCTTCTTTTAAATTTTTAACATGAAAAACAGCTGCCTCCAGTTGATTACAGCATTTTTTTTAATGTTGATTATCTGTAATGATATCAACGCACAAGAAAAAAAAGATACTCCAAAAAAAAAGAACGAAAAAAAATTTGAACCCAAAAGTTCTTTGGGTATTGTATTAGGCCATGCACATGTTTTTCAAGGAAGAGACGAGTTGGGAAAAAAGAAATCGTTGGCACTTCCATCCATTGGTATAGATTATATGTATCAATTTAAACCCCAATGGTCTATTGGATTGCAAACGGATATTATCATAGAAAATTTTAAAGTAGAAAAACACTTAGGTTCTGGAGAAGTAATTGAAAGAAGCAAACCCATTGCTCCTGCTTTGATGGGAATGTTTAAGGCATCAGAACATTGGAATTTCTTGTTTGGTGCTGGAGCAGAATTTGCCAAAGAAGATAATTTTTTCTTAAATCGTTTTGGTGTAGAGTATGCTGCAGAGTTGCCCAACGAATGGGAAGTATTCGGAACGCTTAGCTACGATCTAAAATGGAAAGCCTATGATACTTGGATTTTAGGCATTGGCATTGCCAAAAGATTTGGAAAATAAGTTGTTGTTTAATGCTAATTAATTGATGTAGTTGAAAAACTACTATATATATTATTACGAGCTATATCTGCGGATATATATTAACCATCTCTTGTAAATATTCAATCTGAGTGTTCTGGGCTTAATAAAGTAATTAAATGTTAAACAAATAAGCTTTATTCTTGTTGTATAGCTAAAGTTACATATGCAATTCCAAGAACAAGTATCAGCCTTAGCAATAGCATACAATGAAATACCCAAGAACTACTTAATTGATCCAATTGTAGAGCAAAGAGAATACCTTTCTAACGGTGAGATGATTCAGTGGACTGGCCCTACACACGACGTTTATTCTCCTATACATGTAAAAACCAATGAGGGCGTTCATCCTTTTAAAATAGGTTCTTATCCTATATGCACAGAAAAAGAAGCGCTTATTGCTTTAGATGCGGCAAGAGCTGCGTATAATGATGGAAGAGGCGAATGGCCCACAATGTCTATATCCAATCGTATAAAATGTGTGGAGAATTTTATCAAAGCTATGTTAACTAAAAAAGACCTTGTAGTTAACTTAATAATGTGGGAGATTGGTAAAACACACGCCGATTCAGTTAAAGAATTTGATAGAACAGTAGAATATATTTATTTAACTATTGATGCACTAAAAGACATTGATCGCAATTCTTCAAAGTTTACTATTGAACAAGGGATTGCAGCTCAAATTCGAAGATCTCCACTGGGTGTTGTTTTGTGTATGGGCCCATTTAATTATCCGCTCAATGAAACATTTACTACACTTATTCCAGCAATTATTATGGGTAATACGTTGTTGTTTAAACCCCCAAAACATGGAACTTTATTGCATTACCCTTTACTAGAAGCTTTTAAAAACTGTTTTCCTAAAGGTGTAGTTAATACAATTTACGGAAGAGGTAATGCAATTGTGCCACCTCTAATGAAAACAGGTAAGATAGATGTATTAACCCTGATTGGCTCTTCCAAAGTAGCCAACGATTTAAAAAAATTACATCCTAAAGTAAATAGACTAAGGGCCATTTTGGGTTTGGATGCAAAAAATGCAGCCATAGTTACTAAAAATGCAAATATTCAATTAGCAGCAAAAGAGATCATGCTGGGTGCGCTCTCCTTTAATGGTCAGCGTTGCACTGCCATAAAAATTGTGTTTGCACACCATTCAATTGTTGATGAACTAAACAACTTATTAATAAAGGCTTTCAAAGAATTACAATTTGGATTACCATGGGAGAAAAATGTTACCATCACTGCTTTGCCTGAGCCCAATAAGCCAGCTTATTTAAATGATTTGGTAAATGATGCAACAAAACATGGAGCTAATATTTTGAATGAACATGGAGGTTTTGCCGAAGGCTCATTTTTTCATCCGACTCTTTTGTACCCAGTTAATAAACAGATGCGCGTTTATCACGAAGAGCAATTTGGTCCTATTGTACCTGTTGTAGCATATGAAGATATTGAAGAGCCTATCAATTATGTAATTGAATCAACACACGGACAACAGGTAAGCATATTTTCTAATAATCCAGATGAAATTTCTTTATTAATTGATCCATTGGTTAATCAAGTAAGTAGGGTTAATATCAATAGTCAGTGCCAAAGAGGTCCGGATGCATTTCCTTTTACTGGAAGAAAAGACAGTGCCGAAGGAACCTTATCGGTAGTAGATGCCCTAAGGTCTTTCTCTATCAGAACATTGGTAGCGGTTAAACTTACCGATGAAAACAAAGCAATCATTAATGAGATTGTTTCTGCTGATAATTCTAACTTTTTAAGCACTAAGTATATCTTTTAAATGTAATCAAAACAGAATAGGGTTTAATCAATAATATGGAGTGGAAAAGCAGGTAAAGCAAGATATTGTAATCGTATGGTTTAAAAGAGATTTGCGTTTTACAGATCATGCGCCTCTTTACTTTGCGCAAAAACAAAAATTACCAATATTATTTATTTACTGTTTTGAACCCAGTCTGATGAATTATGCAGACAGCGATGTTAGGCATTGGCGTTTTGTATTTCAATCCTTGCAAGAAATGCAAACAAAGCTTATTGGTTTGAATGCAAGTATTGCCATATTTCATAATGAGGCTATTGATGTTTTTAAAAATATCCAATCAAAGTACAATATCAATACTATTTTTTCTCATCAAGAAATTGGCAATCAAATTTCTTATCAACGCGATAAAGCAGTAAAACAATTCTGTGATACAAACCATATCGAATGGAAAGAGTATCAACACAATGGAGTTATTAGAAAATTAAAATCTAGAAAGGATTGGGAAAAACGTTGGAAGCAAGAAATGGAAGCCACTCCTAAACTAGTTGATGAAAAAAATTGGAATTTACTATCAATCAACGAGGCGTTTTATCAAACTATAAAAGGACCAGATTTGAATGAGCAAATCATCCAAAATAATCCATCTTTCCAAACAGGCGGTGAGTTGTACGCATGGCGTTATTTAGATAGTTTTTTAAAAGACCGGCACATCAATTATACTAAACATATATCTAAACCTGCTCTAAGCAGAAAAGGCTGCAGCCGAATTTCTCCTTATCTCAGTTATGGAAATATAAGTATGCGGATGGTATATCAGTATACCATGCAACATTATACAAACGCAACTAATAAAAGAGCAATTGCTAATTTTATTTCGAGGCTACATTGGCATTGTCATTTTATGCAGAAATTTGAAGACGAGTGTAGTATGGAATTTCAAAATGTAAACAAGGCCTATGATCAAATAGCGAAGCCCAAAAATGATTTTTATATCCATGCATGGCAAAATGGTAAAACAGGTGTTCCTATTGTAGATGCTTGTATGCGATGCTTGGTGGCTACTGGTTATATCAATTTCAGGATGCGCGCTATGGTTGTTTCTTTTTTTGTATTTAATCTTTGGCAAGACTGGCGCGAGTTGCATTTTTTAGCCAGACTGTTTTTAGATTACGAGCCCGGTATTCATTACCCTCAATTGCAAATGCAATCAGGCGTTACAGGCATTAATACCATTCGTATTTACAACCCCATTAAAAACTCTCAAGACCACGATGAAGATGGCCTGT
>JBILRH010000169.1:0-3495 GCA_044372715.1 Sediminibacterium sp. | reverse complement strand
ATTAACGCTTTCGAAAGGAACACTTTTCACCAACAATCAATTAACACTAGCTTACAAAGCCATAGTAGGCCCATCTGCCAATGGCACTGCCATCAATGGTATCGTTACTGTAGAACAAAATTTTACAGCTTATAAAAATGGCAAATATTTAATAGGACATCCTTTTAATCAGTCTATTTCTATTAATCAAATCAGCTTGGCGCCAAATCTTTATTATCAAACTCAATCAAACAATCAAGACAGTGTTGATTTATTAAAAAACTGGATACCATTCAATTTGAATGCTACATCAGAAAACAATCTTTGGAAACCATATCAAGGAATACAACTTCATGTAGCATCCAACAATGCAGCTGTATCATTAAAATCTGAATTCAAAGGGATCCTGAATCATGGATTACAAGAAATCAAGCTTTATAAATTGGGCAATAATGGATTAAATATAATTGCCAATCCTTTTGTGAGTCCTATACAATTAAATGCTGTTTCTAAAGAATCGATGGTAGGCAATCATTTTTGGATTTGGAATCCAAAACAAGGTATGAATGGCGGGTACACTGCAATACCTTCAACTCAACAATATACCCTCAATCCATTTGAAGTGTTTATTGCCGAAGCGCGTAACACAGGTTTAAACGCCCTTGTTATTGCAGAAGAAAGTAAAACCAATGTATGGAACAATAGCAATACAATCTCTTATTCAGCCAACAACCAATACCATATTGCTATTGGACTCTACTCTGGCAATGTGTTTTGGGATCAATTTGTTTTAATAGATCATGGTTCGAGTAGAAATGGATTAGACTCTACTGATGCAATTAAGCTTCAAAATCCAGATGTGAATTTGTTTAGCACAAGTACAGATCAACAAATGTTATCGGTAGATTCCAGAAGAATTAATAACAATACCATTGTACCCATTCAATTAGCATCTAACACAAATCAATCTTTTTATTTTAAAATTAATCAGGCCTTTTTACCAACAGATAATAAATTGGTTTTACATGATCGATTAACCAATCAATACTTGCCATTAAACAAAGACAGTATTTATGCTTTCGCAATAGACCCAGATTCAATAAAAAATAAAAACAGATTCGAAATAAGTCAACTCATTCCAAAAGGAAATATCAATCAGTTAATCCATTACTTAACAGTTAAAATATATCCAAACCCAGTACTGAATGAGCTTTCAGTAGGCATAAAATCGTCCATTGCAGCAAATACCAGTATTCAGATTTTTTCTACTACAGGGGTTTTAATAAAATCAATCAATGCTGGTAATATTCAAGTTGGAACAATTCAAATTCCAGTAGCCGAATTAAATGCAGGAACTTATATTATTCAAGTAATTAGTGGCGAACATCAACGTTCTTTACATTTTATCAAACAATAAAAAACGCCCCGATTAATCCCGGGGCGTTGTAGTTTATAAGCAGGCAATCGATCTAAATTTTAACCATCCAACCATGAAGGTCTGGTGTTTGTCCGGTGCGAATTGCATCCAATCTATTTTTTAAGGCTGGTGCAATTGTAGAAGATTTGGTGTCGAAATGCATTACATAATCTTTGTACTTCAATTCCTTGATCAAAGAAATAGTTGCTGCAGTTCCTGAACCAAATACTTCTGATACTAACCCAGCTTTATGTGCATCGATTAATTCGTCGATACTAATTTTTCGCTCAGCTACACCAATACCCATGTCTTGCAAAAGCTGCAAAGCACTAGATCGGGTAATTCCATCCAAAATAGTTCCTTCTTCTAACGATGGTGTTACTGCAATGTTGTTAATCACAAAAAACACATTCATCATACCCACTTCTTGTAAATACTTATGCTCAAATGCATCTGTCCACAAAACTTGGTCATAACCCAATTCACGGGCTTTGGCTGTTGGATACATGCTTGATCCATAATTACCGGCGTTCTTAGAAAATCCAACTCCACCTGTTACCGCCCTTGTATATTTTTCTTCCACATAAATGCGCATAGGCTCACTGTAATAAGGACCTGTAGGGCTTAAAATGATAACAAAACTATAGGTCTCTGATGGCTTTACTCCCAACACCGCATCGGTAGCAAACATAAATGGTCTTATGTACAATGAGTGATCTTTGAATGCAGGAACCCAGTTCTTATCTAATTCAATCAATTTTTTCATACCATCAATGAAAATTTCTTCAGGAATGGTTGGCATTTGCATTCTTTCAGCAGATAAATTGAATCTTTTGAAATTATCATAAGGTCTGGAAATATAGACTTCTCCATCCGGATGTTTGTATGCTTTAACCCCTTCAAAAATAGATTGACCGTAATGTATGGCAGCCATTGAGGGTTCAAAAGAAATTGGCTGATAAGGTTTGATTTCGATACTTTGCCATTCGCCATTAGCAAAATTGGCTACTAACATATGGTCGGTAAAAACATGCCCAAATGCAATATTCTCTAAAGACTGGTCATTCACTCTTGTTTTGCTAACTGGGGTAATGTTTATGTCGATCACTGCGCTCATAGTTTTATATTTGATGCAAATAAACAAAAAAAATAAAAACTAACGCTTGTTATAATTTTAAAAGGTCAAAAAATGAACAAAACATTACCCGATTTCTTATTAGCAGATCTATTTCCGAGTAGTTTGGTGCTTATCGAGACCAATAATGATAAAAATGATGAGGTCAAACAGAATAATAACAGTTTAGAAAAGGAATTAATAACAATAACTGAAGAAGATAATCAGATCCCAACAAAAGAAAATATTATCCAAAAGGTTGTACCTGAAAAATGGTTTTTGGGCAATAATGGAAAACATATCACGGTTTTAGTAAACGAACCAGATGCTGTTTATTTAACCGAAAAAAGTTTGCAGTTTCTAACCAAAATATTAGGTGCTTGTAAATTGAATATGGGCGATATCGCTATTGTAAATATAGCGCAATCACCAACCAATTTTGAATTGATCAAAACAGCATTATCACCAAAAACTTGCATTCTTTTTAATGTGAAAGCCCAAACAATATCCCTTCCATTTACTGTTCCAGATTATCAAATACAAAAATATGGAGGATGTACTTTTTTGATGGCACCCTCTATCTCGGAAATTGATGGCGACTCAACCGAAGCTAAATTAGCCAAAACAAAACTCTGGGTAAGTTTAAAAACTATTTTCGAATTATAATTAACCATAAATGCAAATTCCGAAACTCATTTTTGCAACCAATAATTTCAATAAAGTAAAAGAAATAAAATCGGTAGTAGGATATTCTATTGATATCGTTTCTCTAGCTGACGCAGGAATTGAAATAGACATTCCAGAGCCTCACATAACATTGAAAGAGAATGCCAGTGAAAAATCATCCGTAATACATGCGTTAACAAAAGAAAACTGTTTTAGCGAAGATACTGGATTAGAGGTGGAAGCATTGAATGGAGAACCAGGTGTAAAAAGTGCTCGTTATGCGGGAGATGGAAGAAGTTTTCAAGAAAATATCAATTTG
>JBILRH010000160.1:0-3762 GCA_044372715.1 Sediminibacterium sp. | reverse complement strand
AAGTAATGAATTGCTCGTATTCACCTAGTAAATTATTGTGAAAAGCCCTAGAAGTTAGTGTAAGTTTTTGGGCTTGTTCTATTAATGTATTGATGATTTTTGGATGACAATGTCCTTGGTTTACAGCAGAGTATCCACTTAAAAAATCGATGTATTTTTTGCCATCTACATCCCATAAATAAACGCCTTCGCCTTTATTTAATACAACAGGTAGTGGATGATAATTGTGTGCGCCATATTGGTGTTCTAGTGCTAAATAATTGGCAGTATTTGATGAAATGGTATTCATGGTGTTAGTTGTTGATTATTGGGTTAAAATGTTATTGATATTTCATATTTCATATTTCTTGCCGGGTTGTGCAAAATACCCAACAACGATGCCTATGATTGCTGAAAAATTAATTATTCTTGAAAATGATGAGTCTTGTAAAATGAACACTAAATTAGTTTACCCCAAAGGATGATCGAGGAAATCTAGGTTAAAATGTAGGAAATGCATTGTGTTCATCACATCTGCAAGATAATATTATTATTTTGTATTCATGGAAAATGTTATTTTCAATCTCTATAAGTAATTATTATGCAACTACTCAGGAAATTAATTTATGTAATCATTGCACTATTGATAGCATTTAGTGCATTTGCGCTTATCTCTGGTAAAACCTATTTGTTTAAGGCAGCCTATTACAATTTTGCCAATATCGATGACTATACAATTTTCAGCAACAATACAGTTGTGGCAGTAAAAGAAAAACCTTGGGCAGTCAGTAGTAATTATAATCAAGTAGCTTATCCTGATTCGCTGAATCAATTGATGGAAAAATTAAGTACTGTAGGATTATTGATGATTAAAAATGATTCTATTCTAATGGAAAAATATTGGGATGGTTATTCCGATAGTTCATTGTCTGGATCTTTTTCAATGGCAAAAAGTATCACCAGTATTTTGATAGGTATTGCTATCAAAGAAGGGAAAATTCAATCTGTTGAACAGCCAGTTGGCGATTTCATTCCAGCATTTAAAGAAGGCGAGAAAGCAAAACTTAGAATTGTAGATGTATTAACCATGAGCAGTGGCACTGATTGGGATGAATCCTATTGGAACCCTTTATCTGTAACAGCGGAATTGTATTTTGGAACCGATATAGTTAAAACAGCCAACAGTGTAAAAATGATTCATGCGCCTGGAACTTTGCATTCTTACAAAAGCGGTGATACGCAATTGCTAGGATTGATTTTATTAAAAGCAACCGGAAAAACACTGAGTGAATATGCCGCTGAAAAATTATGGCAACCATTAGGAGCAACACATTCAGCTTTATGGAGTCTTGATCAAGCAAACGGGAAAGAAAAAGCCTATTGTTGCTTTAATTCAAATACCAGGGACTTTGCAAGAATTGGAAAATTCATGTTGGATAGTGGAAAAATAGATGGGGTTCCTGTTATTGATAGTAGTTATTTCAAGCAATCTATAACAGCTTGTGGTATTATTGATGCAAAAGGGGTAAAATGCGATTATTATGGATACCAATGGTGGATTGATCCTGAACACCAAGAAATTTTCTATGCAAGAGGTATTTTAGGTCAATACATTATTGTAATACCATCTAAGACAACAATCATTGTTAGATTGGCGCATAAAACCGACCCAAATAGAGTTAGAACAGTTCCTAAAGAAGTTAGGTATTTGATTAACTGGGGATTGGCCAATTGATTGTACTTTCGCCAAAATTTAGCTAATTGAATCCTTCGGTAGCAATTGTTATTCTTAATTATAATGGCCAAAAATATTTGGAACAGTTTCTGCCATCTGTAATGGCAACTAATTATCCAAATATTGAAATTGTTGTGGCCGATAATGGATCAACAGATGATTCTTTGATTTTTTTACAAAATCATTATCCCTCAATTACAGTATTGAGCAACTCAACCAATGAAGGATTTGCTGGTGGATATAATTGGGCGCTGAAAAGGGTAGAGGCCCAGTATTATGTTTTATTAAATTCCGATGTAGAAGTTACGCCTGACTGGATCAATCCAATTGTTCAGTTGATGGAATCTGATCAATCGGTTGCTGCTTGCCAGCCTAAAATTTGTGCATATCACAATAAGCATTTATTTGAGTATGCAGGAGCTTCGGGAGGTTGGATCGATTTTTTAGGCTATCCATTTTCTAGAGGAAGGGTTTTTGACGTATGCGAGGAAGACAATGGTCAGTACAATGATATAGCTCCCATTTTTTGGGCTTCTGGTGCTTCTATGTTTATTCGATCTGCCGTTTTTCATGAAATGAATGGGTTTGATCCATACTTTTTTGCACACCAAGAAGAAATTGATTTGTGCTGGAGAATTCAGTTGAAGGGGTATAAAATAATGGCTTGTCCATCATCCTTGGTATACCATGTTGGAGCTGGCACATTGCCAAGGGGAGGGAAAAAAGTATTCCTGAATTTCAGGAATAATTTAATCATGATTTGCAAAAATCTTCCTTTGAATGAATTGATATGGAAATTGCCTTTTCGGATTCTATTAGATAGTATATCTGCTTGGAAAGGATTACTAACTGGCGATATATGGTTTTTTACCGCCATCATCAAGGCCCATCTTGGATTTTTTTATTGGTTTATAAGTCGATTTAAGCCATTTAATTATAAGAAATCTCCAATGTCATTATTGGGTGGAGTATACAATCAATCAGTTGTTTGGAACTATTTTATTAATCAAAAAAAACATTTTGTAGAAATAATTCCAAAGAAGACATTATAATTTTACGTTCAACCCTTATTTTTGCAAAGTAATAACCCACTATGTCACAGGAAATAATCGATCACGAACAAAAAGACTTTACAAAAAACTGGGTAAATTCTTCCCGTTTTTTGTTCTATTTACAGGTATTTTGTATTCTATCTTTTGTATTAGGTGGATGCTTTCAAATGTATAATCAACGATACAAAGGAACACCTGCTGTTGAGGTGCAAAGCAGTTCAAAATTCAAACCAGAATACAAATAGTTGCAAAAAAAATTTTGTCAAGAACTAAGGATGGCTATTTTTGCACTCCTAATTTAGTTCTTACAAAACGCGAAAGTAGCTCATTTGGTAGAGCACGACCTTGCCAAGGTCGGGGTGGCCAGTTCGAGCCTGGTCTTTCGCTCTGAAAATCCCGCTCTTTTAGGACGGGATTTTTTATGGCAGCCCCGGTGGTGGAATTGGTAGACACGCAGGACTTAAAATCCTGTTCGCCGCAACGCGAGTAACGGTTCAACTCCGTTCCGGGGCACAAAGCCTCTTCAACAATGTTGAAGAGGCTTTTTTATTTGGGAGCGAGGCAAACTCGTTTGCCAAAGCGCTCCAAATAAAAAAGCCCACATCGCCGCAGGCGATGGGAGGCTTCGAGTAAGACCCTTAAGGAATTAAGAGATATGAATTAAGAATTATGAGATACAGAGCTAATCCGTTCCGGCAAATCACATTTAGCTTGTTTGGCAGAGAATTTATCAAGATCAATCAAACTGATTCGGCCAATTGGTCTGCAATCCCGCAGCCTTCTTCAAAACCTCATTCTTTAGAGATGATTTATAGTCGGTCAATTTTTGAGCAACCACTTCATTAGAAGTGCCGATAATTTGAGCAGCTAGAATACCTGCATTTTTTGCAGCATTAAGGGCTACAGTAGCAACAGGAACCCCATTTGGCATTTGTAAAATGGATAGAATAGAATCCCATCCATCAATAGAATTCGAAGACTTTATAGGAACCCCGA
>JBILRH010000003.1:0-46366 GCA_044372715.1 Sediminibacterium sp. | reverse complement strand
GCCAACTTTCAGGTATTGTAGAGAAAAAATCTTTACCTGCTAAGCGTCGCGGATTTACGCAGAAAGCCAAAATTGGTGGTCAAGTAATTTTCTTACGTACTGGCGAATACATGGATGGAACATTGGGTGAAATTTTCATCGATCTTGCCAAAGAAGGTTCAACCCTTCGTAGCTTCATGAACTGTTTTGCTATTGCAATTTCTGTTGGATTACAATACGGTGTTCCATTAGAAGAATTCGTAGAGAAATTTGTATTCACTAAGTTCGAGCCATCCGGAATGGTGGATCATCCGAATATCAAAACAACTACTTCTTTAGTAGACTTTGTATTCCGTGCTTTGGCTTATGAATATTTAGATAGAACTGATTTGGTGCATGTATTAGACAAACCTACCATCGGCAATACCGGTGAAGGAGAAGGAGAAGCCACTTTTTTGGGAAAGCCCGAACTGAGTAGCATTCGCGTAACGGCTCCAACTGCTAATACTACTCCAGCTGCGGTTCCTCAATCGCAAAAATTACAAAGAGCAACTGCTATTAAAGCAGATGCAGGGATGGATGCTGTAAATGCACATGCAAAAGGTATGCAAAGCGATTCGCCTTCTTGTAGCACTTGCGGACATCTTACCATCAGAAGCGGTACTTGTTATAAATGTTTGAACTGTGGAACCAGTATGGGTTGCAGTTAATTACTATAGTTAATCCTTGCCGTTTGAAAGAGACGTCCCGATAAAATCGGGGCGTTTTTTTTAACCCCCATACCGGTCAGACCATTTTGGTCAGACCATACTGGTCTGACCAAAATTTCTTAATTTGCATTGTTTGTAACCCGGAAAATTTGATCTATGCAAATTCTACCGGACAATCTGTATCATGTTTACAATCAAGGAAATCGTAAACAATCTATCTTTTTTGAACCGAAACAGTACCAATTATTTCTTATTCTAACTAAGAAGTATATCGTTCCTAACGGTAATATTCTGGCTTACTGTTTAATGCCGAATCACTTTCATTTTTTAATTCATTCGAATGAAAATAGTGCAGTAAAATATAAATTGGGAAATATTGAAATAAGTATGCTAAGTAATTCATTTAGAATGCTTTTGAGTAAATATGCGCAAGTTTTGAACAAAGAAAAAACAGAAACGGGTTCTGTTTTTAGGCAAAAAACGAAAGCGAAATTGATTGATCCCTCATCATTGTATAATGCTGAAAATTGTTTCAGATATATACATTCTAACCCAGTTAAAGCTGGATTAGTAAAACAAGAAAGAGATTGGAATTTTAGTTCATTTAATGAATACTTGGGTTTATATAAAACTGGTTTAGTAAATATGGATATTGCTAAACTGAAGCTGGATATTGAACCACGCTTTTTCTTCCGGTCAGACCAAAGTGGTCTGACCGGAATTTGAAAATTTCTTGCTATATTCATTTCTATTTAGAAAACGATTGTACTATGGGAGATTTTCATATCAAAAAGCAAACAAAAAAATACGATGCAATAATTGTAGGATCAGGTGCCGGTGGTGGAATGGCTGCCTATACATTGGCTAAAGCTGGATTAAAAGTTTGTTTGCTCGAAGCAGGTGCCGACTTTGATCCTGCAGTACATTCCGCACAATTAAAAAATCCTTGGGATTCTCCTCGCCGTGGTGCAAGTTCTAAATATCGTCCGTTTGGAGAATTTGATGGTTGTTACTGGGGATGGGAAATTGATGGAGAACCGTATACACAAGCGCCAGGATCCGAAAAGTTTGAGTGGTGGCGAGCTCGTATGATGGGAGGCCGAACCAATCACTGGGGTAGAATTTCTTTGCGTTTCGGTCCAAAAGATTTTAAAAGAAAAAGTATTGATGGATTGGGTGATGATTGGCCCATTGGTTATGAAGATATCAAGCCATACTATGATAAAATAGATAAACTCATTGGTGTATTCGGAAGCAATGAAGGGTTAGAAAATGATCCTGATGGAATTTTTCTACCTCCACCCAAACCTCGCTTGCACGAGTTGATGATTAAAAAAGCTGCAACCGTAGTTGGCATACCCGTTATTCCTTCTCGCTTATCCATCCTCACTAAAAAAATTAATGATGAGCGCGGTGCTTGTTTTTATTGCGCTCAGTGTAATAGAAGTTGCAAAGCCTATGCCGATTTTTCTTCAGGCTCAGTGCTGGTAAAGCCAGCAATTAATACAGGTAATGTTGATGTGATTACCCAGGCAATGGCTAGAGAAGTAATTACCAATGAAGCCGGGTTAGCAACTGGAATTTCCTATGTTAGTAAAATAGACAATCAAGAATATCAAGTAAGTGGTCGGGTAGTAATTTTGGCAGCAAGTACTTGTGAAACTGCTCGATTATTGTTGAATTCAAAATCGAAAAGACATCCCAACGGATTGGCCAATGAAAGCAATGTAGTAGGAAAATATTTACATGATTCAACAGGTGCAGCCATGGGTGGCGTATTGCCAGAACTCTTTGGTAGAAAGCGTTACAACGAAGATGGTGTAGGGGGAATGCATATTTATACGCCTTGGTGGAAAGACAATAAAAAATTAGATTTTCCTCGAGGCTATCATATAGAATATTGGGGTGGAATGAGTCAGCCCGCTTATGGTTTTGGAATGGGTATACAAGGGCAGAACGGAAAATTTCAAGTGAATGGTAAAACAAAAGAGGCAGGTGGATATGGCGCTTCTTTAAAAGAGGATATGCGCTTTTTTTATGGAGCAGGAGTTGGAATGGCAGGCAGGGGAGAAGCTGTTCCCAATATAAATAACTATTGTGAAATAGATCCTACAGTAGTTGATAAGTATGGTATTCCTGTTTTGCGTTTTCATACCAAGAATTCGGAGTATGAAATTAATCAGGCAAAACACATGAAAGAAACATTCAAAGAGATCATGCACAATATGGGAGCCATTATCACTTGGGGAGCTGAAGATGATGCATCCAATAATTATGGTTTATCAAACCCTGGAAGTATTATTCATGAAGCTGGTACCGTGAGAATGGGTAATGATAAAAAATCTTCAGCGCTCAATAAATGGAGTCAGGCACATGATTGCAAAACATTGTTTTGTGTGGATGGATCTCAGTTTGTTTCTCAAGCAGATAAAAATATTACCTGGACCATTTTAGCCTTGAGTATGCGCGCAAGTGAATACATTATTGATGAAATGAAAAAACAAAATATTTAATATGGATAGGAGAAAATCAATCAAAGCCTTAATGATTGGTACTGTTGGTGCTGGTGTTTTGGTGGAAGCTTGCAAAAGTGCTGATAAGAAAGCAATAGCAGCATCTTCAGATGCTTCCTTGGATTTTAGAATGCAAGAAGAGAAAGACTATTTAGGTAAGCTGAGTAAGGAAGCCAATTTCTTTGATGAACAGGAAATGGCTACCATCATTGTGTTGGGAGACATTATTATTCCGAAAGATGAGGTAAGTGGATCTGCCAGTGATGCTAAAGTGCCGGAGTTCATTGAGTTTATTGTTAAGGATATGCCATCTCATCAAACACCCATTCGTGGTGGATTGAAATGGTTGGATTTGCATTGCTATAAATTATATGAAAAAGCATTTATCAATTGCGATACAAAGCAGCAAATTGCGGTGGTTGATTCAATTGCCTATCCCGAAAAAGCAAAACCTGAATTGAAGCAAGGTGTTGCATTCTTTTCTGCTATGCGCGATCTAGTAGCTACTGGATTTTATACTTCCGAAATAGGTGTAAAAGATATAGGCTATATGGGTAATGTGCCCAATCAATGGAACGGAGTACCAGCTGATGTTTTAAAGCAATATAAATTGGCTTATACCGAAAAAGAATTGAAAGAATGTGTGAGTTATGATTAACTCACACCAGATCCGTTATCAATAGCTGTTTCAGGATTAATAAAATGCAATTTGCCGGCTGCATCTTCGGCCATTAAAATCATTCCATTGCTTTCTATGCCGCGCATTTTGCGTGGCGCTAGATTACACACTACACTTACTTGTTTGCCAACAATGTTCTCGGGTTTGAAATGCATGGCAATGCCTGATACTATGGTGCGTGTTTCAAAACCAAGGTCTACTTGAAGTTTCAAGAGCTTATCTGCTTTCTCTACTTTTTCAGCTGCAACAATGGTTCCTACTTTTAAATCGATTTTTGCAAAATCATCGAATACGATCTCGGGCTTAACTTCCGACACTTTGTTTATTGATGTAATGCTACCTTGGTCTGACCCAGCTTTCGGCAGGGTACTGACGCCAGCTGCTACGATGGGTTCTTTATTCACTGCTGCTGCTTTTAATTTTTCTACTTGTTTGCTAATTTCTTCATCTTCAATTTTGCGGAACAATAATTCTGGTGCGCGCAAACTGTAGCCAACACTTAATAATTTCATACTACCAGCATTTTCCCAATCCAATATTTTGTCTACTACTTTCAATAGATAGCAAATCTTTTTTGCAGTAAAGGGTAAGAAAGGATTAATTAAAATGGCTAAGTTGGCAGTAAGCTGTAAACAAATATGCAAACAATTGTCTATTAATTTTTGGGCTTCAGGGTTTGATTCTAATTGCTTTGCAACAATCCATGGTTCCTTTTTCTGCATGTATTGATTACCAATGCGAGCTAAATTAATTACTTCGAATAAAGCATCTCTAAACTTGTATTCTTCTAAAAGCTTCTCTACTTTTTCTTTAGTGGCTTTGATGTTGGCAACTGTTTCTTTATCGAGCTCATCCAATACATCGGCATGTAATGCTGGTACTTTGCCTTTGCATAATTTATGCATTAATACCAATGCACGATTAATAAAATTACCAAATATACTTACTAGTTCACTGTTATTGGCATCCTGAAATCCTTTCCAAGTAAATTCACTGTCTTTGCTTTCTGGAGCTATAAGTGTTAGATAATAGCGCAACACATCAGCCATTTGACTGCCGCCATTTTCCGGCTTGATGAAATCATTGATATAATCTTCCATTTCGAGTTTCCAGTTTCTACTGGTACTCATTTTATCGCCTTCTAAATTCATGAACTCATTGGCAGGAACATTATCGGGTAAAATATTTCCATGCAATTGCAACATCACTGGAAAAATAATACAATGGAATACAATATTGTCTTTACCAATAAAATGCACCAATTTGGTGTCTTTACTTTCCCAATAAGGTTTCCAATCTTTATCATTGTTCAATGCCCATTGTTTAGTAGCACTGATATATCCTATTGGTGCATCAAACCATACATATAATACTTTACCTTCAGCACCTTCAACCAGTTCAGGAACTTTTACTCCCCAATCTAAATCGCGGGTAACGGCACGAGGCAATAATCCTCCATCTATCCAACTCTTACATTGTCCCACTACAGTTGAACGCCAATCATTGGCATGTTCTTCTAAAATCCATTTGCGTAAAAAGGCTTCATGTCTATCAAGCGGCAAATACCAATGCTTGGTGCTTTTTTTAATTGGTGCATTTCCACTTAATGTACTTACAGGATTGATTAATTCATCTGGGCTTAAACTCTTTCCGCAGTTTTCGCATTGATCACCGTAAGCTGCTGGATAAGCGCAGTTTGGGCATGTTCCTTTGATGTATCGATCCGCTAAAAAACTACCTGCTTTTTCATCAAAATATTGATCAGACTCCTTGGTAATTAAATCACCTTTATCATTGAGCGTTTGGAAAAATTCGCGGGCCGTTTCATGATGAATTGGATCGCTGGTTCTATGATAAATATCAAATGATATTCCCAAATCATTGAAATTTTGCTCGATGATGGGGTGGTATTTATCGATGATGGCTTGGGCCGTAGTGCCTTCTTTTGTAGCTTGAATAGGTATAGCCGTTCCATGTTCATCACTTCCGCAAACAAATACCACATCCCGCTTTTGAGCCCTTAAATACCTTACATAAATGTCAGCTGGTAAATAAGCTCCTGCTAAGTGGCCAATATGCTTTAAGCCGTTGGCATAAGGTAGGGCGGCTGTAATTAAATATCTTTTAGGTGTTTCTTTATTACTCATACAATTGGTGTAGAAAGCAGCAAAAATAAGCAAAGCAGGGCTAAGTATCGATTATTCATATTGAAATGCCCTTTATAGCCCAACTTATTGGTCTTTTTTGTACTTTCCGAGATGCAACGAAAATCATTTTTGCAATTGGCTTCAATGGGGATGCTCCCTTTAGGATTATTAGCGGCCAAAGACAATAATTCGAATCGGAATCGTATCAAAATCCCTACTTATTTACAAAAAGGAGATACGATTGGTATTTGCTGCCCTTCGGGATATTCTACCATGGCAGATATTCAACAATCCATTATTCAAATAGAAAGTTGGGGTTACCAAATTAAATTGGGCCAAACGATTGGTAAAAGAGATTTCACTTTCGGAGGAACTGATGCAGAACGTGCTGCAGATTTTCAGCAAATGATGGATGATGATTCGGTAAAAGCCATTATGTGTGCAACTGGAGGTTATGGTGCTGTTCGAATAATTGATCAACTTGATTTTTCAAGATTTAAAAAAAATCCTAAATGGATTATTGGGTTTAGTGATATCACCGTATTGCATTCTCATTTGCACCAGGTGGTTCATACTGCAAGTTTGCATTCAAAAATGTGTGGAAGTTTCCCAAAAGATTGGACAACAGCTGATGAAGTGCAAATCAATACGATTCTTTCTGTAAAGAAAGCTTTGGAAGGAGAACTTATCTATTACCCAATTGTTCCAAATATCAATAATAGAACTGGATCTGCTGAAGGAGTTTTAATAGGGGGAAATTTAAAAATTTTAGAAAATATGAGTGGCTCTGTTTCTTCTATTAATACCGAAGGAAAAATTTTGTTTTTAGAAGACGTGAGTGAACCCTTGTATAATATCGATCGAATGTTTTGTAATTTATTAAGGGCTGGTAAATTGGCTAAATTAAAAGGCTTGATCATTGGAGGATTTACCAGTATCAAACCAGATACTCCTGATTCTCCATTTGGTAGAGATATTATAACCATTGTAAAAGAAAAAGTAGATCATTTTAATTATCCTGTTTGCTTTGATTTTCCAGTGGGTCATCAGAAAAATAATTATGCGTTGAAATGTGGAATAGAACATCGGCTCGCAATAACAGCAGATAATGTTTCATTACAAGAAATCAATTAGTTTGCAGTATGATTAAAGTACCTCCTTATTTAAGAAAGGGCAGCACCATTGGCCTTACCTGCCCCGCAGGATATATGGAATTGGATAAAGTACAAAACTGTATTCATGCGCTTCAAAACTGGGGTTATGAAGTGATGGTGGGTAAAACCATTGGAAGTAAAAGCAAGACCTATTTCAGTGGAACAGATGCTGAAAGAAGGGATGAGTTTCAAGCTATGTTAGATGATAAAAATATTCATGCTATTCTCTGTGCAAGAGGGGGCTACGGCGTTAGTAGATTTATTGATCAAATAGACTTTTCTGCTTTCAAAAAGCATCCAAAATGGATTGTTGGATTTAGTGATATCACTGTTTTTTTAGCACATCTACAAACTCAGTTAAATACCGCTTCTATTCATTCACCTATGGCCAATGCATTTAATGATGGGGGTGAAAAAAGCAAGTATGTTCAATCATTGCAAAAAGCATTAAAAGGAGCAAAAACAAATTACAAGGAAGCATTTCATCCATTGAATAAATTGGGAAAAGCCAGCGGAGAATTAGTTGGAGGTAACTTAGCTTTGTTGGCACATTTATGTGGAACAAAATCTGCTTATAAAACAACCAATAAGATCTTATTTATAGAAGATATTGGGGAATATATTTACAATATCGATCGAATGTTTCTTCAATTGAAAAGAGCAGGACATCTGAAAAACTTAGCAGGCTTAATTGTAGGAAAGTTTACAGATATCAAAGACAATGCACGCCCTTTTGGACAAACTATTCAAGAACTGATTTTACATCATGTTGCCGAATACAATTATCCTGTTTGCTTTGAATTTCCTGTGAGTCATGAGCAAGAGAATCTTGCATTGAAAGTTGGGATAGAATATCAGCTATCTGTTACAAAAAAAACGGTTCAATTGAAAGAATCATAGCACATAAAATAAAAATGGAGCTAAGGTAATTGATCGAAGTAATTAATTTTGCCGATAGCAAAATGATCGTAACCTGCTTTCTATTTTCCTATTGTAAATAGCTATTTTTACTTTTTTAAAATGCTAGTTAAACTATCCTGCATTATTTTAAAATCATTTAAATCATTATGACTGCCTTTGTCTATTTCAATAAAATGATCGGTAGTCTTTAATAATTTTTTTAACTTTTTCGCATTGCTTATTGGTATCACTCCATCATCTGTTCCATGAAAAATAGTTATTGGTGCAGTAACTTTTGGCAGATATGCAAAAGAAGGAAAATGATAGTGAATCATTTGCTCTACAGGATAAATAAATAAAAAGGTTTTTACTAAATCGGCCAATCCATAATAAGGGGTTTCTAAAATCAAATCCTTGCAATCTCTTATAGATGCTAATTGAGATGCAATACCTGTTCCTAAAGATTTGCCATATATAATAATCTGTTGAGGGCTGTATCTGGTTCTTGCCAATTTGTACAATTGTAAAGCAGCTTCATAAACAATTGCTTCTGTAAACTTGCCAGTTGATTTTCCGAAACCCGGGTAATCAATCATCCAAACTTCATAACCATTTGAGGTGAATTTTTTAGCAAACGGAGCATACCTGCTAATATTAGTACGGTTGCCATGAAAATACAATACAACCCCTTTGGCTATGCTATCAGTAGGTGTAAATTGAATAAGATTGACTTCAGTGGTTTCATCAATTGCAATAAATTGTTCTTTGTAAGGTTGATTGAAAATATAAGTACTATCTCTATCAACAATGATTGGATGCAATATCAGTTTGTCTTGTAATAAATACAAAGCACTTCCGATTATTGCATATACAATCAATACGATTTTTATCCAGGTATATTTTTGGTTTGATTTCACGCGGTAAAATTAGGTGTATGCCATCAATACTTAAGTATATCTCTGATGAAATTATGGTATTCATCAAAAGAAGGAAGATTATTATGCCCACCACCATGAATTCGGATCAAGGTTATTTTATGAGGATTGAATCGCTGCAATTCTTCGCTGTGTTTAATTGGTATTAGCCAATCTTTTGTTCCATGAATAATATAAGTATGGCAATTTACTTTTCTAATCCATTTATCGGTTTGAAGCTTAAACCTTAAAGTAAGTCTATGAGGAATAAATGGGGTAAATCTTTCCGCCACTTTGATAAAGCTATAATAGGGAGCATCTAAAATTAGATAACGAGGCTTGTTGTCGGCTGCAATTTTAGTGGCAAATCCACTTCCTAAACTCCTACCGTAAACAAGAATATGATGCTCGTCGTATTTTTCTTTTAAGCGTTCATAGATAAATTGCATATCAGCCAACATGGCTTTCTCGCCTCTTTTGCCAGTACTCTTTCCAAAGCCTCTATAGTCTACTAGTAATACATCGTATTGAAATCTAAAAAAGTCTCTTGCATATTTAGCCCAGCCTTTAATACTTCTCGAATTACCATGAAAATATAAAATGAGTCCCTTTGGTTCTGGTACATAAAAATGAAGTCCATTGATGCGAACACCAGGTTCTGTATCAAAAAAAAGTTCTTCAAATGGGGCATCGTATTGATAGGTAAAATCTTGGGCAAGTTTTTCGGGTTTGAAAATCATTTTCTCTTGCAACAAGTATGCTAGAACAACAATAATCAAGTAGCCTAGTATAATATATAAAATAGTAGTGGACAAACTATCGCAATTAATCAATCAGTAATATCTGCTTTTTTTGCAAGATTAACAAGAAGTTTTCCATGCTTCCATTCCACCTGAAAGATTAATCAACTGTAAATTTGGATTTTTTATGAGCAATTTTTGAATGGCAATCATACTTCTAATGCCTCTTTTGCAATACACCAATACTTTTTGATCAGTAGGTATTTCATTGATCCTAGAAACGATCTCCCCCAAAGGAATTAAAACGCCTCCAATGTTAAATTCATCATGTTCATCTTGTTCTCTTACATCTAGAAGAAAAATACCTGAATCAGGTAAGATGGCTTTTAATTCAGCGGGAGAAATGCTTATCATTGATATTCACTCTCGTCGTTAAAAATTCTTTTTAAATTCAATTTAGAAACTGGGGCAACAATTAAAGGAAATTTCTCTACTGAAACATTACTAGGGTCTAATCCAAAACCTCGCTCTTCACTCAAGCTGATTTCTTTTAACCAGAAATATAATTTCATTACGATTCGTTCAAAAATAGGCAGTTCATTGTCTTGACTCAAATATTTTTCTAAAACGATAAACTGAAAATCGCCTACAATATTGTTTTTTTCAAGGCTTTCGTATCTGCTGGTAATGTTCACTTCTTTGTTTTTTACCAATTCTTCTACCACTTTTCTAAACATCAAATTGATTCTTTGTTCCATTCTAAATCCTAAGCGGAACTCTATTCTAATAATATCGTTTGGTATAATATGCTCTACTGAATATTCGCATGTATAGGGGTCATCTAGTACATCAACATGCACAAACCAATAAATATCCGCTCGCTTTGGTTTTTTATTCAATATTGAATAAATAATTTTATGCTCAATTTCATTGTGATTATTAGCGCTTGTCATGTAGACCAAGTGTGTAGAAAATTTTGGAATTATTTTATCATTACTTAATTCCTGAATCATTGGTATGTAGTGCTCAAGTCTCACAAATTCAACATACCTGTTTTTGATTTTTCTGCTCCTATACCATACATACATTACTGCAAATAAAGCGCCACCAATGATGAGTGTTACATATCCGCCATGAACAAATTTTTCCATCAAGGCAATTAAAAAGGAACTCTCTACTATTAAGTAAACGATTAAAAAAAGATAAATCCAAGCAGAAAATGTTCTTTTTAATACCATGTAATTAGAAAACAAGATAGTTGTCATAGTCATGGTTACTATGATTGCTAAACCATATGCAGCACCCATTCTAGAAGAATCTCTGAAATAAAGTACTACTCCTACGCATCCTATATAAAGTAATAAATTAATGCCAGGTACAAATAGTTGACCCCTTTCTTCTGACGGATAACTTACTTTCATTTTTGGCCAAAGATTCAACCTCAATGCCTCACTGATCAATGTAAATGAACCAGAAATCATTGCTTGACTTGCTATAATTGCTGCGGAAGTAGCAATTATGACACCACAAAGGATAAACCATTGCGGCATGATATCATAAAATGCATTGATTCCCAAGGATTCTTTTGCTGCTGCTGTAACAAGTAAACCTTTGTGTTTGGCCAATAAAGATGCTCCCTGACCAAAATAATTGAGTAGTAAGCATATTTTTACATAAATCCAGGTGATTCGAATATTTTTTCGACCGCAATGTCCCATGTCGCTGTACAATGCTTCTGCTCCAGTTGTACATAAAAAAACGGCCCCCAATAACCAAAAGCCATTTGGGTATTTTGCCAATAATTGAATAGCATAATAAGGATTCAACGCTTTTAAAATACCAGGATGTTGGCTTATTTCATAACTTCCTAAAATTGCCAACATGGTAAACCAAATAAACATGATTGGTCCAAAAAGTTTTCCAATACTTGCAGAACCAAATTGCTGCATGAAAAAGAATAAAGACAAAATGATTAATACAATTATTACAATCGTGTTTGTTGTGATATAGTGTAATGCCGGAAGTTCTTTTAATCCTTCAATAGCAGACGTTACAGAAATTGGGGGTGTAATGATGCCATCGGCTAATAAGGCGGCTCCCCCGATCATGGCAGGTATCACCAACCATTTTCTTCTTCTTCTAACCAACGCATATAATGCGAAAATGCCTCCCTCGCCATTATTATCTGCTTTTAGCACTAGTAACACGTATTTCAGGGTAGTTTGTAGGGTAATAATCCAAATAATACAGGATAATGACCCAAAAATCAACTCCTCTGAGATTGTTTTATTGCTGATTATTTCGTTGAAAACGTATAAAGGGGAAGTTCCTATATCACCGTAAATAATCCCTAAGGCAATGATCAGACCAGTTGCGGTGACTTTGTTTAAATTTTTACTCACAAAAGTACTTTGAAGCTTAAATGCTAAATTGCTTTAACAAATGTATGGGTAAAATGAATACCATAAATAAACTGTACTGCCGTACATTTGATTATTAAAGATTTGCCCAAGAATGAAATATACCGTTGTCTTTTTATTAGGTCTTTTTTTAACTGGTTTCCACCCAATAAATGCCCAGCAATTGGTTTTTTCGGAGCCAGAGAAAGATGATGCCCGAAACTTAAGTTTTGAAATTTTAGGAAAAATCGGAGGTAATATCTTGATTTATAAAAACACCAGAGATTTACATCAAATGGCTGTTTATGATTTGGATATGAAATTGGTGGACAAGCTTAAAATGGATTACCTTAATGAAAAAGGCAGGGTTTTAAGCACCGATTTTATTCAATATTCCGATTTTGTTTACCTACTCTATCAATTTCAGCAAAAAAATACTGTTTTTGCCATGGCTGTTAAAATTGATGGCAGCGGCAAAAAACAAGGTGATCCAGTTGTATTAGATACTACATCTAATTTAAATTTTAATGTTGAAAGCAAGATTTATACTTTCATCAATAGTGAGGATAAGCAAAAAATTGTTGCTTTTAAAATCAGCACCAAGAATGAAAAAGAACATGCGGTAACTTCTTGCATTTTCGATAAATCACTTAACTTAATTGAGAAAGTAAGGGTTCCTATAAGTATGCCAGAAAAAAATGATTTTTTAGGAGAATTTGGTGTAGCTAATAATGGGAACATGGTTTGCTTAAGACAATCTGGAACTGGGCAGAATGATAATATTAATAAGGTTAGCTTATTAATCAAGCCTTTTGGCGCTATCAACTATAAAACAAGTAACCTCCCAATAAACAAGATTTTTTTGGATGACACGAGAGTTAAAATTGATAATAGAAATGGACATTGTATTATTACTTCTTTTTTCAGTAAAATGCGAAGAGGAAATATAGATGGATTGTATTATACACTCTGGGATTTAGAAGGCAATAAAGAATTATTAAATGCAACTACAACTTTTTCAGAAGAATATCGATCTGATGTGAAAGGTGATGGTCCTCAAAAAACAGCTTTTAATGATTTTTTTCTCAAAAATTTGATTTTGAGAAAAGATGGTGGGTTTATGATTATTGCCGAAGCGGCCTACGTAACCAATCGAGGAAATACCTTCAATCGATGGGATTATATGAATGGAAATCCTTTCTTTAATCCATTTGGGGGTGGGTTTATTGGGAGTCCAATGAACTATTACCCAATGTATGGAGGAATGGGTTATTATCCTTGGGGAGGCATTAATAATTTCGGCAATATGGGTAATAATAATGTTAATAGATATTATGCAGATAATGTGGCCATCATTTCTTTTGAGCCAGACGGTAAAATGGAATGGAGTAATGTTATTAGAAAAACCCAATACGATGATAATACAGATAATTATATTGGCTATGGCCTTGTAAATAGTGGCGATCAGGTTCATTTCTTATTTAATCTTCAAGAAAAAAGAAGCAATATTTTAACCGATCAAAGTATGATGCCCAATGGTCAAATTGATCGCAACCCAACAATAAAAAACTTAGACAGAGGATATGATTTTATGCCAAGACATATTAAACAAATTGGTTTAAGACAAGCTGTATTGCCTTGTATGTATAGAGGGTATACCTGTTTTGCAAAAGTTGACTTTTAAAATAATTTTGTGGTTTTTTTATTTAAAGACAAATCTGTTGTTAATATACTTTTCCTTGTTTTGTTAAGCATTGGGGTGCATTTCCATTTTTTTATAAGTAATCCAGTACTATCAATTAATACAAATGATGGATTACTACCCATATTAATGCAAAGTTATTTAACCAATATCAATCCTAATTTTTTATTCATTGTTTATATGGCTGCATTATTGATCCAAGCCATTCGACTGAATTTCTTGTTCAATGAAGTTAAGCTTTTCCAACAAGCTGATTATACTGTGGCAATGACTTATGTATTGCTTTCTGGATTGTTTTTGCCATGGTGTGATATAACTCCAGCATTATTGGCTAACTTTTTATTGATTTGGTTGGTGATTAAAATTGTTCAATTATACAATCAGCCAAATGCTAAAGAAGTGCTTTTTAACATTGGTATTTTAACCGGCATATCTATGATTGCGTATCATCCAATTGCTTTGATGATGATTGTAATCGTATTTGCTTTGGCAATATTAAGGCCATTTAAATTACAAGAGTGGTTTGTGCTAATAATGGGAATATTGGTTCCCTATTATTTTTTAGGTGCTTGGTTATTTGTAACGGATCAATTAAATACGATCATTCAGTATTTGCCCAGGTTGGATTTTGAAATTCCAAAATTCATTTTCAATAAAAGTTTTGTTATTAGCTTGTCGGTATTTATTTTAAGTTTTTTAGCTGGGTTTATTTATTGGCAACAGTTTAATAGCAGATTGGTTATTCAGACTAGAAAAAACTGGTCAGTGCTTTTATTGATGAGTTTATTCTTAATTGCCGTACCCTTTGTTTTTAAAAGTGTTGGTTTCGAAGCCAGTTTTATTTGCATTGTTCCAGTATCGGCAATCGTTTCCAATGCATTCTCATACCCAAGAAGGCCTATTTTCCCTAATTTCCTCTTTTTACTCTTTATTCTAGCAATTGTGTATAATAATTGGGATTTGGTCAATAATTAAGCAGAGTTTCAATTGTTGATTTGTACCTTTGCCTCTCAAAATATACAGAACTCATGAAATTTGGAGTAGTCGTTTTTCCTGGCTCAAATTGCGATAGAGACATGCAAGATGCATTGCAAAATGATTTGAATAAAGAAGTGATTATGCTTTGGCATAAAGACAAGGATTTATCTGCTTTTACAACCAATGATTGTATTGTTTTACCTGGTGGATTCTCTTATGGAGATTATTTGCGATGTGGAGCAATCGCTCGTTTTAGTCCGATGATGCAATCTGTTATCGATTTTGCCAATAGAGGAGGAAAGGTATTGGGAGTTTGTAATGGATTTCAAATATTATGCGAAAGTGGTTTATTGCCTGGAGTATTGTTGCAAAACGCCAACCAGCAATTTATTTGTAAAAATGTTTTTATAAAAAACGGAGAAGGCGAAGCATTAAAAATTCCTATAGCTCATGGCGAAGGACGTTTTCATGCAGATGAATCAACTTTAGATCAATTAGAAAAAAACAATCAAGTCATTTTTAGATATTGTACCGAATTGGGAGATATCAACGAAATAGCCAATCCAAATGGTGCTGTTAGGAATATTGCAGGCATCCGTAATCATAACAACAATGTATATGGGATGATGCCACATCCCGAAAGAGCCACCTCTTCTCTATTGAACAATATCGATGGGAAAAAAGTTTTTGAAATTTTAAATATCAACTAAAAGACATAGTTATGAAAAGAGTGCTTTTTTTGTTATTGGCATGCTTGCTTTTTTTAAGTGCTCAAAGCCAAATTAAAGATCCGGTAACCTGGACGTATAAAGCCAATAAAAGAGCACAAGGAGTTTATGAGATTGTAATTACTGCAGATATTCCAAAGCCATGGCATATGTATTCTCAAACTACTCCCTCTGGGGGGCCAGTGCCTACCAAAATCACTTTCAATAATAATCCATTAATTGTAATAGATGGGAAGTTGAAAGAAACTGGTAAGATGGAAAAAGTGGATGATAAAGTTTTTGGAGTTAAAGTGTTCTATTATTCTGGAAAAGTTGTTTATTCTCAAGTTGTTAAAGTAAAAGGAGGCGTAAGTACCAATATTTCTGGAACAGTTAGCTTTATGGTTTGTGATGATACGCAGTGTTTGCCTCCTACTAAGAAAACTTTTGATCTGAAATTGCAATAAGCTTACGAAAATTGATAAATGAAAAAAAGTCTTGTTCTTTTTATTGCAATGTTGATGTTTTCGACATCAATTTTTGCTCAGGAAAAACAACCTGTTCAAATTGCTTTTAGTGCCAATAGAATTAATGATTCTATTGTTCATCTAATAGTAAAAACAACAATTGATAAAGGCACTCAAATCTTTTCTATAAAAAAAAGAGGTGAGGATGATCCTTTTGTTTCTGCAATGCAACTTGATAGTGCATGTGCTTCTTATCAAATCAATGCTGATACTGTAACTGAGCAAGGAAACCTTTTACTGGTTCCGGAAACTAATGCCAGTAAAGCTACTTATCGCTTATTTGCTGATAGTGTTTTTTTTATTTTTCCATTGCACATTAATCAAAGCGACAGTGCTTTAATCAAGGGAAAATTTATTTGGTTGGCTAAATCTGGAAGTAATTTTCCAAGTGGTGAAATTGTTTTCACTGTTCCTGCTCCTCAATCTGAAACGAACAAGATAAATAATACAGATGCAGGCGGTGTTGAAGGGAAATCAATTTGGCAAATATTTCTATTGTGTTTTATTACAGGATTAATTGCTGTTATAACACCATGTGTTTTTCCGCTGATTCCTGTAACAGTTAGTTTCTTTTTAAAACGAAGCAAAACAAAGGTTGAAGGATTGAGCAATGCGCTTTGGTATTCCTTATCAATTATTTTAATTTATACTATTCCCACATTTATTTTGGTATTAATATTTGGCGATGATATTTTATATCAAATATCTACAAGTGCTGTTTCTAACTTGCTTTTCTTTGCTATTTTCTTGATTTTTGCCATTTCGTTTTTTGGCGTTTTCGAAATTCAATTGCCCAATAGTTGGGCCAATAAAGCCGATCAAAAAGCAGGCAAGGGCGGTTTGGTGGGTATATTTTTTATGGCACTTACGCTGGTAATTGTTTCTTTTTCTTGCACAGGACCTATTGTTGGCACTTTATTGGGTCAAGCGAGTACTGGTGGAGTTTCATCAGCACCTGTTATAGGTATGTTGGGTTTTGGCGCCGGTTTAGCTTTGCCTTTTTCTTTATTTGCCTTTTTTCCAACACTATTACAATCTTTACCAAAAAGTGGCGGCTGGTTGAATTCAGTAAAAGTTTGTTTTGGATTTATTGAATTGGCATTGGCATTAAAATTTCTTTCTAATGTAGACTTGATTTATCATTGGCGCCTTTTAGATAGAGATGTATTTCTGGTTTTGTGGATTGTGATTTTTGGTTTAATGGGAGTTTATCTTTTGGGAAAGATCAAATTTTCGCATGATAGTGATTTACCTTATTTAAGTGTGCCACGTTTGTTTTTTGCAATCGCAACATTTTCGTTTGTAGTGTATTTAATTCCTGGTTTATGGGGTGCGCCTCTGCGTCATTTAAGTGGATTCATTCCTCCAGATGAAACCCAAGACTTCAATTTAGATTTACTTAAATACCAACAAAATAGTCATTCAAATACTTCAAAAACTGTTTCTTTAGCAGCAGCTCCAAAAAGGCTCACAGACAAACTACATGTTCCATATAACCTTACAGCCTATTTTACTTTAGAGGAAGGCTTAGCTGCTTCAAAAGCATTGAATAAGCCCATCATGCTCGATTTTACTGGTCATAGTTGTGCCAATTGCCGAAAAATGGAAAAAGAAGTATGGAAAGATCCTGAAGTATTAAAAAGAATGCGGGAGAATTTTGTATTGGTTAGTTTATATGTAGACGAATCAACAGAATTGCCGCTCAACGAGCAATACATTAAAAAGGATGGTGATAAAGTAATTACCGAAGGAGATCGAAATTTAGATTATGAAATCACTCAATTTGGATTCAATGCCCAGCCTTTGTATATGTTTCTAGATCTCAATGGCAAGCCAATTAGTTCCATTAAATACGGCTATAACCCAGATATTAACTTGTTTATTGCCCATTTAGATGCGGTCAAAGCAAGTTTCGAAAAAGCACAGACCAGATAATTAAGCTGAAGAATCAAGCAGGATAAATAGTAAAAAAGATATTTAGCAGAAGTTTACATTACGTTTAGCGAGAAGTAAGAACGATACAGCAACTAGTATTAAAAAACCCCCGTTACTCACAGGGGCTCTTTGTTAAAGTGCAATTTGTTTTTCGGTCATTATTTTTCGAAGATTAATTAGACCGTACCGCATCCTTCCTAAGGCTGTATTAATGCTACAATTGGTAATTTCGGCTATTTCTTTAAAACTCATATTGGCGTAATGCCTGAGAACAATTATTTCTCTTTGTTCTTCAGGTAAAAGGTCGAGCATTTTTCGAACCCTGTTGTGACTTTGACCTTGCATAATTTTTCCATCTGGGGCTTCTTCGTAAACTTGCAATACATCAAAAATTTCGTTATTGTCACTGGTTTTGATAGCTGGGCTACGTTTTACTTTGCGAAAATAGTCCACACATAAATTGTGCGCAATCCTCAATGCCCAAGGCAAAAATTTACCTTCTTCGGTGTAACGCTTGTTTTTAAGTGTGTCGATTATTTTTATAAACACATCCTGAAAAAGATCTTCAGCTAAATAAGTGTCTTTCACAAAAAAGAGGATGGAAGAAAATATCTTGTCTTTATAGCGATAAATAAGTGTTTCAAAGGCATCGGTATCACCATCTTGAAAAGCCCGTATCAACTCATTATCAGACGCATGGTCCATTGTTCTCATCGTTTGGGTTTTGGGTTAGGATGTTCAAAAATCAGGATATTGGATATGGGTTTTTGAATCGAGAACAAATTAGAATTCTTTTACATTCACAATTACTTTGTGGAAATCATATTTTTTTGGGGTAATGTTATGCACATTCTTAAGGGTTTATTTGAGCTACTTATTCTTGTGTTGCTCAACTAAAGCTATAATAATCTGTTACTTTTGTACAGATAGGATAATTCAATATGACAACAAAAAAAGTACCTGAAGCTGAACTAATAGCCAATACATTAAATGGAGATATTGTTATTACGGGTGCTAGAACGCATAATCTGAAAAATGTTTCTGTAAGTTTTCCTAGAAATAAACTCATTGTAGTAACTGGTGTTTCTGGCAGCGGCAAATCATCATTAACTATTGATACCTTATTTGCCGAAGGCCAACGCAGATACGCAGAAAGCTTGAGTGCTTATGCCCGTCAGTTTATGGCGAGAATGGTTAAACCTGATGTAGATTATATCAAAGGACTTTGTCCGGCAATTGCCATCGAACAAAAAGTAATTACCCGAACTCCCAGAAGTACTGTTGGAAGCATGACAGAGATTTATGATTACTTAAGATTGATGTATGCCCGTATTGGTAAAACAATCTCACCCATTACCGGAAAGCAAGTTAAAAAAGATGATGTTGGAGATGTGATGAATGCTATCACACAATTAAAAGAGGGTTCCAAAGTAATTATTTTGGTTGCCTTTAGGCAACATGCCAATAGAGCAATCAGAGAAGAGTTGAATATATTGATGCAGAAAGGTTTCTCGCGAATGTACATTACCGTCAGTACGCCTCCGAAAGAGGGGTCCGATTCCGTCAGTACGCCTCCGAAAGAGGGGTCCGACGGAATTAGCAAAATAAACCGCATTGAAGATTTACTTGCGCTAAGCGACAAGGATTTAAAAAAACAAGTTTCCAAAGCTGGATCATCATTCTTTGTACTAATAGACCGTATAGTAGTGAAGGATTTTGATGAAGAGGATTTGCATCGTTTGTCCGATTCGATCGGAACCGCTTTTTATGAAGGTGATGGTGAAATGAACATTGAAATTGATGCTGTAAAATTGCTTCATTTTAGTAATAAGTTTGAAGCCGATGGAATTGTATTTGAAGAGCCATCCCCTAATTTATTTTCATTTAATAATCCTTACGGGGCATGCCCTGTATGCGAAGGTTATGGCCAAGTGTTAGGAATAGATACCGATTTAGTAATACCTGATAAACGTTTATCATTGTATGAAGGAGCCATTGCACCTTGGAAAGGCGAGAAGCTGGGATGGTGGAAAGAGCAGTTTATTAAAGGGGCTACCAAAATGGGCTTTCCCATCCATAAACCCATTATGGATTTATCCAAAGAGCAGTACAACCAATTGTGGCATGGAGGAACTGGTGCTTTAGGAATCAATGATTTTTTTAAGGAAGTAGCATCTAATTTATACAAAGTTCAATACCGTGTTTTGCTTAGTAGATATCGCGGAAGAACAACATGTAATGAATGTGAAGGATATCGATTGCGCAAAGAGGCATTGTATGTTATGGTGGGCGATAAGCATATTGCTCAACTATGTGAGATGCCTGTTCGTGATCTTCAAATATGGTTTGATCAATTGACTATTTCTGAGCATGATGGGCAAGTTGCAAAAAGAATTTTATTAGAACTACATCAACGTATAAAAACCTTACTAGATGTGGGCTTAGGCTATCTTACTTTAAATAGATTGGCCAATAGTTTAAGCGGGGGAGAGAGTCAACGCATTCAATTAACCAGAAGTTTAGGAAGTAATTTAACCAACTCTCTATACATATTAGATGAGCCATCCATTGGCTTACATTCCAGAGATACTGCCCGCTTAATTGAAGTATTAAAATCTTTACGCGATTTAGGCAATACAGTTGTTGTGGTAGAGCATGATGAAATGATGATGCGAGAAGCAGATCATATTATAGATATGGGACCATTGGCTTCTCATTTAGGTGGCGAAGTAGTTGCAGCAGGTAATTATGATTTTATCATAAAGCATCCGGAGAGTTTAACAGGCAAATACCTCACAGGTAAATTGAGTATTGAAGCGCCTAAGCAAGTTAGAAAATGGATCAGCAGTATTACTGTTGAAGGTGCAAGGCAAAATAATCTAAAGGATATAACAGTGGAGTTTCCTTTACATGCACTAACAGTTGTAGCTGGCGTTAGTGGAAGTGGGAAAACAACATTGATTAAACAAATTTTGTATCCTGCATTGCAGAAAATCAAGGGAGTGCCTACAGATAAAGTGGGGGTACATAAAACGATTTCGGGTGATATCGATTCAATTAATTCTATCGAAATGATTGATCAAAACCCAATTGGTAAATCATCACGTAGTAATCCTATCACTTATATTAAAGCCTACGATTCAATTAGAGATTTGTATTCGAAACAGGGGCTAGCAAAGATGCGTGGATTCTTACCCAAACATTTTTCATTTAATGTAGATGGAGGAAGATGTGATACCTGTAAAGGCGAAGGGGAAACAGTTGTTGAAATGCAATTCTTAGCAGATGTGCATTTAACTTGTGAATCTTGCGGTGGAAAAAGGTTTAAAGAAGAAGTATTGGAAGTTAAATACAATGGTAAATCTATTTATGAATTATTGGAGTTGAGTGTAGATGAAGCCATTGAATTTTTTAAAGAAGAGAAACCTATTCAAAAATCAATACAGCCCTTGCAGGATGTAGGTTTGGGCTATATCAAATTAGGGCAAAGCAGCGATACATTAAGTGGTGGAGAAGCACAGCGAGTTAAATTAGCTAGCTTTTTAGGTAAAGGAAAAGGGATTGGGCATGTATTGTTCATATTTGATGAACCAACAACAGGCTTGCATTTTCATGATATTAAAAAACTTTTATCCTCTTTCAATGCATTGATTGAACAAGGTCATTCATTGATTGTAATTGAACACAATACAGACGTTTTAAAATCGGCTGACTGGTTAATTGAATTAGGCCCCGAAGCAGGCGATGCAGGAGGGGAGCTGGTTTACGCAGGAGTGCCAGCTGGTATCAAAAAAAATAAGCGCAGTGTAACTGCGCCTTATTTATAGTTTAATTAAGGTAAAATTTGAGCCTTTTAAAATTCAATGATTGAATAAATAATAAATGGTCAACAGAAAAAGAGGAGCCTTTTAAAAATTAAAGTGAAAAATAAATTAACAAATAGAAACAAGTTTTATTTTCTTTAATTTTTAAGCAGCGACGATTTTATGTTGACTATGGATTTAATTTAAACAGCGACAATTCCATGCTACCTTAATCTATCGGCACTTTTTACCAATTTATCGTCGTTGTAAATAGCTCTTGAGGCAAGCATTAAGCAAGCAGGTATTGAAAAGCTTATTAAAGAACCTAAATCGAGATTGGCTTCTGTGAATGTAGATTTCGCATTAAAGTATAAAAAAATCTGAGCAATAGATACAACTCCTGTACAAAGGGTTACAAGCATTTGACGTTTGCGATCTTTGTACATGAATATTGCAATCAAAGATGCAACTGCAATAGCAACGGCAATAATCATTGGAAATACACTCTTATTGGCTGTAAATTCAATCCATTCTTTAATATTGGTAGTTGAATTCAATTTATTACCACTAAAAAATGACAACTTAAAACTAGCTCCAGCTAAGAGCGCAGCAACCAATAGCCAAACTGTTTGAATTCTCTGTATCATAAAAAGTATTTTAAATCAATGACTTCCTTAATTCATCTTTCATAATTCATCTTTCATAATTCATCTTTCATAATTCATCTTTCATCTTTCATCTTTCATCTTTCTCAACCCATCTCAGGATATAAAACAAACTGCTCCATGAATTCATTCACTTGTTTTTTTACTGTGCTAATAACATTGGCGTCGTCAGCATTCATCAATACATTGTCAATTACATTCACTACAAATTGCATATGCTCTTCTTTGAAACCTCTTGTAGTAATTGCAGGTACACCAAAACGAATGCCTGAGGTAACGAATGCGCTCTTGTCATCAAATGGCACCATATTCTTATTCGCAGTAATATCAGCCTGAACCAGTACCTGCTCTGCTTTCTTGCCACTGATATTTTTATTGCGCAAATCAATTAGCATTAAATGGTTATCTGTTCCACCACTGATAATATGGTATCCTTTTTGAACAAATGCAGCTGCCATGGCTTGTGCATTCCTCTGTACTTGTTGTTGGTAAACTAAAAATTCATCTGATAATATTTCGCCAAAGGCAACTGCTTTAGCTGCAATAACATGTTGCAATGGTCCACCTTGAATACCAGGAAAAACAGCCATGTCTAGCAAGTTGCTCATCATTCGAATATTTCCTTTTACATCTTTCAATCCCCAAGGATTTTCAAAATCTTTATGCATCATGATTATTCCTCCTCTTGGTCCGCGTAAAGTTTTATGCGTTGTAGAAGTAACAAAATGACAATGTTCAAATGGGCTATTTAATAATTTTTTAGCAATTAATCCTGCAGGGTGTGCAATATCTCCTATCACCAATGCACCAACCTCATCGGCTACTTTTCTTATGCGTGCATAATCCCAATCTCTGCTATAAGCACTTGCGCCACAGTAAATTAATTTTGGTTTTACAGCTCTTGCCTGAGATTCTAACATTTCATAATCAATCAACCCTGTTTCTCTTACAACACCATAAAAATAGGGTTGATAGAGTTTGCCACTATAGTTTACTGCACTTCCATGAGTAAGATGTCCACCCATGCTCAAATCCAATCCGAGCGTTGCATCTCCTGGTTGTAAAACAGCTAATGCAACCGCCGCATTAGCTTGTGCTCCACTATGTGGTTGCACATTGGCATATTCTACTCCAAAAATTTGTTTTAAACGATCTATTGCCAATTGTTCTGTTTGGTCTACTATTTCACAACCCGCGTAATACCTTCTGCCAGGATAGCCTTCTGCATACTTATTGGTCATCACATTGCCCATTGCCTGCATTACCTGTAAGCTGGTGAAGTTTTCTGATGCAATCAATTCAATTCCATGACGTTGTCTTTCTAATTCCTTCCGAATAAGGTCAAAAACCAAGGTATCTCTCTGCATGTAAAATATTTTGGCGAAGTTAATTCAAGGATTTTTCTGAACCTCAATTTAAATAAGCATTTTTTACCATGATTTCCCCACAATAGTTGATTAATTCGGCTAATTTGCTATTTTCACAGTCCATTTGGCTTTTGTGTGAGTTGTACATGTTAATTATTGTGCCATTTGGATTGATAAAGAACCAAAAATGAAAGCAATTATCCCCGTTGCTGGTGCTGGAACTAAACTCAGGCCACATACCTATACTCAACCAAAGGCACTTATTCCTATTGCAGGTAAAACGATTCTAAGTTTTATTGTAGACCAATTGCGGGAGGCTGGTATTCATGAATTTATTTTTATCGTGGGATATTTGGGCGAAAAAATTCAGGATTATGTAAAACAAACTTATCCAGAACTAACTACCCATTTTGTATTCCAAAATGAAAGACATGGCACAGGGCATGCCATTGAGTTAACTAGATCCATAGTAGGAACAGATGAAGTATTTGTGGTTTTGGGCGACACTATTTGCGAATACGATGTGCAAGAAGTAGTAAATAGCCCTTATAGTATGCTAGGTATAAAAAAAGTAGATGACCCAAGAAATTTTGGAGTTGCTTCTATTAATGAGGAAGGATTTATAGATCAAGTTGTAGAGAAACCAGCTATACCTAAAAGCAATATGGCATTGGTTGGTTTGTATAAAATAAAAGAAACCCATTTTTTGTTTGAATGTCTGCACTCTTTATTTATTCAAGACATCAAAACACAGGGAGAGTACAATTTAACAGATGCCCTCGATTGTATGATTAAGCGTGGAGCTCAGTTTAAATCCTTTAAAGTAAAGAGTTGGTTTGATTGCGGAAAAAAAGAATCTTTATTAGAGAGCAATGCAACATTATTAAAGAAAATTGGCGGCAATACAGAATACGATCATGGGTATTTAAATACCATTATCATTCCGCCAGTGAGTATTGGAGTTGGTTGTGATATATCAAATTCAATTATTGGCCCACATGTTGCCATTGGGGCAAATACAAGTATCAAACATTCCATTGTTCGGGATAGTATTATTGGATCTTATACCAATTTATTTGAAGTTGTTTTAGATAACTCTCTTATTGGTAGTGATGCTTCTGTAAAAGGTCTAAGCAGGAGTTTAAATATTGGCGATAATACCGAAATTGATTTTGGTTAAGGCATCTTGATTTTCAATTTTGATTTTCAAGTTGTTTGGCTAGTTTTATTGTTCAAAAGATAATGATCAAGATATGGATCAATTACAATCTGCAAACCCAACATTAATAACCACACTTTTTAATATCAAATACCCAATTATTCAAGCAGGAATGATTTGGGCTAGTGGTTGGCGATTAGCAAGTGCTGTTAGCAATGCTGGTGGTTTGGGTTTGATTGGTGCTGGAAGTATGTATCCCGATGTTTTAAGAGAACATATTCAGAAATGCAAAGCTGCAACTGAAAAACCATTTGGGGTTAATCTGCCATTGTTGTATCCGAATGTTGAAGAAATTATTCAAATAATTATAGAAGAAAAAGTACCCATTGTTTTTACCAGTGCTGGTAATCCAAAAACCTATACCTCAATCTTAAAGTCACATGGTATTAAAGTAGTGCATGTTGTAAGTAGTAGCAAATTTGCTTTAAAATCTCAAGAAGCGGGTTGTGATGCAGTTGTTGCAGAAGGGTTTGAAGCAGGAGGGCATAATGGCCGTGAAGAAACCACAACAATGGTATTGATACCAGCGGTTAAAGCTGCTATATCTATTCCATTAATTGCAGCTGGTGGAATTGCAACCGGAAAACAAATGCTAGCTGCTATGGTACTTGGAGCCGATGCAGTTCAAATTGGAAGCAGATTTGTGTGTACTCCAGAAGCTTCTTCTCATGAAAATTTTAAAAATGCAGTGGTTAATTCTGCAGAAGGTGATACGCAGTTAAGTATGAAAAAACTGGTTCCTGTTCGATTATTAAAAAATGATTTTTTTAAAATAGTGAATGAGGCAGAACTAAAAGGTGCAGACGAAAATCAATTGAAAGATATTCTAGGAAGAGCAAGGGCAAAACGAGGTATGTTTGAAGGAGATATGGTAGAAGGAGAATTAGAAATAGGGCAGGTTTCATCGCTAATTACAACAATAAAACCTGCTGCTGATATAGTTGAAGAAATAGTATCAGAATACAATGCTACTTTACAATCCTTTGCCAATTTTCAATTATAAAAGTTGGCTTTTTATTTATGCAAATAAAATGAGTTGGCCTGCGATAAACAGGTAACTGTTAAATCATTGATACAAACATGGGTTGGTAAGTTTGCAGTATAAAAAACTATATCTGCAATATCTTTTGCAGCTAATGCTTTGTATCCATCATACACCATTTCGGCTTTTTGTTCATTGCCTTTGAATCTTACCAACGAAAATTCTGTTTCTGCTGCCCCAGGATGCACTGCTGTTACTTTTATTTTGTAAGGCAATAAATCTATACGCATTGCCTTACTAATTGCGTCTACGGCATGTTTAGATGCACAATATCCATTTCCATCTTTATATACTTCTTTGCCAGCTGTAGAGCCAATATTAATAATATGACCATTTTGCTGTTCCATAAAAATGGGTAATACAGCTTTGGTTACATACATCAAACCTTTCAGATTTGTATCAATCATCGTATCCCAATCATCGAGAGATGCATTTTCAAAACTATCTCTTCCAAGAGCTAGTCCGGCATTGTTTACCAATACATCTATTTTTTTCCATTCTGCGGGCAATGATTCAATGGAATCAAAAACGGCTTTTCTGTCTTGTACATCAAAGCAGCATGGTAATACCTTTATGTTGAATTTATTGGCAAGCTCAAGAGAGAGTTCGTTTAATCGATCAGCTCTTCTCCCAGTAATAATGCAGTTCCAACCTGCAGCTGCAAATGTTTCTGCGATGGCTTTTCCAAAACCAGATGTAGCTCCAGTAACTAAAATTGTTTTACTCATAGGTTGTAAAATTAAATTGATCAATTATAAAATGATTTTAAGCAATACATAGTTTAATGAACGATAATGCCAGCTGATTTATTTCTTGTGGTGCTTCCCACATGCCCATATGACCAACACGTTCCAAAATATGAAATTCAATCATATTGGATAAGTCGGATTGTTTTTTTAGGTCTTTTAAAGGGGCTGCAATATCCTCGGTTCCAGCAATGAGCAATACGGGAATTCTAGTGTTGATTAACTGGTTGGTTCTGTCTGGCCTATTAATCATAGCATTACAATATGCTTGCAATGTTGTATTACTAAAGCTTTTGCTTTTTTGGATCAATTCATCAACAGACTCTTCGTTGTTGAATTTAAATCGCACACTAAATAAGGTGGGGATGGTATGTTTTAAAAAGGAATAACCACCATATTCTTCAATGATATCAATGCTTTTTAACCTGTTTCTTTTCTTCTCTTCATTGTCCGGATAAGCTGTTGAGTGAATTAAGCCAAAACCTTTAAGGTATTGAGGATATTTTTCGGCAAATGCTAAGGTGATATAACCACCCATGCTATGGCCTAATAAAATACATTCGGTAATTTTTTCTTTCTTTAGTAACAATTGAATATCATCTGCCATGTCTTCAATGCTTAGTAATGATTTGTCTTGCATTAAAGGGGATGAACCTGTTCCTTGAAGATTAGGAATGATTAATTGACAAAACTCTTTTAAAACAACAATCTGATTGTTCCATATGGTATTGTCTTCTCCAAATCCATGTAATAAAATCACTGGAAATCCTTCTCCGTATTTATTGTATTGCAATGTTGATTGGTTATGATTCATTTGTTGATTTGATCGTGTATTAAATTAAATGAATCTTTTTTTTATATAATTATAAACAAAAAACAGTATCAATAACAATGTTCCTAAAAGCCCAGTCAGAAAAATAAAATCCCCATACCTAACATAGAAAGTTATTTGGTTGTTGAGAGGAATATTGTATTTAATGATCGCGGATTTGTTCCAAGGTTGTTGTTCTACAATTTCGCCAATATCATTGATAATTGCTGAAATACCAGTGTTGGCGCTTCTTGCAACCCATCTTCTGGTTTCGATGGCACGTAATCTTGCATAGGACAAATGTTGTAAATGACCGGGGGTATTGCCCCACCATCCATCATTGGTAATGATGGTTAACAAGTTGGCTCCTTTTTGAACATAACTATTTACATATTCTCCATAAATGCTCTCGTAACAAATAATAGGAGCCGAAACAATTGCAGTTCCAGCCGATTTGAAAACAGTTGATGTAACTGATTTTCCATAACCGCCTGTACTTCCTCCAAATTGTTCAAACACCGGACTCATGAATCGCAGAAAAGAAGGCAATGATTCAACCCCTGGTACCAATTTGCTTTTATTGTATAGTTGAATAGGTTCTCCTGCTTTAATTGCAATGGCTGCATTAAATGCATCATAGTATAAACCTGAAGAACTTAGATGGGCTGATGGTGTTTCCTTAACTGTACCATAGTTTTTAAATGTTTCAATTCCTGAAAGAATGGTAATAGTTGGATGCTGTTTGGCAAATTCAAAAATGGGTTGATAATAAAGGTTACTGGTGATATTCTCTTGCCATTCTGCAACACTCATAGCTGTTTCTGGCCAAATAATTAATTGGGTATTGCTGTCTAAACCCGATTTGGAAAGCGATAATAACAAATTGATTTGCTGATTTGCATTGCGTAATTCAAATTTCTGATAAGGATCTATATTGGGCTGAACAACAATGATGTTTTGATTAGTAGTTGATTTTTCGCGATTAACTAAAGCGTTAAAATTAAAAATAGCAGTAACAATAATTGGTAAAAGCAGAATAAATATATTGAATAACTCTTTTCTTAATGTTCTTCGTTTATTAAGATCATGGCTGAATGAATAGCTCACTAAATTAAAATACAATACCAATAAAGATCCACCACCAACACCCGTATATTCATACCATTGTACATAGTTTGGATGATTTGCAAATACATTGCCCAATGTAAGCCAGGGCCAACTTAGTTCCCAATTCAAATGAATGTATTCAAAGCATAACCAAAATAAACCCAATGCAACCAAAGAAAATGGTTTGGGGTATTTGGATTTACAAATTGAATAGCCCCACCAAGGCAAACACATGAATAAGCTATTTGCTATTATTGCGGCGATAGCACCTACACTTGTTGAATTCCAAAGCCACCAAGTGGTGGAGGCATTCCAGATAAGCATGGTAATAAAACTGTAACCAAATAATTCTTTTGAACTTTTTGTATGATCAGCAACAAAAAGTAAAGGAACAAAAGCAATAAAAATCAAAAGGGTTAAATACGAATTGGGCCATGCAGCAAAAAGCAGCAAACCCGAAAGCGCAGATAGAATAAGCTTATGAATTTTTTTCAAACAAGTTTATTTTGAAAGTAGTTATTTCCTACTATAATTAGGCGCTTCTTTAGTAATATCAATATCATGTGCATGACTTTCTTTCATACCTGCATTGGTGATTTTGATGAATGTAGCTTTTTGTAATGCTTCAATATTCTTTGCACCACAATAACCCATTCCAGATCTTAATCCCCCAACATATTGATAAATGATTTCACTCAAACTTCCTTTATAAGCTACTCTTCCTTCAATTCCTTCTGGAACAAATTTCTTAATGTCTGCTTCTACATCCTGAAAATATCGATCACCACTACCTTGGCTCATAGCTCCCAAGCTTCCCATACCACGGTATTCTTTGAATTTTCTTCCTTCATAAATAATGGTATCACCCGGGCTTTCTTCTACTCCAGCAAAAACACTACCCATCATTACCATATTAGCCCCAGCTGCCAATGCTTTTACCATATCTCCTGTATATCTTATTCCACCATCTGCAATAACAGGAATACCCATCGATTTAAGTGCTGCTGAAGCTTCCATAACTGCAGTAAGTTGAGGAACTCCTGCCCCTGCAACAATTCTTGTAGTACAAATAGAACCTGGTCCGATGCCCACTTTAACGCAGTTGGCTCCAGCAGCTGCCAATGCTTTTGCACCTGCAGCAGTTCCAATATTACCTGCAATAATTTGCAATTGTTTGAAATTTTTTCTCAATGCTTTCAATGCTTCAATTACTCCTTTACTATGTCCGTGAGCACTATCTAGGGTAACCACATCAACACCTACTTGTTGCAAGGCATAGGCTCGATCCATTAAATCTTTGGTAATGCCTAGAGCTGCCCCTGCAAGCAATCTTCCGAGATTGTCTTTAACTGCGTTGGGGAAATTCCGAATTTGTAAAATATCTCTGTATGTAATTAAACCAATCAACTTTCCTTGTTTATTTACTACAGGTAGCTTTTCGATTTTATAATTTTGTAGTATTTTTTCTGCTTTTTTAAGGTCGGTACCTTCTGGTGCAGTAATGAGGTTTTCTTTGGTCATTACTTCTTTTACTTTGCGCTTTTTGTCTGATTCAAAACGCAAGTCTCTATTGGTTAAGATACCTACCAATTTGCCTCCACCATCAACAATTGGAATGCCGCCAATTTTATTTTCTTTCATTAAAAACAATGCATCACCAATAGTTGCATCCACTAAAAGAGTAATAGGGTCTATAATCATTCCGCTTTCACTGCGTTTAACCTTACGCACTTGTTCGGCCTGTTTTTCGATCGACATGTTTTTGTGCAAAATTCCAAGACCGCCTTCTCTTGCAAGTGCAATGGCCAAATTGGCTTCAGTTACTGTATCCATTGCAGCGGATAAAATAGGCACATTTAAAATGATGTCTTTGGTTAAATGGGCACTGATGTTTACTTCTCTAGGAAGTACTTCGCTGAATGCAGGCATCAGCAGAACATCGTCAAAAGTAAGTCCCTCGCCAAATATTCGGGAACTGTTTTTGCTTTTTGTGGAGCGGTTGAGGTTTGTTGCCATGTGCAAAGATAGTCTTGAGACCAAATTCCCTCCAAAAATATTTATAGTAACTTCGCTGCTTTCCTAAAAAGGATAGTTCTAAACAATGTCTGTATTAAAACCAACCGCAACAACACCTTATTTTACTTTTCAGTTTGCGCTTCTTTGTTTGAGTAATTTCTTGTTTGCCACCAGTTTTAATATGATGATTCCTGAATTGCCGGGGTATCTTACTTTATTAGGGGGTGCCGAATACAAAGGGTTGATTATCGCTTTATTTACTTTAATGGCGGGTTTTTCAAGACCATTTAGCGGCAAGCTAACCGATACAATAGGTAGGGTTCCAGTGATGATTTTTGGCTCCTTGGTTTGCGTTATATGCAGCTTGCTCTATCCTTTGCTTACTACAGTTGTGGGATTTTTGTTCCTTCGATTTTTGCATGGGTTTTCAACCGGATTCAAGCCAACGGCAACATCAGCATATGGTGCAGATGTTGTGCATGAATCTAGAAGGGGAGAAGCTTTGGGTGCATTATCTATAGGCTATACGTTGGGCTCATCGGCTGGTCCAATGATTGGCAGCTATTTAGTAGATTATTTTAGTTACAATATAATGTTTTATGTTTCTGCCGGATTTGCCCTTGCTTCTGTAGGAATTTTATACAATGTAAAAGAAACTTTAAAAGATCCAGTGCCATTTAAACTACAATTATTAACGATTAATCGAAAAGAAGTTTTCGAAAAAACAGCATGGAGGCCAGCCCTTATTACCTTACTCTTGTGTTTTTCCATAGGAACAATCTTAACCATTGCACCTGATTTAAGCGAACATTTAGGTTTACATAATAAGGGATTGTTTTTTGCATTTTTTACAGTAGCTTCTTTACTGATAAGGGTACTTGCTCCTAAAGTGTCGGATCGATATGGAAGGGTGCCTGTATTAATTGTATCTTCTTTTGTATTGGTGATTGCATTAATTGTTTTAGCATTTTCAAATTCGGTTGTATTAATGATGATTGGTTCTGTTATATATGGGTTGAGTTGGGGCATCAATAGCCCCGCCTTAAGTGCTTGGACGGTAGATCTTTGTGCTCCAGAAAATAGGGGAAAAGCCATTGCTTCTATGTACATCGCATTAGAGATTGGAATAGGAACAGGTGCTATTTTTTCTGCATGGATTTACAATAACAATGCTCAATATTTTACCTATGCATTTTTATTGCCTGGTTTTTTTGCATTGCTTGCATTTGGCTTACTTATTCGATGGTATAAATCAACTAAACCAAAGCAATCTTTTTCCCCGGAATAGTTTGGATGATATTTAATAATTCTAAATTCAATACAATACTTGCCATTTTGCTGTTACTGAATCCAGTTTCATTATATAATTCATCCATAGAGATGGTTGATTCATTTTGTAAAAGTTCAATCACTATTTGTTCATCCATTGAGAGTGCTTGAAACAATTCCAATTGTTTAGTTTTAGCATCTTTTCTGGGAATCCAGTTTAATATTTCTAATAAATGTTCGGTGTTGGAAAATAATATGGCTTTGTTTTCTTGAATCAATTTCAAACATCCACTGCTTTTTGGATCGCTTATTTTCCCTGGAACTGCAAATAATTCGCGGTTATAATGAAAGGCAAGATCTGCAGTGATCATACTTCCTCCCTTTATTGCGGTTTCAATTACAATAGTTGCATCGGCCATGCCTGCAACAATGCGATTTCTTCTGGGGAAATTGTATTTATCTGGTTGGGTATTTTGATTGAATTCGGTAAGTAGCCCTCCATGCTTAATCATATCATTTGCTAAAGATCGATGAAGTGAAGGATACAAAACATCCAATCCATGTGCAAGTACTCCGATGGTATTTTGGTGATTCCTTAGAGCAGCTTTATGCGCTATTGCATCAATGCCAAATGCCAGGCCGCTAATGATCAATGTATTTGCAGGTAATTGTTCAACAATTCTTTCAGTGATCATTTTACCATAAGTAGAATTTGTTCTTGTTCCAATAATACTTATTACGCGCTCTTCATTTAATGAAGCGTTTCCTTTGTAATAAAGTAGTGTAGGAGCGTCATGGCAATTGATCAATCGCTGTGGATATTCATTGTTGAAAATGAATAAGGGTTTAATAGAATACTTTTCTATAAAATTAATCTCTGCATCAACTCGATGAAAATCATTAAAGGCAATAATTTTATTGGCACTCCATTCGCCAATCCCTTCAATTTGGCATAGTTCTTTTTTATTTGCTTTGAAAATATATTCAGCGCTTAGAAAATGTTCCAATAATTTTTTTTGCAAAACAGGGCCAATGGTAGGAACCATGCTAAGTGCAATCTGATAGTTTAAATCTGGATACATGCATTTTTTTATCCAAAATGCATGAATTTCTGGAAAGTGTATTAGGTATTTATACCTTAAAGCTGCGTGATTGTAACGGTGGTTCTTCTGTTTTTAGCTCTTCCAGATTCAGTTTTATTATCTCCTATCGGTTGTGCATCACCATAGCCTTTAAATCGAAGTCTATTGGTATTTGTACCTTTGTTGATTAACCAATCTACTATGGCTTTTGCCCTATTTTCGGAAAGTAATTGATTGTCTGATTGTTTGCCAATATTGTCTGTATAACCATTGATGGAAATTTGAATGGAAGGGTTTTCTGCCAGCACTTGTAATAATTTATTCAATTCAATTGTAGCGTCTGCGGGTAATTGAAATGAATTACTAGCAAATTCTATATTTCTAAACGTTAAACTGGCATTCAATTCGATTGGCTGAAGGGCAATATCTTTTTGATAAACACTGTCTGCTTCTTTATTACTTAATTGGTACAGTTCATTAAAGTATAAGTATCCTTTTCTATTAACAGAAAAGGTATAGTCTTTTCCAATAGGAAGTGTTATAAAATATTCACCCGTTTCATCTGTTTGAATTTTCATAAGCACATTGCCAGTTGCATTGTTAATCAACTCAACAGAAGAAGGCAATCTTTTCTCCGTTTTTTTATCCGTGATTTTTCCTTTTACATAGAAGGTTCTATTTGGTCTAATATCAGGTCTCATATCAAACTTATATAAATCCAGTTGCCCTCTGCTATCGCTTCTATCGCTAGCATAATAAGCCGTTAAGCCATCTGCAGAAACCGCTAAGCTTCCTTCATTTTCAATGGTATTAATGGGATATCCTAAATTTTCTGGAATACCCCATTCGCCCTTGCTGTTTTTTCTAACAATGAATAAATCGGATCCACCGTATCCTTGTAAACCATTGGAGGTAAAATACATGGTTTGATTGTCGGCATGAATAAAGGGTGCTTGATCATCTCCAGCAGTATTAATGGTAGAACCCATATTAATCGCTGGAGACCATTTACCGTTGGATTGTAAATGACTCATATAAATATCTGATCCTCCAAAACCACCAGGCCTGTTGCTGCTAAAGTAAAGAACTCTTTTGTCGGGGCTAATTGTAGGAGAGCTTTCCCAGAATTCAGTATTGATGGCTTCTCCTAAATTTTGAGGTTCACTCCAACCTTGTGGTGTATAATAAGAAATATACAAATCAAAATCACCAAAGCCCCCTTCCGTAAATCGAGCTGTAAATAACATCCATTCTCCATCTTGTGAAACAGTGATTGCGCCTTTCTGCGATTCGAAATTAATATCTCCTTTAATTAAACTTGCTCTGCCCAATTGTTTTCCATTAATTGTACTCTGATAAAAATCTTCTCTTATTTGATTTCCTCTTCTGGTAAAAACCAATAAACTATCTGTAACAGTTACAGACGGATAATATTCGGCAGCAGGTGAGTTTATGCTGTCACCTAAATTGATCGGACTAAATTGATAATCAGTAATAGGATATTTTGCAGCATAGTCAATTGCAAATTCAAAACATTTTTTTCTGAATTTGGCGCTCTTAATACTTCTATCATTCAATTTAGGAATTTGAAGAAATCGATTCACGGCTTCTAATGCATCTGCAAATTGACCATTTCCAGCTAGATTAATTGAATAAGGAAGTTGATATACAGCAAAATAAGTAGAGTCTTTTTGTTTGGCTAATTCATAAAATTGAATTGAACGCTGATATTGTTTTAATTCTCCAAATGCTCCAGCAAGTGATAGATAGCCATCTAAAAAATTGGGGTCTTCTTTTATGGTATTTAGTAATAACGGAACTGCTTCTTTAAATGATTCATCTCTTAATAGGCTAATTGCTTTTTCATAGATAGCCAATATTTTAGGATTTACCCGATCGGCATTGTAGTTGTTTTGCGCTTGGGCCGAAAACCCAACTAAAAAAATGACTATCGTAAAAAATGCTTTCATCTTGTTTCATTGAACAATATCGGAAAAAAATAGGCAGTAATTTGTTAAAATAAAAAACCCTGCAATTTTTGATTGCAGGGTATCATTTAGATAATGGATTTTAAAAATTCTTGCTTCCGTTTGGTTGGAATGTATAACGGAAAGTATAATACCTTTGTTCTGATAGCTTGATAGCATCAGATGCTGTTGCTGGTGGAGTTACACCTCCTTTGTAATAGTTCAATATTTCTAGCTTAGCATATTTTCCTGAAGCTGTTCTTATCAACAAAACCCTTCCTGGTATTGGATTTACTAAATTATTGATTGCATCATAAACAAACCATCCTCTGTTACTTCCGGCAGTTATAGCATAAGAACTTGGTGCATTGTCTACTCTAAATGTAGAATCTGCAGGTACTGCGCTAAGATTGTTGTATAAACCTACAAATACAAAACCTCCGCCTAAACCTGGCCCACTATTTCCGCCATTGATAATAATTGTTGTACCCCTAAATCCAATATCCCATTTTGATGTTGCACTGTCTGAAGTAGGAATGATTTTATTGGTTTCTAAACTATAAAAACTGAACCTGCCTGCACCAAAAGGAATCCCTTGTGGAGTTAATCCGATAATGGTGTCGGCTGCTAAATTCTTAACCGTTATAGAACTGGTTGGTGTATTGTTGCTTGTGGCAGTTTCTGTTTCTTTACTGCAAGAAGCCAGTGTGATGATCAATCCAATCATGTAGATTCCTTTTTTCATATATGTCTATTTTTTGTTTTTTTGAATAAATTGATAAGTGATAGTAGTATAAAAAATTCTGCCTGGCATATTTGGTAAATTATTGATATCGGTATAGTTCAGTACATTATTAACCCCGATTTGTAAATTCAACTTTTTGGCAATTGTTTTTCCAATGGCTGTATTTATTTGAACAAATCCTTTCGCAAAAGCATCATTGGTATTGAATAATCCGTTTCCATCAGTATCTGTAACAGCCCACTTAGATCTGTAGATGAATCGAATGTTTGCAAATGCATTGTTCTTTTCGTATTGTAATTTTAAATTACCCATGTGTTTACTTCTATTGGGCAAACCAACGTATTCACTTTTTTGCATTAACCTACTAAAACCATTTTCGTCTCTGGTGAATACTTTTCCTTCCTCTATCTTTTTGATTTCATCTTTATCTCCTGATAGTAAAAATTGATATCCAGCATTGATATTAAATGTATTGGAAAATTGAAATTGAACATCTGTTTCTAAACCTTCGGTATAGGCGTTTTTTAAATTGAGGTAACTAAAAATTTGAGAGCCCCCCGTTCTAAATGCTACCAATCTATTGTCTATCAGGTTTTCAATGTTGTTTCTAAATAAGTTAAATGTTAATTGTATTTTTTTATTGGGATTAAAGCTTCCTCCGAAATTGATTCCGGTAGAAAATTCTGGTTGTAATTCGCCAAGTCTGTAAAAATCATTTTCTAAACTAGCAATTTGGCCAATACTATTTAATTGAGTAATTATTTTTTGTGCTTCAACTGTACCAAATACACTGTATCCTCCTGCAGCTGTATTGGTAAAATTTAAATAGAGTTGTCTAAAATCTGGAGCTTTGAAACCCCTTCCTATGGAGGCTTTTAGATTGAAAATGCTGCTTGGTTTATATTGAATTGCTAATTTAGGGCTGAATGCTGCTGCATACAATTCATTGTTATCAAATCTTGCACCTGCGATTACTGTTAGTTGCGTAATTGGCTTCCATTCTGTTTGTAAAAATGCATAACCGATTTGATTTGTTTTGGTGTTCTCGCTTTTATCGTAACGGGTACTATTGGCTGATTCTTTTATATAGCCAACCCCTGTATTAACTTCAATTAAATCGTTGATGGTAAAATCTGTTTGGTTTTCTATTCTACCAAATTGTTGTTTGAAATAGTCTGTGTAAGGTGCACCATTGGAAGTAACCAATTCTTGTAATGATTCAAACCTTGTTCCGTAAACGCGAGAAGTATTTTTTATATGACTATTAAATCGGTGTGCTAATTGAAATGTTGCATTGTAATCTTTGTTTTTTTCAACTCCATTTGAAGTAGTTACTAATCCATTATTGGTTACTGCAATGATATTAATGATTTTTTCATCATTCATTCGAAAATTTAAAGAGGCGTTCGTTTTATCAGATAGATAGTGGCTTAAATTGTGCTGCATGGTAAATCGCTTAATTGGCGCTATTGACCTTTCAACACTATTGGGCCGAATGCTAAATCCATCAGTTGCGTAATTATTCAAGAAACCTTGGTAAGCGAATTTATTTTTTCTAATGCTACCATTGATATTGATATCGGATGTATTATAGCTACCATAACGTGCAGAAAGATTCAGCGTGTTTCTATTAGGCTTATCAGTAATGATATTAATCACTCCGGCCATTGCTTCACTGCCGTATAAACTAGATGAAGGTCCTTTTACAATTTCAATTTGTTTGATATTGCCAACAGTAATTCGGTTTAAATCAAGTACTCCAGCTGTTCTGCCAATCAATGGCTCTCCATCAATTAAAATCAATGTATAATCTGGGTTGAGGCCTTGCATTTGAACGCCTGTTCCAAATCCATTGGTCATATAAATACCTGTCTGTTCTTGTAAAATATCATTTAATCTAACCGATCCTGCTTGTTGAATTTTCTTTTGATTGATAATGGTAACAGGAACAGCCACATTGCTTAATTTTCTTTCTGTTTTGGTGGCTGTTACAACCACTTCATTTCCCATGCCCAACAGTGTATCAGACACTTGAGCTGCTAGATTAAAAAAAGGGAAAACTAAAACCAAACCAATAAGCCTCTTCATCAACATATTCCTTATTTCTGCTGCAAAGGTGCATTAGCTTCAAAAGGCAATTGTCATGAAAATGTAGAACGAGAAGGCTATTTTGATTATTGACTTAACTATGACAATTCTAATATGTTTAAGGAATGTTGAGGTATTTATGTACTTGGTTGCTCATTCTCCATTTAGGATGTAATTGAATATATTCAATAATCGATGGAGTTATTGCTCCCGCCTTATCCCATTCAGGTTGCAGGTATAACAAACAATCTTTATTAACCAAGGCTGCATATTCTTCTGCCCATTCAAAATCGTGCTTATTGTAAATCACCACCTTTAATTCATTGGCCTTTTCAATAATCGCTGGTATTGGTGCTTTGAATTTTTTAGGAGATAAACAAATCCAGTCCCATGAACCAGATAAAGGTGATGACCCAGAGGTTTCTATATTTGTTTCGAAACCATTTTCTTTTAATTGATCGGTAAGCTGAGATAAATCATGCAATAAAGGTTCTCCTCCTGTAATTACTGCTAATCTTGAAGGATGCTGATTGGCTTTATTTACAATATCATTGATATTTATTTGAGGATGTTTGCTTGCATCCCAACTGTCTTTTACATCGCACCAAAAGCAGCCAACATCACAGCCACCTAGCCTTATAAAATAGGCCGCCCTTCCTTGATGAAAGCCCTCGCCTTGTAAAGTATAAAAGGCTTCCATTACTGGTAAGCTTACTGCCGAATTAGTTGTCATATCAGTTTTAATAATTGCAAAATTAACCTCTATTGTGTAGGTATGCCTGCATGGTATTTTTTAATAAACCTGCAATGGTCATCAATCCAACACCTCCAGGAACAGGGGTAATGGCACTGCATTTTGGCGCTACACTGTTAAAATGCACATCTCCTTTTATTCTAAATCCTTTTGCAGCTGTTGTGTCGGCTACTCTAGTAATACCTACATCAATTACCACTGCACCTTCTTTAACCATTTCAGGTAATACAAATTCTGGTTTGCCAAGTGCAGCAACAATGATATCTGCTTGTAAGCAAATTTCTTTTAAATTATGTGTATGCGAATGACAGATTGTAACAGTGCAGTTTCCTTGCGGTATATTACTACTCAATAAAACACTCATTGGTCGGCCAACAATATTGCTTCTTCCAATTACTACTGCGTGTTTGCCCTTGGTTTGAATATTAAAATGCTTGAGCATCAACAAAATACCATAGGGCGTTGCTGGAATAAATGTGGGCAATCCTTGTACCAATTTTCCGATACTAGAAGGATGAAAACCATCCACATCTTTTGAAGGGTCAATCGATTCAATTACTTTTTGTTCACTGATATGTTTGGGAAGTGGAAGTTGAACCAATATTCCATCAATGTCATTGTCCTTATTCAAAGCTTCTATTGCAGACAAAAGCTTGGCTTCTTCTACCGATTCTTCAAATCGAATTAATGTAGACTTAAAACCACATTCCTCACAGCTTTTTACTTTACTTGCTACATAAGTTTCGCTAGCTCCATTGTTACCAATAAGTATCGCTGCCAAATGTGGGGCAGGTTTGCCTGTAGCTGCAATTGATGCAGTCTTTCTTTTTAATTCTTCTTTTACCGATGCGGCGGCAATTTTTCCATCTAATAATATCATGGGTGCAAAACTATCTGAATTTGTTATTTTATTGCATTAAATATTGTAGTTTATGGTTAAACAAAGCAAGAAAAGGTACATTTGTCTTTTAAATACCAAAAATGGACCAACAACCCAACAATCAATTAAATATTGAAATCAGCGAAGAAGTAGCTGAAGGATCTTATGCCAACCTGGCTATTATTACCCATAGCAACGCTGAATTTGTAATTGACTTTGTAAATGTGATGCCGGGCACGCCTAAAAGCAAAGTAAAGTCTAGAATTATATTTACCCCTATGCATGCCAAGCGCTTTATGAAGGCTTTGGAAGAAAATATTGAACGCTTTGAAGCTGCAAATGGTGCTGTTCAAGATTTAGAGCAGATTGAAATTCCTATGCATTTTGGAGGGCCTACTGCGCAAGCATAGAATACATACTTTTTTTAAAGCTTGGAGAAAAACACCTCATTCACGTATAGAAATACCTATAATTTCCTTCGATCGGCTACAATGAAATAACTCGCCCCGACAAGTCGGGGCTCAAACAGATTTCATTGTTTACGCCGCTCTCAATAAATTATTGACGGTATTTCTCTAATGTTCATTCGGTATTTTTTCTCCAAGCTTTTCTTCTAGAAGAATGCTCATTGATATTGCAACGCTCAAAGGCTCGCTTGTGCAAAATCAATGCTACTCTCTTTTTAAAAAAATCTATTTACTTTTTCATTATCAAATAAAGGAATCAATAAAATTGCAAAAACGAGCCTTTTAGAAATGCTCAGTATAGCAACTTTTGCAAATCGGGGTTGCATTTCTAAGCAGCGAGTGTTGCAATTTTATTGATTCTATTCAATTTAGTTGTAGAAGTAAATTGAAGCCTTTTTTCAAATCATTCCTTCATCAGCAAAGCTGAAATAGCCTTCATCGCTTACGATAATATGATCTGTTACTAAAATGTCGATAAATGATGCGGCTGTTTTTATTTTTTTAGTAAGAATTTCATCGGCAGTGCTGGGTTTGAGGTTGCCACTGGGATGATTGTGGCATAGAATAATTCCTGTGGATTGATGTTCTAAAGCCTTCTTCAAAATGATCCTGGGATCGGCTACAGTGCCTGTTATACCTCCTTCACTCACTACTTCAAAATGAATTATTTTATTGGCCCTGTTTAGGAATAAAACAGCAAACACTTCGCGTTGATGGTATTGAAAATGGGCTTTGAGAAAATGAGCAACATCTCGGCTATTGGTAATTTGCAGTTTTGTATGTTTGGCAACATCTCTACGGATGCCTAATTCTAGAGAAGCCTTGATGGCTATGGCTTTTGCCTCACCCAAACCCTTTATTGGCAAATTGGCAATTTCTTTCGAACTCATGGAACCTAGCTTATTTAAATTATTTCCAACCAATAAGAGCAATTCTTTGGCAATATCCAAAGCAGACTGGGTTGAATTGCCAGTATTAATTAAAATAGCCAATAATTCGGCATTACTCAATGCAGCTTCACCTCTTACCATAAGTTTTTTACGGGGTTGATCCTCATTTGCCCATTCTTTGATAGAATATTTCCTCATGTTATAAACAATTGCAAAATCAATTTACAATTTGTTAATCGGTTTAATATCTTCGCGCAACGCAACCCTCAACAATTATGAATCCTTCTGTTAAGATATTCTCCGGCACAGGTTCTCAAAAGCTGGCTGAAAAAATTGCTCAACGTTTTGGCGCCACGATTGGAAAAATCAATATCCAAAAATTCAGCGATGGCGAGTTTCAACCCGTTTTTCTGGAAAGTATTCGCGGCGACTATGTTTTCTTAGTCCAAAGCACATATGCTCCAACAGAAAATTTGATGGAACTCTTATTGATGATTGATGCGGCTAAAAGAGCAAGTGCATACAAAGTAATTGCAGTAATTCCCTATTATGGTTTTGCTCGCCAGGATAGAAAAGACAAGCCACGTGTGGCTATTGGTGCAAAATTGATTGCCACATTATTAGAAGCAGCTGGTGCAGATCGTATCATCACCATGGATTTACATGCAGCACAAATTCAAGGATTCTTTGATGTTCCGGTAGATCATTTAGATAGTTCCGCAATATTCATTCCGTATATTGAACAATTAAAATTATCTAATCTTGCTTTCGCTGCACCTGATGTTGGAAGTACCAATCGTGTTAGAGAAATTGCCAGCTATTTCAATGCAGAAATGGTTATTTGCGATAAGCACCGTAAACGTGCCAATGAAATTGCCAGTATGGTGGTAATTGGAGATGTAACCGACAAGGATATTGTATTGGTAGATGATATTTGCGATACTGGTGGAACATTGGCAAAAGCTGCAGGACTATTGAAAGAAAAAGGTGCAAGAAGTGTTAGAGCATTGATTACGCATCCGGTACTCTCAGGTAATGCATATGAGAATATTGAGAACAGTGTTTTGGAAGAATTGATTGTATGTGATACCATTCCATTGCAAAAAGAATCAAGCAAAATAAAAGTGATATCTGTGGCTGATTTATTTGCTATAGCTATTAGAAATGCTTACGAAAATAAAAGTATTACCAGTTTGTTTATTCATTCTCAGCTGAAAAGTAGGGATAAATAGGCATTGAAGCTGTTTTTTAATAGAAGGATCTGTTGGTTTATTTTTGAAATAATGAATCTAAGTAATTGATTTACAATTGTTTAGATTCATTTTATTTATGGTGTTAAACATCAATAATATCTATAATTTGACTGATATCAGGATCTTTCACCTCTTTTAAATCTTAATTCATCTTTCATCTTTCTTAATTCATATTTTTCCTTACCTTCGCCGTCCAAAATTTTAAACAATGAATACAATTACAATCGAAGGTGTTCTGAGGACCGAACATGGCAAAAAAGCCGCCCGCCAGATTCGCTCTCAAGAAAATGTGCCAGGTGTAATTTACGGGGGTGCTGAGGAGGTAAATTTTTACGCTCCAGCTAAGGCTTTCAAGCCATTAGTGTACACTGGTGAATTTCAGTTAGCAGAAGTTAGTGTAGGTAGCAAAAAATACAAGTGTATTTTGAAGGATCTACAATTTGACAAAGTGAGTGATCAACTTATCCATGTTGATTTACTTGAGTTAGTAGGAGACAAAAAAGTAATCGCTACATTACCATTAAAGTTCACAGGTGTTTCTGTTGGAGTTAAAGGTGGTGGTAAGTTGGTTACTAAAATGAAGTCTTTAAAAATTAAGGCTTTACCTAAAGACCTTACTGCTACAATCAACGTGGACATTACCAATTTAGATTTGAATGGTAATATTCGTGTTGAAGATGTAAAAACACCTAATATCGAAATTTTAAACTCACCTAGAATACCTATCGCTTCTGTGGTGATGACCCGTCAATTAAAGCAGGACGAAGCATCTGCTGCAAAAGACGAGAAGAAGAAATAATTCAAGTAGAAACTATCAATAAGTCCGTTTGGGTTTGCCTAAACGGACTTTTTTTATGAACTAGCAATCAATCAAAAAGCTATTTTTGTAAATAGTATGCATAAATTTTTACTTATCGGATTGGGTAATATTGGTGATGAATATCGACATACTCGTCACAATATTGGATTTGATGTATTAGACGCATTTGTTCGCAAACAAAATGGGTTTTTTAAATTAGACCGTTTTGCCGAAGTGGCCGAAGTAAAATGGAAAGGAAAAACATTTATTTGTATTAAGCCTACCACTTATATGAATTTAAGTGGGAAAGCATTTAAGTATTGGCTAGATAAAGAAAAGCTGGATATCGCCTCAACCCTAACGATTGTAGATGATTTGGCACTTCCTATTAATAAGCTAAGACTCAGGGGAGCTGGTTCTGATGCAGGTCATAATGGATTAAAAGATATTCAATTAATGCTTGGTACCGATGTATACGCAAAATTGAGGTTTGGTATAGGTAATGATTTCCCGAAGGGGAAGCAAGCCGATTTTGTGTTAAGCAAATGGTTGCCATCCGAACAACCCATTGTAGATCAGAAAATTCAGGCTTGTTGCGATATCATTGAGCAGTTTGCTGCTTTGGGCCTCGAAAAAGCCATGAATACGGCAAATAATTTGTCATTTACATAATAAAAAAGGCTATTTCGTAGTTTAATATATAGAAATAAAATTTCGGAAGTCCGTTCTCTAACTTAAATGAAACTGTACTATGAAAATTTTTTGCGTTGGCCGAAATTACGCCGATCATGCAAAAGAATTAGGCAACGCCATACCGGAAGAGCCGGTGATTTTCATGAAGCCAAGCACTGCTTTATGGCAGCCTGATACGCCTTTTTATTATCCAGAATTCTCCAATGAATTACATTATGAATTAGAATTGGTGTTACGTATATCCAAAAATGGAAAGCAGATTCCCGAAGATCAAGCTGAAAATTATTACGATGCTATTTCAATAGGTATCGACTTTACTGCTAGGGATATTCAAGCAGAATTAAAAAAGAAAGGATTGCCTTGGGAGAAAGCCAAAGCTTGGGATAATTCGGCCATCGTTGCAGATTGGCTTCCGTTAACAGATGGAATTTTAAGCCATCCAATACATTTTACTTTATTGAAAAATAAAGAAATGGTGCAGATGGGTAATTCAAGAGATATGATCTTTTCTTTCAACAAAATAGTATCGCACATATCCAATTATTTTTCATTAAATATTGGTGATATGATTTACACAGGAACGCCTGCTGGAGTGGGTGAATGTGTAGTGGGTGATGTGCTAGAAGGTTTTTTTGAAACCCAAAAAATGTTTGAACTCGAAATTAAATAATGCTAACACCCAGCATACTATTACACGCCTATAAACTCATGATGACTGCTAAGTCTATGAGTGAAACTTACAATGCAAATCGTAATATCTGTAAGTATGTGCATTCTACATCGAGAGGGCATGAAGCCATTCAAATAGCAACAGGATTACATTTATTACCCTGCGATTGGGTGAGCCCTTATTATAGAGATGATAGTTTGATGTTGTCAATTGGCTTTACTCCATATGAATTGATGCTTCAATTATTGGCTAAAAAAGATGATCCTTTTTCTGGGGGTAGATCTTATTATTGCCACCCTAGTAGCAAAGACCAAAACAGGCCTTCTATTATTCATCAAAGTAGTGCCACAGGCATGCAAGCCATACCAACTACAGGTATTGCACAAGGCATTCAGTTTTTAGAAAAATCCAATCCAAATGCATTGCGCAAATCGGCTGATGGAAAATCTCCAGTGGTTGTTTGTTCTATAGGAGATGGAGCAATGAGTGAAGGAGAAGTAAGTGAGGCATTGCAGTTTGCTGTATTAAAGCAATTGCCTATTGTTTATTTAGTTCAAGATAATCAGTGGAGTATAAGTGCAAGTGCAGATGAAATTAGAACAATGAATGCTTATGAGTATGCATGTGGTTTTAAAGGATTGAAAAGAATGCAGGTTGATGGCAGTGATTTCATGCGTTCTTACGAAACCATGGAGCAAGCAGTGAACTATGCAAGAAACGAGCGTAAGCCAGTAATTGTACATGCAAAAGTGCCTTTGCTCGGACATCATACAAGTGGGGTAAGAAAAGAGTTTTATAGAAGTAGAGAAGATTTATTAAAGCATGGTTTATATGATCCAATTCCAAAACTAAGAATGTTGTTGAGTGGGATTGGATTTTCCGATTATAAAATCAATCAAATTGAAAACGATGCACTAGAATTGGTGTTGAATGATTTTAATTTGGCACAAGCTGCTGCTGAGCCAGATATTCATTCGGTAGATGAGCATGTATTTGCACCAACAACTGTTCGCGAAGAAAAAGGAACAAGAACCCCTAAATCGGGAGAGCGTGTAATGATGGTTGATGCTGCTTTGCATGCAATTGATGAGATAATGGATCAGCACCCAGAGGCCGTTTTATATGGCCAAGACGTAGGTAGAAGACTGGGAGGTGTGTTTAGGGAAGCAGCAACGCTTGCTGAAAAATATGGAGACAACAGAGTATTCAATACAGCTATTCAAGAAGCCTATATTATTGGATCTACAGTAGGTTTATCTGCAATGGGGTTAAAGCCAATTGTTGAAATTCAATTTGGAGATTATATTTATCCTGGATTAAATCAGTTGGTTACCGAAGTAGCCAAGTCTTGTTATTTATCCAATGGTAAATTTCCTGTTCAAATGTTATTGCGTGTACCTGTAGGAGCATATGGAGGAGGCGGACCATACCATAGTGGAAGTATTGAGAGTACCTTATTGTCTATCAAAGGAATAAAAATAGTGTATCCTTCAAACGCAGCGGATATGAAGGGGTTGATGAAAGCGGCTTTTTTAGATCCTAATCCCGTGATTATGTTGGAACATAAGGGATTATACTGGAGCAAGGTTCCTGGAACAGATGATGCTAGAACAATTGAGCCTTCTAAAGATTATGTACTTCCCTTAGGAAAAGCCAATTTGATTTTACAAGCTGATACAGAGAAGGTTAGAAGAGGGGAGACGGTTTGTATTATTACATATGGAATGGGAGTATATTGGGCTAAATCAGCTGCAGAAAGATTTCCGGGTCAAATAGAGGTGCTCGATTTAAGAACTTTGTTTCCAATAGATGAAGAGATGGTGCTTAGTTCGGTAAAACGCCATGGAAAAGTATTGGTATTGAGCGAAGAGCAGCAAAATAACTCATTTGCAGAAGCATTATCATTAAGAATATCCAACGAATGTTATCATTTCTTAGATGCAAAGGTGGAAGTAATGGGAGCTAAAAACCTTCCGGTAGTGCCTATTCATCTGGAATTGGAATCTGCCATGCTACCTACAGCCAACAAGGTTGCAGAGCGAATAAGCA
>JBILRH010000037.1:0-14166 GCA_044372715.1 Sediminibacterium sp. | reverse complement strand
GTCACGGGAGTAAAAAAAGACCATTCTACTTTATCGTAGTAGCTGATGGTCGTGCGCCAAGAGATGGTAAGTTTATCCAAAAAATTGGTACTTACAATCCATTAACAGTTCCTGCAACAATCCAGTTAGATCGTCAAAAAGCATTGGATTGGTTAAACAAAGGAGCTCAACCTACAGATACAGTTCGCAGAATCCTTTCATTCAAGGGAGTATTGTATTTGAAACATTTATTACGTGGTGTTAAATTAGGCTTGTTTGATGATGCAGCAGCAATGGTGAAATTCCAAGAGTGGCATACAGAACATGAAGCCAATATCACTCGTAGGAGCGATGAACACAAGAACAAACAACGTGCTAAAAAAGCATATGTTCCTGTAGTGAAAAAAGTAGAAGAAAAACAAGAAGAAGTAGTAGCAGCTGCACCTGCAGAAGATGCTCCTGCAGAAGCTTAGTGGATTCCATATTTTTGCAAAAGGGTTCGGTTTACCGAGCCCTTTTTATTTTTACCAATCCCAACTAGGGTTTAATTATCTTGCATATGATGAACGATTATATTCATATCGGAAAAATAGTGGCTGCTTTTGGTGTGAAAGGAGAAATTATTCTTACGCATTCATTAGGAAAAAAATCATCATTCACTGGAGTCAAAGCATTATTTGTTGAAGAAGTAAAAGGATCCTATATCCCCTATTTTGTAGAAACAGCAAAAGCAAAAGATCATGCTGAAACCATTGTGAAGTTGGAAGGAGTAAATACAAAAGAAGCCGCAGCAAGATTAAATACCAAACCTGTTTGGTTATTGGATGCAGATTTTAGAAAGCAGGCCGGTAAAGATGCGCCTATATCTTTATTGGGATACGAATTAATTACTGATGAAGAGGAGAACCTTGGCCCCATTATAGAAGTGATAGAACAACCTCATCAGGTTTTATTGCAAGTATTATTAGAGGGTAAAGAAGCACTGATTCCATTGCATCAAGAAACATTGGATAAGATTGATCGTAAAGCAAAAAAAGTTTTTGTAAGCTTGCCAGATGGATTATTGGATGTATACCGTTAAGTTTAATACTTTTAAAGAGTGACAACTCCTCAACGTTATATTGCCCATTTCGATCTTGACTCCTTTTTTGTAAGTGTAGAAGTGGTAAACGATCCATCCTTAAAAGGCAAAGCTGTTATTGTTGGTGGCTCTAAAGACAGAGGCGTTGTTACCACATGTAGTTATGAAGCCCGAAAGTTTGGTGTGAGAAGCGCTATGCCCATGCGCAAAGCCATGCAACTCTGTCCACATGCTATTTTGGTTCAAGGAACCAGGGGAGAATACTCGCGATTTTCTAGATGGGTTACCGATATTATTGCCGCTAAATCCCCATTGTTTGAAAAAGCATCCATCGATGAATTTTATATAGACCTTACTGGAATGGATAAATATTTTGATCCCTATCAATGGACCATTGATTTGCGCAATGAAATTATTGATCAAACACAATTGCCAATTTCATTCGGATTGGCCACCAATAAAATGGTTGCGAAAATAGCAACAGATGAAGCCAAGCCCAATGGATATTTATTTGTACAACCCGGAATGGAAAAAGAATTTTTAGCACCATTACCAGTGAATAAATTTTCGGGTGTTGGAGAAAGTTTGCATCAGCGTTTAAATGCAATGGGCATTGTTACAATCAAAGACTTGAGTGAAACGCCAGTTGCCATTTTAGAAAAACAAATTGGTAAATATGGAATTGATTTATGGAAGAAGTCGCAAGGTATTCATGAAGGAGTAGTTCAACCTTATCACGAAGCAAAATCTATTTCTACGGAACATACTTTCGAAACCAATCAATTCGATGAAACATTTTTATTGAGCGAACTGGTTAGAATGACAGAAAAAATTGCCTTTGAGTTAAGGGGGGATAAAAAATTAGCAGGATGTATTGCCGTAAAGATTCGTTACCCCGATTTTGAAACAACTTCAAAGCAAATATCAATTGATTATTCTATGCGCGATGATGAATTAATTCCAGTGGCCATTGGATTATTTCATCAATTGTATGATAAAAGCCAGCCCATTCGATTACTAGGTGTTCGATTGAGTGAATTAACCAGTCATGTGTTGCAAGGCAGTTTGTTTGCCGATATTGGCAAAAAGGATGAACTCTATAAGGCCATAGACGATGTAAAAAATAAGTTTGGGAAAACAGCATTGCAAAAAGCAAGAACAGTAAATCCAAAAATAAAGCCTAGATAATAGTCTACTTATTTGATAGGATAATGTATATTTGTATTTTAAAACTTACAAATGAGTTTACGATTAGGGGATGATGCACCCAATTTTAAAGCAGAAACAAGCAAAGGCCCCATTGATTTTTATAAATACTTAGGCAATAGTTGGGGAGTACTGTTTTCTCATCCAGCTGATTATACACCAGTTTGTACTACAGAATTGGGCAAAACAGCTTTATTGGCAGCCGAGTTTGAAAAGCGCAATGTAAAAGTATTGGCACTCAGTGTAGATAGTTTAGGCAAACACGAAGGCTGGATCAATGATATCAATGAAACACAAGATACTATAGTTGATTTTCCTATTATAGCTGATGAAGACCGATCTATTGCAACTGCCTATGATATGATCCATCCAAATGCTTCATTAACAGCAACAGTGCGTTCTTTGTTTATAATTGGGCCGGATAAAAAAGTACAACTAATGATTACCTATCCTGCTTCTACTGGTAGAAATTTTGTAGAAGTATTAAGAGTTATCGATTCACTTCAATTAACTGCAAACTACAGTGTTGCTACTCCTGCAGATTGGAAAGAAGGCGAAGATGTAATTGTAGTACCAGCAGTAAGTACTGAAGATGCTGTCAAAAAATTTCCTAAAGGTGTTAGAGTGGTGAAGCCTTATCTGCGGTATACTCCACAACCAAATAAATAAAACTCAGTACATTTCTAACCTTTCCATTTGTTTAATTGTTGCAACAATGCTTTTAAATCTTTTGGTACGGGTGCTTCGAGCTTATACGCTTTTCCATTCAACGTAAAATTCAATCTGTGGGAGTGTAAGCCCAATCTAGATAAAATTGGTTTTTCTTCCTCAGCGGATTTAGCCAATTTAAAATTTCTTTTGATGGAAGATAGTAAAATTGGTTTTGGGTCGCCATAAATTTCATCGCATACAATGCTATGCCCTAAATGCTGCATATGTACCCTAATTTGGTGGGTACGTCCGGTATGTATTTGAAATTGAACCCAAGAATACAATCTGAATGATTCCAACACTTCATAATCTGTAATAGATGGCTTACCTTTTACATGCGTAATCATCTTGGTTGTTTTGCCAGGATGCTCCATAATGGGTACGTCAACTGTACCAGCAGGATAAATCATCTGTCCATTTACCAAGCCCACGTAAAACTTTTCCATTTCTCTACTTTCAAAAAGTAGCGATAGTGCTTTATGCGCTTCTTCTGTTTTGGCAAAAACAATTATTCCACTTGTGTTTCTGTCTAATCTATGTACAGTATAGATATTTCCATAACGTTCTTTTAAAAAATCTTTTAAAGACCGCTCAATGCCCAATCTGTCGGGTATACTCAACAAGGCAGAAGGCTTATTAACGGCAACAAAATCGTCATTTTCAAAAATTATATCTACATGCATAAATTACTCTGCTTCTTTGTTTTTTCTGATAAATGATTTGTTCATGAATTTTAACAATCGAATTTCTTTTTCATTTAAAATTCTCCATTTGCTTCTTTCAACATTCTTTTTGGTAAGGTTGGCAAACATAACCCTATCCAATCCTTTTACATCGTAACCTAAGTGTTCAAAAATTCTTCTCACAATTCTATTTCTTCCACTATGGATTTCAATTCCTACAACGTTTTTACTTTTTGTATCAGCATAACCAACAGCATCAGCCTGTACAAATCCGTCTTCTAATGTTACGCCAGTAATAATTTGATCAAGGTCTTTTTTGGTAACAGGTTTATCCAATGTTACTTCATATATTTTTTTAACTTCAAAAGAAGGATGTGTTAACTTTTGCGCCAATTCTCCATCGTTGGTTAATAACAAAACGCCTGTTGTATTCCTATCCAATCTTCCAACCGGATAAACTCTTTCTAAAGTAGCTCCTTTAATAAGGTCTAAAACAGTTTTTCGACCTTGCGGATCATTGGCAGTGGTGATGAAATCTTTTGGTTTATTTAAAAGAATATATACATTGTTCTTTTGTAAGAATATTGCCTTTCCTTTTACCGTTACTTTATCTGCTTGAGTAACTTTATATCCTGGTTCAAAAATTTTGTCGCCGTTCACTGTTACTTTTCCACCTTTCACCAATTCGGCTGCTTCGCGACGGCCGCAAACACCAGCATGCGCTATGAATTTATTGAGCGGAATTAATGAATCACGATCTTGAGTTTCATTATCTAAAACTTTTTCTGACCCTTCTCTAAATTTATTTTTTTCAGTACTATCCTTTCTTGGTCCTTTTTTAAAATCTTTTTGCTGGTAGGGTGTTTTTTTTCTTTCAGGGTTTTTGCCAACAACTCTTTTATCGTCTGCTTTTTTGGGTTCAATGGCTTCACCTCTTGCTTTGGCTTTTTTCAAAGCACGCATTTCTTCACCTGCGGCACGAGCATCTGCTTTTACTTTTCTTTTTTCTTGACGATACGATTCTTTGATTGCGCTGCCTTTTTTCTTTTCGGCGAATTTGCTGAAGTTGTCGGTTCTTTTCTTTTGCATCTTTTTTAGTTTGCTGTTTTACAACAGGAATTTAATTATTACTTATCTCTTAATTCATCTTTTATATTTCATCTTTCTTCTTTTATCTTTCTTAATTCTTATTAGCAAGTTGTCCGCATGCCGCATCAATATCTTTTCCTCTGCTACGTCTTAAGCGAGCATTTACTTTATTGCTTGCCAGTATATCCATGAACTGTTGCACATCTTCTTCCTCAGGTTTGGTAAATTTAAAAGCATCAATACTATTGTATTCAATAATATTGATTAAGTCTGCTGGAATCTGACGAAATAATTTAGTTAGCTCAGCAGCATCTTCCGGAGCGTCGTTTAAATTTTTAAATAAAATATATTCTAGGGTAATTTCATTGCCCGTTTTTTTATAAAAATAATTCAATGCTTCAACCAATACTTTGATATTATTGGTTTCGTTGATTGGCATTATTTTATTGCGTTTTTCGTCATTGGGTGCATGCAAGGATAAAGCCAATTTAAATTTCACTTGATCGTCGCCCAACATTTTAATTTGTTTGGCAACGCCAGCAGTTGAAACTGTAATTCTTTTGGGGCTCATGAATAATCCATCTTCTGCAGTAATTCTTTCTATGGCTTTCAATACATTGTTATAGTTCATCAATGGTTCGCCCATTCCCATGAAAACAATATTGGATAATTTCTTTTCAAATACCTGTTCGCTTTGCTGATTAATCAATACAACTTGGTCTACAATTTCATCGAAAGTTAAATTGCGTTTTCTGTCCATATATCCTGTTGCACAAAATTTGCAACTTAAGCTGCAACCAATTTGAGAAGAAACGCAAGCTGTTTTTCTGGCTTCTGTAGGAATCAATACTCCCTCAATAGCATGACCATCAAATGTTTTGAAACGGCTTTTAACGGTTCCATCACTACTGTTTTGGGTGGCATCTACTTTTAATGCCGGTAATGAAAAATTGGTAGCCAATTTTGCCCTCAAATCTTTACTGAGATTACTCATTGCATCAAAGCTATGGGCATGTTTCTGCCATAGCCATTCTTGCACCTGTTTCAGTCTAAAATTTTTTTCACCAATTTCTTTAAAGTAAGATTCTAGTTCTTCTTGGCTTTGGTGACGAATATTTGGTAACGCAACACTCATAGGACAAAGATAACCCGATAAGCCCCAAACGCCTATTTATCCTATAAATTATATCTTGCAGCCCATTGAAACCTTTATTATATGCTTAGTACTTGTTATGTGATTGATGCAGTGCGAACCCCAATTGGCCGTTATGGGGGTAAATTGAGCAGCATTCGACCGGATGATTTATTGGCTCATGTTATCAGTTCTTTGATGCAACGTAACCCCGGCATCGATCCAAATGCCATTGAAGATGTGATTGCAGGAGCCGCTAATCAAGCCGGAGAAGACAATCGGGATGTTGCAAGAATGGCTGCATTATTGGCTGGATTACCTATCTCCGTTGGAGGTAATACGGTTAACAGGCTTTGTGCTAGTGGGCTACAAGCTATTATGGATGCATCTAGGGCCATTATGTGTAATGAAGGTTTATTGTATATAGCTGGTGGGGTAGAAAGTATGACAAGGGCTCCTTTTGTTACCGCAAAAGCAGATGGGGCATGGAGTAGAAAGGTAGAAACCTTTGATACCACCATTGGATGGCGCTTTACCAATAAAAAATTGGCAGCCATGTACCATCCATTTAGTATGGGTGAAACAGCAGAAAATATAGCCAAGCAATGGAAAATCAGCCGAGAAGCTCAAGATGCATTTGCATTCTCATCTCAACAAAAATATGCTACAGCTTTGGCTGGAGGTAAGTGGGAAGATGAAATTGTTGCCGTTGAAATGATCAACGACCAATTAATCACTTGGTTTAATCAAGATGAACATCCAAGATTAACGAGTTTAGAAAAATTGGCTTCTTTAAAGCCTGCATTTGCTAAGGATGGTTCAGTTACCGCAGGCAATTCCTCTGGAATAAATGATGGAGCAGCTGCTTTGTTATTGGCCAGTGAAGAAGCCGTTAAATTATTCAATCTGCAACCAATGGCTCGTATTGTGAGTATGGGAGTAGCAGGGGTAGACCCCTCTGTAATGGGGATTGGCCCAGTACCAGCATCTCAAAAAGCCCTGAAAAGGGCAGGGCTAACTATTGATAAGCTTGATTTAGTAGAGCTAAACGAGGCATTTGCTTCGCAAACTATTGCATGTATGAACGATTTAGGATTGGATGCAGCAAAAGTGAATGTAAATGGTGGAGCTATTGCATTAGGTCATCCGCTGGGATGCAGCGGGGCCCGTATTTCTACTAGTTTATTGCATGAAATGTACAGGCAAAAAGTAAAATATGGTTTAGCCTCCATGTGTGTTGGCGTTGGGCAGGGTGCTGCTATTATTTATGAAGGTCTTTAACAATTTGTTCATTTAACTGTTAGATCAAATAAATATCAGGTTCAGAATTTTTCTTAATTTGTACAAAATTTAAAAGCTTTTTTATGAAGAAATTGTTGTTATTCTCTTTGATGATAATGGGTTTATCGGTAGCTGTAAATGCACAAACCGACACCACATTACAACAGTATACAGGTAAATACAAATTTGGTGAGGGTAGCGTATTAGCTGAAGCCACTGTAAATGTTGAGAATGGCGGATTGGTAGTAGTTACCTCTTATGGAAGTTCTCCAATGGTAAAACAAGCCGATGATGTTTTTAGCGTAACAGCATTTCAAGGAACAGCTGCATTCAAAAGAAATGATGATAAAAAAGTAGTGGGAGTTAGTATCAATGCTATGGGTTACACGTTAGAAGGTACAAAAGTAGAAACATTGTTTCAAGTACTTTTTTTTGAACGAAAAAATTGGAAAAAATAAGGGAAGCAATACATTTTATTTGATTTTTTTTGAAATAAATACATCGTTCGCTGCTGAGAAATGCATTTACTCATTTACTGACTCACTTTAATAATACATTTCTCAAAGGCTCACTCTTGTATTTATTTCAAACATCTCAATATAATAAATAATGCTTTCAAAAATTTGCAAAAACGAGCCTTTTAGAAATGCTAAAATGTAGAAACCAAAAAAAACGGAACTGCATTTCTAAGCAGCGAGTGTTGTAAATTTTCAAAGCATCAATTTGATAGCATTAAATAAGCCTCAAGATGTGGGGCTTATTTTTATTAAAATAGTTGTTGTGCAAGTTCAATTTGCAGTACCGTTTTTTGTTCCCCTGATTGAATATTTTTAATATTACAAGTGCCTTCTGCTAATTCTTTAGCGCCAATAATAATTACAAAAGGAATATTTTTTTTCTCTGCATATCTAAATTGCTTATCCAGCTTTGTATTTTCATGAAAAAGCTCTGAGGCTATTCCACAACTCCTTAATTCTTGCATTAATGTATAGGCTTTTTTACTTTCCAATTCACCTAAATTAAAAAACAACAGTTTCGTATTTTTTTGCACTTCTTCCGGAAAAAGTTGCAACTCTTCCAACACATCATAAATTCGATCAACCCCAAAGCTAATGCCCACTCCAGGCACATTGGGCACGCCAAACAAACTGGTTAAATCATCATATCTACCACCTCCACCAATACTTCCCATCTGCGCGCCAATTGCTTTCACTTCAAAAATAATTCCGGTATAGTAATTTAACCCTCTAGCAAGCGTTAAATCAATTATGAGCGAAGAGTTAGGAGATAAGAGAGATGAATTATTTAAAACATGTTCTATTTCTGTGATACCAGCATTGGCCATTTCATTTTCGCCTAGTAATGTTTTTAATTTAATCAATTTTTCTTCATTCGAACCTTCAATTAATAAATAAGTTTCAATCTTGCTAATCTGTTGATTATTTAAGCCTTTTGCTACTAATTCTTCTTTTACTTTTTCCAATCCAATTTTATCCAACTTATCAATGGCCGTGGTTATAGTTATTAGTTGATCTTCGCCTCCACAAACATCTGCCAGTGCTGCCAATATTTTTCTACTATTAATCCTGATTTCAACGGGCAATTGTAGTTTTTCAAAAACAGCTGAATATAAATTGGTTAATTCTATTTCATTTAATAAAGATGCACTTCCAACTACATCTGCATCACATTGATAGAATTCTCGGTACCTGCCTTTTTGCGGTCGGTCTGCTCTCCAAACAGGTTGTATTTGGTAGCGTTTAAATGGCATCGTTAATTGGCCATAATTCATGGCTACATACCTTGCAAAAGGGATGGTTAAATCGTAACGTAGTGCACGCTCTGTTATGCCTTTGTTATTTTTTCCGGCTAAGATTTTATCAAAATCCGCCATTGCTTGGTCTTTTTTAGTAGGATTATCTAAGCCGTTGTTCAAAATTTTAAAAATCAATTTATCGCCTTCCTCGCCATATTTACCCATTAAGGTTTCGAGGTTTTCCATTGCTGGAGTTTCCAAAGGTTGAAACCCGTATAATTCAAATATATTTCGAATGGTATTTAATATATAATTGCGTTTTTGAACAATTCCTGCATTAAAATCCCTGGTTCCTTGCGGTAAAGTTGGCTTACTCATGGCACAAAACTAATTCATTTAAATTTTTCAATGATTTTATCGCGGAATTATCTAATAATTCCGATACATCATTGAAACTTGTTTCTTTCCCAATCCATTCATTTTTTCATACATATAAAGACTATAAATTACCAATTTTTTAACTAACGTTTATTAGTTTAAGAAATTCTTCTTATGGAAATATAAAAACACTGCATCTCACTCAAAATATTTACTAAATTGCCCATCCCAAAAGCAACTCATGGAGAATAATTACAGAGAGAGAAGCAACAAAAGCTATTTTTATTTCCGTCTATTGTATGATATTACAATGGCTATTTTGTTTTTATCGATGGCTATAGCCATGTTTCTTATGGATCGCTTTAAGTTGGATTTAGCAATTGCAGAAGATAAAGGGTTCCGATATTTTTTTGGAACAATATGCTTGATATATGGGATTTTTAGGTTGTATAGAGGAATAAAGCAGCAAGGAATGGTATGAAGAAAAATTACATTTTATTTTTTTATATAATAGGAGCTTTTTGGTTGACTGCCTGTAGTTCAACGGATGAATCAGCAGATACCAGAGATACGCCAACTAAAGGAAGTATCAATATTAGTGTAGACGAAAGTTTTAAGCCAGTTATCGAAGAGCAAATTAGGGTACATCATAGCTCTTTTCCTGCAACAACAATAAATGTTAGCTATAAATCCGAAGCCGAATGCTTCCGTGATTTACAGAAAGACAGTACCCGAATGATTATTGTTGCTAAAGGTTTAACCGAAAAAGAAGCTGAGTTTTACAAAAGCTTATTATCTTACAAGCCTCAATATGGAGATTTGGCTTATGATGCTATAGCGGTTATTGTAAACAAGGCCGCAAAAGACAGTATTTTTAGTTTCAAAGACATACAAGAAATACTGAGCGGTAAACAAGCATTAATTGCCGTTATGGATGGTAAAAATGCTACCAGCACTGTTCGGTATTTAAAAGACAGTGTGTTGAAGAAAGGGGAGTTTGGAAAAAATGTTGTTGCTGTTAATAACAGTCAGGAGGTCATTGATATAGTTGCTAAAAGAACGGATGTAATTGGCTTTGTAGGATTAAGTTGGATTGGCGATTCTTATGATCCAAAACAAGTAGCTTATTTACAAAAAATTAGGTTGTCGAGAATAGAATGTACGGCTTGTTTAGAAAAAAATATTTACGCAAAGCCTTCTCAAGCAACAATTACAAGAGGGGAGTACCCATTGGCGCGACCCTTGTATTATATATTAAAAGAGAATACAGCTGGTCTCGGAACTGGTTTCATGAATTTCATGAGCTTAGAAAGAGGGCAATTGATTTTCAGGAGAGCTTTTTTAGCACCATCTAAAATGGCTTTTCAAAAAAGGTTAAGTACAATTAAACAGGAATAACAAATCAAGTATAAAAAGAGAAACATGAAGAAGAATGTTGCTTTGGTTTTTGCAGCTTTATTTGCAACACAGTTGTTAATGGCACAGTTGTCGGAAGGCGTTAAAATGCTCAATTACGACAAACAGAAGACTGCAAAAGAAGTATTGCAGAAAGTATATGACGCTAACACTAAAGACCCCCAAAATATATATTGGCTGGGTCAGGCTTATTTGGCTGGCAGCGGAACAGTTGTTACCAAAGAAGATTTAAATGCTGCGAAAGCATTGTATCAAAAAGGCTTACAAGAAATTGGAAGCGATCCATTTCTTTTAGTTGGCATGGGACATCTTGAATTATTGGAAGGCGGAGATTTAAATTCGGCCAAGCAAAAATTTGAGCAAGCTATAACAGCTTCTACCGAAACAAAAGGTAAGAATAAGGGTAAACCCAATGCTGCAATTCTTAGTGCTATTGGACGTGCCAATGCAGATGGAGCCTCTACTATGGGAGATCCTATTTATGCCATTGATAAACTAAAGCAAGCTGGTTCAATTGATTTATTGAATGCAGATATTTTTATTAATATGGGAATCAACTACCGTAAAACCGGTGGTGAAAATGGCGGTGAAGCAGTAAAAGCCTTTCAAGAAGCCATTGTAAGAGACCCTAAAAGTGCATTGGCCAATTTTCAGATTGGTAAAATTTATCTAAGCCAAAATAACAAAGAGCAGTTTGAGCAATATTTCAATAGTGCCATAGCTGCTGATCAAACATTCCCTCCGGTGTATTATGCATATTATTCTTACTACTCAAATAGGGATGTTTCAAGGGCAAAAGAATATTTAGACAAGTATTTAACTTATGCCGATAAGGATCCTCGCAATGAATTGTTTAGAGCTGATTATTTATTCCGTGCAGGGCAATACGACGAGTCTTTGACAAAAACAAAAGAGCTAGAAGCAGCTGTAGGAATGAAAACCCTTCCTCGTTTAGGTGTAATATATGCATACAACTATGATAGAAAAGGCGATTCAATGCAAGCCAAAAAATACATCGACGAATTTCTTCAAACAGCTCCTGAATCGGAAATTCAGCCATCAGACTATGAATTAGGTATTAAAATTGCCACTAAATTCCCTGGAGCTGAGGCATTGGCATCATCTTACCTAGAAAAGGCGGTTTCATTGGATACAGTAAAAGCCAATAAAATTGCCATGATGTCTCAAGCTGCCACAGCTTTTGGAAAATCAAAAGCATACAAAGAGCAATTGTACTGGTTAACAAAAGCTGCTGATTTAAAAGGAAAAATGTCGGAATCGGACTATTATGCTATTACTTCAGCTTCTTATAATGCAAAGGAATATGTTCAAACCATGAATTTTTCAAAAGGGTATATGGCTGCTTTTCCTGATAAACCTCAACCCTATAGTTTTTTTAAAAGAGCTGCAATGGCCCATAGCGTAGATTCGGCTTTAATAATTGTTCAACTCAATTATTTAGATTCAGTTTATGCAGCAGTTGATAAGGAAAAAAATAAGAAGAATATTTTTGTGGATGAATATTTTAAGCTGATTTATTATGTAAATAGATTTAATGAAATCAAAAAGAGACCTGATTTTAAAGTAACCACCAACGGTCAAAAAACTCCAGCAGTGGAAGAATTTTTGGCCACCTGCCAAAAAGCGATTGAGGTAACAGACAGAATGATTGTTTTATATCCAGATGCAGCAGATGAGAATAATAAATTTGCTGTGGAGCAAAAAGCCAATATCCAGAAAAATATCGACTATTACTCCAAACCTCCAGGAAAATAAACCTTAAACAGGGCTAATTATAATTATTTTATAAAAAATTCATAAATAAGTACAAGAAAATACTCCTCAATTTGAGGAGTATTTCTTTTATATGCTTCACAGGCTTATTTTTGCATACTTAAAAATGAATATGGGTTGGATTTTCTCTTTAATTGACGCAAGCGCCACTAATTCAGCGGCCAATTTTTTCCCAATTGGGTTACAATTGATTTTTGCTGCTGGTTTTGTAGCAACTATGATTGCTCTTTCCGCATGGGTTGGGCCTAAAAGAAAAACGGCAGATAAATTGGCCAATTTTGCCAGTGGTATAGAATCTCATGGAAATGCCCGTCAGCCAATGGCAATCAAGTATTTCTTGGTAGCTATTCTATTTGTTTTGTTTGATGTAGAGGTGATTTTCTTCTATCCTTATGCTGTCAACTTTAGGGAATTGGGATGGAATGGATTTTTAGCCGTATTGATGTTTGTTGCTTTCTTTTTGATTGGTTTTGTGTACATCATCAAAAAAGGAGCATTGGAATGGGAGGATTAATACATGCTGGTAAAAAATAAAGCCAAAATGGTTAATCAATTGTAAAAAATGAACTTAGTATTCGGTTCTTGGTTAAATAAGAAGTAAGATTCTCAATAACCAATAATCAATAACCAATATCAAAATTATGTCACGTCCTGTACGATTTAATATCCACCCTATAGAGGCAAAAATATCCGATGCTATTGGCAATGCTCCTGCGCCTGAAGGCTATGGAGGAGATGGGTTTTTTACAGCTCGTTTAAGTGATGTAGTGGGGCTTGCTCGTAAAAATTCCTTATGGCCTTTGCCTTTTGCAACTTCATGTTGTGGTATTGAATTTATGGGTACCATGGGTTCTCACTACGATTTATCTAGATTTGGATCTGAAAGAGTAGGTTTTTCTCCACGTCAGTGCGACTTGCTGATGGTAATGGGAACCATTGCCAAAAAAATGGGTCCAGTATTAAAACAAGTTTATTTGCAAATGGCCGAACCTCGTTGGGTAATAGCCGTTGGAGCTTGTGCATCAAGCGGAGGCATTTTTGATACATACAGTGTGTTGCAAGGAATAGATCAGGTAATTCCGGTTGATGTTTATGTTCCTGGATGTCCTCCAAGGCCAGAAGCGATTTTGGATGGATTTATGAAAATCCAAGATTTGGTTGGGCAAGAAAGTATTAGAAGAAGAAATGGAGAGCAATATAAAGCATTGTTAAACGGATACGGAATAGAATAGGAAAGTTTAATAAGAATGCGCGGGTTGTTTAGTAATAATGGAAAATCAATACAGCGCAAAAACTAAAATAAAATAATCGAATAGCTGAATGGCAATTGACAATCAATATATACAAGCAAAGCTTACCGAAAAATTCGGAGATTTGGTATTCAACTTCGAAGACAGTTATGGAATGCTTTCTTTTGAAGCACCCAAAGAACAGAATTTAAAAGTACTGCAATATTTATACGACGAACCAACGCTTGGGTTTCAGTTTTTAACTGATTTATGTGCAGTAAATTACCCGGATGACAAAGGCAGAGAATTAGCGGTTGTTTACCATTTGCATAACTTGCAAACCAATACCCGTATTCGTTTTAAGGTATTTACATCTATTGAAAATACAGATGTATTTACAGCATCTAAATTATTTTCAGCTGCTGATTGGA
>JBILRH010000159.1:0-3797 GCA_044372715.1 Sediminibacterium sp. | reverse complement strand
AGCCTATCGTAATTTCTACATGGGATGCCGGAATACGCGCCAATAAAGCAGCTTGGCAAGTCTTAAGAAATAACGGTAGAGCATTAGATGCAGTGGAGCAAGGTGTAATGGTAACCGAAAATGAAAGAAACTGTTGCGTTGGTTTAGGGGCCAATCCTGATAGAGATGGATATGTTACGCTCGATGCATGTATTATGGACGAAAATGCTAATTGTGGCAGCGTAGCATTTTTGGAAAGAATAAAACACCCCATTCAAGTAGCCAGAAAAGTAATGGAAAATACACCACATGTTTTTTTAGTAGGTTCTGGTGCGCAACAGTTTGCATTGTCGCAAGGTTTTGTTTTGGAGAAAGAAGGCCTATCTAAAGAAGCTCAAATAGAATATGAGAAATGGTTAAAAAAATCGGAATATAAGCCGCAAATTAATATCGAAAAAAATCAACAGGCATATGTTCCAACTAGATTGTCTGATGGTTCATTTAACCATGATACCATTGGTATGATTGCGATGGATGCTGCAGGAAATTTGAGTGGAAGTTGCACAACCAGTGGAATGGGATTTAAAATGCGCGGGCGTGTTGGAGACTCTCCTATCATTGGTGCGGGATTATTTGTAGACAATGAAGTAGGTGCAGCAGTTGCAACAGGTCAGGGAGAAGACATTATTCGCATTGGTGGTGCTCATGCAGTAATTGAATTGATGCGTCAAGGAATTGCACCTGAATTGGCTTGTAAAAAAGTGATCGAACGCTTGTACAAAATCAAAGGAGCTAAAGCCAAAGATATACAAGCAGCCATTATTGCCATCGATAAAAATGGAGCATATGGAGCTTATTGTTTGCAGAAGGGATTTAATTATGCTGTTTGTACGGGTGATGATAAAAATCTATTAATGGATGGAAAATATTTAATATAAAATGGAGCAATCAATACTTTTAGAAATCTGTGTTTTTAATATTGCAACCGCCATAGCAGCAGCAAATGCAGGGGCCGATCGTTTAGAGCTTTGTGAAAATTATGCCAATGGAGGTACTACCCCCTCCTATGGATTTTTAAAATCGGTAAGAGAAAAAATTTCCATCCCTATTTTTCCAATGATACGCCCAAGAGGTGGAGATTATTTTCATTCAGCTGATGAGATCGCCATCATCAAAAAAGATATTTTATTGTGTAAAGAATTGGGTTTTGATGGAGTTGTTTTTGGTTTACTCAATCAAGATGGAACAATTGATAAAGACAATACAGCTCGTTTGGTAGAAGCCGCATATCCACTTGAAGTTAGTTTCCACCGTGCTTTCGATCGATGTAAAGATCCTTTAGAAGCATTGGAAATATTAATCGAAGCTGGTTGCACAAGACTGTTAACCTCTGGCCAAGAACCTAAAGTGACGGATGGTTTAAACTTGGTTAAACAATTGGTGAATCGAGCAAATGGGAGAATTATTATTCTGCCTGGTAGTGGTTTGAATAGTTCCAATGTAAAACATATTATTGATTCAACTGGTGTTTCAGAAGTGCATACTTCTGCAAGAATAAGGGTGCCATCTACTACTCTTTTTAGAAACGAAAAAATGCCTGAGGATTTTGATATTGATTTTGTAGATATTGAAGAAATCAAACAGATTAAACAAATCATTCAATAATGATTATAAGATAATAATCGCAATTTAATTTATACAATTATCGTATTCTATTGATCCAGTAATCGCAATCTATTAATACAATAACCTCACTTTAATTGTATGCTTAACTTCTCGCAACAATGCCAATGCTTGAGTAGATAATTTTTTGTCTACATCCAAAACAACATAGCCTATATCCTCATTGGTTTTTAAATATTGTCCAACAATATTGATGTTGTTTTTAGACAATACTGTATTGATAGCACTCAATACGCCTGGAACATTATGGTGTGAATGCAACAAACGATGTGCCCCTTCTATTGGTGGCAACCCGATTGCAGGAACCGAATGAGATCCATTGGTAATGCCTCTTTCGAGGTATTGAAATAATTTAATACTTACATCTTCTCCAATATTTTGTTGTGCTTCTTCTGTTGATCCACCAATATGTGGAGTAAGCAAAACATTTTTTAATCCTTGCAATGGGGTTTCAAAACGATCTCCATTCTTCTCTGGCTCTATAGGAAAAACATCTATTGCTGCTCCACTTAAATATTCTTCAGATAATGCTGATGCCAATGCTTTTAAATCTACCACTTCTCCTCTCGCATAATTAATTAGTATAGCACCTTGCTTCATTTGCTTGATGGTAGATTTATTAATCATGTTTTTTGTTTGTGCAGTTTCAGGTACATGTAAAGAAACAATATCTGAAATGCCCAATAATTCTTTCATGTTTTTTGCAGCATTAGCGTTGCCTAGAGGAAGTTTGGTTTCTGTATCATAGAATACCACTTTCATTCCCAATGATTCTGCCAATACACTTACCTGTGATCCAATATTTCCATAACCAATCAATCCCAATGTTTTTCCCCTTAATTCAAAACTTCCTTTTGCTTCTTTCAACCAAACACCTTCATGTGCTGCTTTATTTTTATCAATGATTCTTCTAATCAACAATATGCTCGCACCAATTACCAACTCTGCTACACTTCTTGTATTGCTATAAGGCGCATTGAACACCACTACTCCAGCTTTAGTAGCTGCTTTTAAATCCACTTGATTTACCCCTATGCAAAAACAACCAATCGCTTGTAATTTTTTGGCAGCGTCCAATACTTTTTTAGTAATCATTGTCTTGGAACGAATTCCTATTAAATGCACATCTTTTACTGCTTTAATCAATTCATCTTCACTTAAAGCCCCACTCAGCTTTTTAATATTGGTATATCCATTCTGTTTGAACTGCTGAACAGCTCTATCGCTGATATTTTCTAAAAAAAGGATGTTTATTCGCTCTTTAGGATAACTCGTTGCTTTTGCTGTATTACTCATGGTTGCAAAATAAATGTTTATTGTTTTCACTACAACTGCTTAGTTTTCCACTTTGGGTGGCAAAACTGCTTTGTACTGTTATATTTGTATTTTTCGTACCAATGTAATCCTAATGCCCAGAAAGATGATTATTCCAGTGCTATCTTTTTTAATAATGGCTTGTGGCGGATCAAACAAGCCCAATGAGCAAAAAGAGCGTGCTTCCTTTTCTCAAATCAATAATTTTTCTCCAGTTACAAAGAATGAAAAGGAATACTATTCCAATTTAATAGAACCCTTGTATCAGAAGCAATTGGTTGCTACAGGATTTAATGGAGCAATTATCATGGCCAAGAATGGAGAAGTTGTTTTTGAAGATTATCGTGGGCTTATCAATTTTAAATCAAAAGAACCCATTACTGCTAGTTCTACTTTTCATATCGCCTCTGTTTCTAAAACCTTTACAGCAATGACCATTCTTCGTTTGATGGAAGATGGAAGATTGGATATTAATGATGCTGTATTAAAATACCTAAAAGGGTTTCCTTATGAAACCATCACCATTAAAAACTTAATGTCTCATAGATCTGGACTTCCGAAATATGATCATTTCATGGCAGGTACAAGATCATATACAACAAAAAAGAAGAACAAAAGGGGCAAATGGGTAAAATACACCGTGTATGTGAAAGATCCCATCTCTAAAACGGGAATAAGCAGTAATTATGATGTTTTGCGCTATTTGGTTGAATTAAAGCCCGCATTAGAAGCTACACCGAACCGTAGATATAGTTATTGTAATACCAATTATGCATTATTGGCACTTATTATTGAGAAAATTACAGGTCAAACCTATCCTC
>JBILRH010000062.1:0-10332 GCA_044372715.1 Sediminibacterium sp. | reverse complement strand
AATTTTTCTTTGCCATTGACCGCATCAAAGCAATGGCCCCTCAACATCCTGAATGGAAAACGAAAGAACCATTTAAATCAATTTTAGAGGGAAACCTAAAGGCTGCTTTAGCAGGCGGAGAACATTCAATTGTAGAAATTATAATGGCCACTCATGCCGGTATGAGCACCATTGAGTTTGATAAAATAGTAGCAGATTGGATTGCAACAGCAAAACATCCAAGTACAGGATTAAGATTTGTAGATATGGTATATCAACCAATGTTAGAGTTGTTAAACTACCTACGCGCAAATGGATACAAAACATTTATCGTATCTGGCGGTGGAATTGATTTTTTAAGGGTTTGGGCAGAAAAAGTATACAACATTCCTCCATACCAAGTTATTGGAAGTTCTGCAAAAGTAAAATACGAAGGCAATACCGATAATCCGGCTTTAGTTAAATTACCCGAACTCAATTTTATTGATGATAAATCAGGAAAGCCTGTTGGTATTCATCAGCATATAGGAAAAATACCTGTTTTTAGTGGCGGAAATTCAGATGGTGATTATGAAATGTTGCAATATACCAGCACAAGATCTACTCCACATTTTGGCATGATTGTGAGACATACCGACTCCCAAAGAGAATTTGCCTATGATCGTAATTCGTCAATAGGCAAATTAGATAAGGGATTGAATGATGCAGCTAAATACAATTGGTTAATTGTTGATATGCAGAAAGACTGGAAAATCATATTCCCCGAAAAGAAAAAATAAAATGCATTACATTGATGGTATCAACTACTCTTGACCATACAATTGATTGAATAACATTTTATAAGTGCTATGTGTTTGTCCTCGAAAACTGATTTCAGGGCCATACACCAATAATTTTCCTTTTCCCAGTTTTGCTGAAAAAGCAGCAACTCCGTTTTGTAAATAAGATTGGCCGAATGCCCAACCGCTTCTCAATGTTTTATCTGAAGCAAACCAAGCCAAAGGAGTGATATCTCCATTTGCAATAGCATCTGGCATTAAATTAAAAACGGGGCTTGCACTAAAATATACATCGGCTGTATTTTTCATTCCCCAGTTGGCTGTATGTTGTGCATTTACTGCTACTTGCATTACCGATCCTGGAATATAGAATTTTTCTCCTGGCAATGCGCGTTCCTTTCCATTCACCATTTCTACCAATGCATTGCGTACTGGTAAATTAAAATGATAGGCTAAATTGGCACTGCTTCCAATAGTTACAATAGTTCCTCCAGCTTCTGCAAATTCTTTTAAAGCAGGTATAGATTTAGCTGCAGTTATCCTTCCAATACTTGCACGATAGTTGTCTGGGATATCAGACTCATTGGGTTCTCTTCCTTCGAATCCTCCACCAGCACCAGCTTCTGCGCGATATGCAGGAATAGCTCCTCCAACAAAAACAATAACATCATATTTACTTTTTAACTTACCTGCATCAATTTCTTTTGCATAAATAACCGTAAATGGAAAACGATATTGTTCAAAAATCCATCTTGTCCAACCAGATGGCATTGAACCACCATATACATCCCATAGAGCAATTCTACTTGATTTCAACTTTATAGATGCGCTGTTGGATGGTTGATTAAAAGAAGCAATTTTAACTCCATACTCAGCAGCTGCTTTTTCCAGTATTGAATTTACTGTTGCGTTAGCTTTAACAATAAATTGTTCGTTTGTTTTTTCTACTTCAACGCCTGCTTTTAATAAATCATTAACCAAAATAAAACTTGCATTTTCTTTAGTAGAAAATTGATAGCTTTTTGTGTCGGCTTTTTTCTCAATCGATCCAACTGCTTTTTGTTCTACACCATATGGTAATGTTTGAAATGGTCCATCAAATGGTTCTAAAATTCTATCAAATTCTAAACCCATGGTATAAGCAGGTGTCCAACCGGCTGCATCATACGGGCGAACAGGAGGGCCTCCTGGATATTGAAAATCATTGGGATGATCTTGTGGATCAAACATATCAATCACATGCGGACGAAATGCCTGATTTGTTTTTACAATATAGGAGCCAGCTAAATATTTTTTATTTGCTACTGTAAAATCTGCAGTTGCTTTTTCTACACGTATACCACTCTTCAATAAAATATTTACGAAATTAACAGCAGTAGTAGTTTGATTAATTGGAATGATATATGCTCTCGGATCGCGCGATTGCGGATTTTTATATACTTTGTCAAAAATGGTTGCAGCAATAGAGTCATTTCTCTCGGCTCTAGGGTCGTTTTTTATTAGTTCATTTACTATTTCAACCTTACTAGGTGTTTTTGTCCAATAATCTTTATTACCAGCTTCAATAGAATTTTTACCCATCTTATAGATGTTCATGAGCAATTCATCCTTATGTCTTGAAGCATAATTTAATACGGCGTAATTGAGTGAAACAGAATAATCAATGGAACTTTTAAAATACCATTTCTGGGGCTCTATTGGAAATGGAGTTGCACTATTCGGAATTAATCGGCTTGGAACAAAAGGAATTTTCATGGGCGTTGGATTTCCTATCATTTCCGTTAATAAACCAATTATATTATGATAATAAGCTGTGGTTCTTAAACCACCATTCCACCAAGTTGAATATACAGAACCACTTTTCATGGTATAGCCAGGTTTGTTTTCTGCATTCAATCTGCTGCTCATTACGGCTCCTAATTGATCTATTCCTGTAACCAATAATGGATCATATACATAATTAAATGGGTCTCTATATGGAGGACCAGCCACAACAGTTCCTGCAGGACCTGTTTGGTGGTGATTGTACAATATTTGTGGCATCCATTCTACATACTGTTGCAAACTCATGTTCTTGGATTCGCTCATATTGGTCATATAAAAATCACGGTTATTATCGTGACCAATATATTTTTGATACAAACGAGGTAGATTGGCAGTACTTCTTTTTAATGTATCAGCATTACGCATGTACCAACTAGATTGCAATTCTTGTCCATCAGGATTAGCGTGCACAAAAAGAATGATTGTAGATTTTAAGATTCTTTTGGTTTCTTCATCGTCGCGAGCAATTACTTGATATAAAGATTCAATCCATTGGTGAATCCCTAATACTTCGTTGGCGTGTAAGCCTCCATCAATCCAAACTACTGCTTTTCCTTCTGCTGCCAATAACTTGGCTTCTGCTTCAGAAACTCCCTCTGCTCTTGCCATTCTTTGAGCAATGGTTTTATACTTATCTAGCTTAGATAAATTGGCTGGATCAGAAACAATAACCATGTACTGTTCTCTACCTTCTTCGGTTTTGCCAATGCTTTGCAACTTCATTTTATTAGAAGCTGCTGCCAATTTTTTTAAATAGGCTTCAGTTTGTGTAAAGGTGGCTAGATGATAATTATCTCCAATAGAAAAACCAAAATGAGATTTTGGTGTTGGAATATTTTGTGCTTTTACAAAAAATGTAGCTGTAATTAAACAAAAGAGGAGGGCAGTTATTCTTAGCATATAATTTAGTTTTGGATTGCCTAAATTAAATGAACTAAAGCAATAAAAGTACTTTTATACAATATTTATCCAACCAACTTAGATCTATTTAAATAATCTTGGTTAGGCGCATAAATAAATAAGCAAGATTCCCCCTGAATGGTATGTATGATTTGTTGAACCTGATTGCTAGGAACTGCCGGACATCCCTGGCTTCTGCCTAGATAACCCATTTGACTGATAGCAGTATTGCTTACATAACTGGCTCCATGTAAAACAATTGCCCTTTGAGCAGCTTTATCATTAATTCCATTTTCAATTCCTGTTAGCCTCAATGATTCTCCATGTTTTCCAAAATAGGTGTTGCCAGTAATATAAAATCCTAAACTACTTTTATTCGATTCATTTTTATTAGAGAAGTTTTTTGCAAACAAGGTACCCGAATTTTTTCCATGTGCTACTAGTGTTTGTAAAACCAATTCGGTTGATTCCATATCGATAATGTACAAACGTTCTTCGCTACTTGGTTTACTAAAATCTGCGATGGTTAAATATCTTTGATTAATGAGTTTGCCTTGTTCTTTTAATTTTTGATACCCTTTTATTGCTAAACTTATTGCATGATCATTGATGTTTATTTTTGAGGCCAATCGGTTTAAAATCAATGCATCGTCATTGTTAATCATGGTTGGTTTACTATCATATGATTGAAGTATAAAGGAAAAAACTGCTACAAGAACCAAGGCCATTTTTTTAATCATGTGATCTATTTTAATAGCTGCAAAGGTACAAAAGGCGAATCGGAGCTTTATGCTATCAGTAAAAAATTGGCTTATTGTTTGGTTAAAATAAGCATATGAAATATGTAAGAAAACGCTATGTATAAATAACTCAATTCAAATAAGCATTAGCGATATAATTGGATTTTAGCCATTTATTAAATGGCATTACAATGCAGTGATTTGTTAAAATACGTTAGTAAGCTTATAAAATTAAAATTTATAACTCAACCCTGCAACAAACCCGTAGTCGGATCTTGCTCCACCTGTTGTTGGAGACTTACTATCGTAGTTATTGTAAAAATTTAAACTCAAAGAAAAATCACTAATCAATTCCCAATTTAGATTAATGTCTCCATCATATCTGGTTCTTCCTTTTTGAGATAAACTAAAATAAAGTGTTTGGGTGGTTCCTAAAGAAATATTGGGTTTACTAAATGAAAAGAAATTGTATTTTCCTTGAACAACCCATTCTTGATTATTCGTAGAATTTAATTTTAAATCTTGTTCTCTATTGATTGCCAAACCAGTAATTACCAACCCCTGACTATGCCTGGTTAATACAAATTTGTATCCAAGCGCCAAGGCTTGTTGCCATCTTTTATTTAAGCCTAACTGGGTATTTCTCTGATAATTTACCAATGCTACACCGAATAAATATTTACTAAAATAATAATTGTACCGTAAGTTTAAATTGGCCCTTTCAACTACAGAGCTAATGCTATCTGAAGTAAAAATCATATTCCCACCCAATTCAACTTCGGTTTTCTCGTTATGATAAAAAACTGATCCATCGGCATTAAATCGGCCGATTTGGCTAGACTTTGTATAGGTATATCCTGCTCCAATATTTCCATTGATTCTGGTAGACCATTTTGTTCCAAACTTAAACATAGATGCAATATCACCAATGGCAATTTCTTTGCTATCATAGGCCGTTTTGGCAATAATTTTTCCACGATTTACAGAAGCCGATATAAAGCCTGGGATAATATCTCTTTGAACGGTTTCAATTCTAAAATAATGTTTACTGGCTTGAATAGTACTTACTTTATCGTACTTCACTTTTACAATTCCTACACCATCTCCATCAAATTCAATTCTACCTAATTTGATGCTGATTAATTCTCCAATCAACATCGATTTATTGGTAAAAAACAATGTGTCTTTACTCTGAGCATGAGCTTGGATTACTCCAGTTATCATGACTACCCAAAAAAAATATCGAATTATTGTAAATTTATTGCACATGACTACTACAATATTAAACAAAAAAAGAGGAGCATTTATTGCTCCTCTCATTATTTCAAAGCTGAGTTTAAGAAATTAGTTGCCTAATTTAAAGGCCAATCCACCACCCATTCCAAACTGATAAACAGAAGAATAAGACTGTAATCCAACACCAGCTCCTCCTGTTCCGAAATAAGCTCCGCCCCCAAATCCTTGAGAAACTGAAACCAATTGCATTTGTAATTTCAATGCGAGTTTTGGAGATGCCCAAATATTGGCTCCCGTTCTTAAGCCCCAAGCGAATTTAGTAATGCTACTAGTGCCGCCTGGATCAGGATTTTTGATACTTACAATTGCCATACCCAACATTGGTCCTACGTAGGGCTCAAGTTTTGGATTTGCTCCAAAATAACGATTGATGCCGAGCATAATATGATTCACGCCAATATTGAAATCTTTATTCTTTGCCAAACCAGCCCCACTTAAATAACGCATAGGTGCTTTGGTGTCTTGGCGCATGTAGAGTAATTCTACTCCCATACCCCTATTGATTTTAGATTCAATACCTAGACCCCATTGAAAGGCGCCCATTATTTTACCATTGTAATAATTATTTGCATCGTAATAAGAATCAATAGCATCATCAAATACATAGCCAGTATAACCGTTTAATCGAATATCTGGTTTTTTTTGAGCCGAAATAGCTCCTACAAATAGAACTGTTGATAAAAGGAATAGAAATAATTTTTTCATTTAATCTGATTTAGTAATGCAAATTTAGTTTTTAATGAATTAACACAGGCTATATAACGGTTAATAATGCCTTATTTATTGTATCAACTTATAATATTGAACAAGAAAAGATTAGAATCAATACAAATGAACTTCAAAATCAAATGCATTGCCCAATAAACTAATTTCTTTTTTGCCACCTGTTTCCACCTTTTTTGGCTCCCCCATGAGTTCTAGGAGAATATATTGGGGATTCTCCAAACTGAGCTGGAACTGCAATTTTATCCACTTCTTTGCCCAATAAGCTTTCAATGGCTGCAAATTTTCTTTGTTCGGCTTCACTTATAAATGTGATGGCAGTTCCTTGACTTTCGGCTCTTGCAGTTCTTCCAATTCGGTGTATATAATCTTCTCCGTCATTGGGAACATCAAAATTTATTACCAATTCAATTTCTTCTATATCAATGCCTCTACTTAGGATATCTGTTGCAACCAAAATTTTTAACTTCTTATTTCTAAAGTCTTGCATTACTTGTTCTCGCTTGTCTTGCAATAAATCGGAATGAATTTCTTCAATCGAAAATTTGGCTCTTTTTAATTCTGCACTTAACTGTTTTACATGCTGCTTTTTAGAACAAAAAATAATTACCCTTGTGTAGTCTTTGCTATTGAGTACAAATTTGATTAACGGAATTTTTTGTTGCTCATACACTACATAAGCTTGTTGAACAATTTGCGCTGGTGGTTTTGATACAGCTATATTTATTTCAACAGGATCAATTAATAATTTACGAGCTAAATCGCGCATCTTCGGAGGCATGGTAGCCGAGAATAATAAATTTTGTCTTTGCTTTGGCAGAAAAGAAATGATTTTCATGATATCATCATTAAAACCCATATCGAGCATTCGATCGGCTTCATCAAGTACCAAGTAATTTACTTCCTTCATTTTTACATAGCCCATATTTAAATGAGCAATCATTCTACCTGGAGTGCATACCACCATATCTACGCCACTACTGAGGGCTTTTTTTTCGGTGATGAAAGAGTTTCCATCGCCACCTCCATATACAGCTATGCAACTTATGTCGGTAAAGTATCCTAAGCCTTCCATTGTTTCTGCAATCTGAATGGCCAGTTCCCTTGTTGGTACAATAATTAATGCATTAATATGATTTGCAGCATGATGACTGGTAAGCATCTTATGAATAATCGGCAGTAAAAACGCTGCTGTTTTTCCTGTTCCAGTTTGTGCCGATGCAATGATGTCTTTTCCTGCTAAAATGGGTTGTATTACTTGTGCTTGAACAGGTGTTGCTGTTTCATATCCCATCGAATCTATGCCTTCTAATAACTTTTCGTCTAATCCTAGTTCTCTAAAATTCAAAATATATTTTTCGTTGGTGGTGCGATAATGAAGATAAATTTTCCATCTGCCTGGTAAAAAATCTGTGTTTGTGAATCCTTTTTTATAGATCTCGAGCCATAAATATAAATTATATGCAGTTTACACCCGAATTTATTCCCCCAAAATGGCAAAAGAATCCATTTTGACTAATTTTTAACCACTATAATGCAGCCAATTCTATTATTTTTGCCATCTGCAAGAGCAATAATCTTGTAAACATGCAAAAATGAAAAAATTACTCTTATTAATTACGGTTCTGACTGGAATGGTTGCTTCGGCTCAAACTTCGGATACCAAGACAATTAAGGTGCCCAATCGTACAAAAGACCATTTCATGATTCAATATGGTATTGATGGCTGGACTAGCAGGCCCGATAGTGTAAGAACTGGTGGATTCAGTAGGCATTTCAATACCTATATCATGTTCGACAAACCTTTTAAAACCAACCCAAAAATGAGTGCTGGTATTGGTGTGGGGATTGGAAGCAGTAATATATTTTTTAATAACACCAACGTAAATGTAAAACATGTTGGCACTCAACTACCCTTTACAATAGCGGACAGTATCAATCATTTTGATAAGTTTAAGATTACTACTTTGTATTTGGAATTACCTATTGAGATTCGTTATTTCTCTAATCCAAATAACATGAATAAGTCTTGGAAATTTGCGATTGGCGCAAAAGTAGGTACCCTTTTAAAGTCTTTCTCTAAAGGTAAAAACTATGTAAATAAGAATGGTCAGTCTATATATGGTACAAAATTTATAGAAAAAGAGCAACTCAAGAAATTTTTTAATGGAACCTCTTTGGCTGTTACAGGCAGAGTGGGTTATGGTATTATAGGTTTACAAGGTAGCTATAATGTTTTAGGTGTATTAAGAGATGGGTCTGGGGCAAGAATGAATCGATTTAGTGTAGGGATATCTATTAGCGGATTATAAAAACTCAGTTTACTATACATTGAGCCCCGGTGAATCGGGGCTTTCTTATTTATGCTAGCTAGCTAAAGACTAACTTTGTAAAAAAAGAAACATTGATTGAGAAAAAACAACTGATTGCCCAAGAAGAAAAAGCCGTATTGGTAGGGGTAATTTTGAAAGAACAAACAAACGAACAAGCAACTGAATACTTGGATGAATTGGCATTTCTTTCAGAAACTGCAGGAGCAATAGCAGTAAAAAGATTTACTCAAAAATTAGCACATCCCGATAGCAGAACCTTTGTAGGAAAAGGAAAATTAGAAGAAATAAAAAATTACCTGAATGGAAAAAATATTCATCTAGTAATATTTGATGACGAATTAACAGGTTCACAAATCTCGAACATAGAGAAAGAGTTAAAAGTAAAAACCATTGATCGATCTGATTTAATTCTAGATATTTTTGCGCGCAGAGCAAGAACAGCTCAATCTAAAGTTCAAGTTGAATTAGCGCAGTACCAATATTTATTACCCCGATTAAAAGGGATGTGGAAACATTTAGAAAGACAAGGTGGTGGTATTGGAACAAGAGGTCCCGGAGAAACAGAAATTGAAACAGATCGCCGAATTGTAAAAGATAAAATTTCATTGCTTCGTAAAAGATTGGGTGAAATTGATAAACAAGCTTTCACTCAACGAAAAGAAAGAGGTGAATTGATTCGCGTGGCATTGGTGGGATATACCAATGTTGGCAAAAGCACGCTGATGACTGTTTTGAGTAAGAGTGAAGTATTTGCAGAAAATAAATTATTTGCTACACTAGACACTACAACAAGAAAAGTAGTTTTTGAAAACACGCCATTTTTATTGAGTGATACAGTTGGATTTATTCGCAAACTACCACATCATTTGGTAGAGAGTTTTAAGAGTACTTTGGATGAGGTTAGAGAAGCAGATATTTTATTGCATGTAGTTGATATTTCGCATCCACAATACGAAGACCAGATTGGTGTAGTAAATAAAACATTACAAGAATTAAAGGCCTTTGAAAAACCCATGCTTACTATTTTTAATAAAATGGATGTTTACGAAGAAAAAACCTTTGATGAATGGTTAGAAGATTCTGTAAAGCAAGAACTCTTACAAGACTTAAAAGATAAATGGGATAATATTACCAATAACAATTGTGTTTTTATTTCTGCTACAGAGAGAAATAATTTAGATGCATTGCGTGATTTGATTTTAGAAAGGGTTAGAGAAATGTATAAAGTGCGCTATCCTTATAAAACAATGCTTTATTAATTTGATTACCCAACTAAATTGATGCTCAGATCGCTTAATGATTGATTTGTTTATGGAGAAAAAAATCAACTGGGTAAAAATTGCCGATTCGGCCGATGAAATTATTTGGCAAAAAAATCAAATGAGCATTATTGAAGTAGAAGGCAAAAAAATCACTTTAGTGGCCCATAATCAAGCTTTATTTGCAATTGCCCATAAATGCCCACATGCGAGCGGAATTATGGCAGATGGCTTTATTGATGGTCTAGGAAACATTGTTTGCCCATTACACAGATACAAGTTTTCGTTAGAAAACGGCCGAAATACCAGTGGAGAAGGGTATTATTTAAAGACTTATCCCATTCAAAACAATGAAAATGGGGTATTTATAGGCTTTGAACTAAATCGATTTTTTAATTTTTAGCGTATTTTTTTTGTAAGAAACTCTAAACCCCTATTTTTGCAACCCCAATGGGGAAATTCCTCCTTAGCTCAGTTGGTTAGAGCATCTGACTGTTAA
>JBILRH010000036.1:0-14446 GCA_044372715.1 Sediminibacterium sp. | reverse complement strand
TTAATGAAAGGGGGCATGAATGTGTTGAGCCCTTATCAAGTGGCTTCAATAAGAATTATGAGTGCGGGAATCATTCTATTGCCTTTCGCCATCAAAGCATTTAAACATATTCCATCCCAAAAAAGAGGTTTGGTGGTGCTTTCTGGCCTATTGGGCAGTTTTTTTCCAGCTTATTTATTTTGTATTGCAGAAACTAAAATAGACAGTGCTTTAGCGGGCATTTTAAATGCATTAACACCTTTATTTGTTATTCTTACTGGCATTGGATTTTTTCAACTCAAAGTAAAAATCAATCAAGTTGTAGGTATCGTCATTGGTTTTATAGGTTTAACCTTATTGGTTGCTGCTGGAGCAAATATTACTGTTCAATATATAAGTTACGCATTCCTTGTATTATTGGCCACCCTATTATATGGGATCAATGTAAATATGGTAGGAAAAAATATGCAAGGAATAGGGTCATTAGAAATTGCTTCTATGGCATTTATTTTCTTAATCATCCCTTGCGGGTTGATACTTCAATTCACCGGATTTTTTGCCTTACCCCTTGCTGAGAAAAACTATATTCAGTCTACAATTGCTTCTGCCACATTGGGGGTATTTGGAACAGCTATTGCCTCCATCCTTTTTTACATGCTGGTAAAACGAGCTGGTGCTTTATTTGCATCAACAGTTACTTATGGAATCCCATTTGTAGCCATCGGCTGGGGTATATGGGGTGGAGAACATGTAAATATTCAACAGGTAGTATGCCTTTCGATTATTTTAGTTGGAGTTTACCTAGTTAATAAAAAAACTAAATAACCATCATCTCTTTTTCTTTGGCAGCTAAATGTTTTTCTACTAGAAGAATAAATTTATCGGTAGTTTCCTGAATGTTTTTTTCAGCGTCTTTTGCTGCATCTTCACTCAACCCGTCTTTTTGTAATTTTTTTACTTGTTCTATTGCATCCCTTCTTACATTTCTAAGAGCAACCTTAGAATGTTCTCCTTCTGCACTGGCTTTTTTTACCAATTCCTTCCTTCTTTCTTCTGTTAGAGGAGGCATAAATAACCTGATTTGAACACCATCGTTTTGAGGTGTTACCCCAATATTTGCAGCCATAATTGATTTCTCAATGGCTTGTAACATATTTTTTTCCCATGGCTGAATACTAATAGTTCTTGCATCCAATACCTGAATATTAGCTACCTGATTGATCGCTGTAGGTGCGCCATAATAATCTACATTTAATCCATCTAACATAGATGGGTTAGCTTTTCCCGCGCGAATTTTAACTAATTCAGCTTCTAAATGCTGAATTCCTTTCTGCATAGTTTCGGTTAAATCTGATAATATCAAATCAATATCTTCCGTCATAATACCTTTTTAAATTACAGCAAATCTACAGAATCATTTCAAATTATTCTTTATCTCATACTTTTACTTAGGGAGAACTATATGCTTTAAAACGATTGAGTCATTTCCACTACATGCTTCTTTACTCCGAATAACCATCAATGATAGATTAGATTGAGATCAGAATAAAAAGATAAACATCCGTAAAAATTCCAGTTAGACAATAATGTTTGATACCTGGATAATCAGAAGAAAGTATTGGTATTAAAATTAGAAAATTGTTGTTGGATAGGCGATTTACCAACCTATTTGTTTCATTTTTCATCTGCCATACTAAGATTTTAGTATTTTACTTCTTATAATGGTACAATTGGTTTTATCTTCGCTGCTCAATCCAAAAAAAACCTTTTATATGGCAAGTATTGATGATTTGAAAAAAATAACCAGTCAGGTAAGAAGAGATATAGTAAGAATGGTGCATGCCGTTCAAAGTGGACACCCTGGAGGCTCTTTAGGCTGTGCCGATTTCTTAACTGCTTTGTATTTTCATTCAATGCATCATCATACAGATTTTAAAATGGATGGAGTAAATGAAGACTTATTCTTTTTATCGAATGGTCATATTTCGCCCGTATTCTACGCTGTTTTAGCCCGTTCTGGCTATTTTGATGTGAAAGAATTAGCTAGTTTCAGAAAAATCAATACCCGATTACAAGGTCATCCAACTACTCACGAACATCTCCCTGGAGTAAGAATTGCTAGTGGATCATTAGGACAAGGTATGAGTGTTGCCATCGGAGCAGCATTAACCAAAAAATTAAACAATGACCCAAATCTAGTTTTTTCTTTGCACGGAGATGGAGAATTACAAGAGGGCCAAAACTGGGAAGCCATTTTATTTGCTCCACATAATAAAGTAGATAACCTGATTATTACTATTGACGTTAATGGTCAACAAATTGATGGGCCAACCAGCAAAGTATTGAGTTTAGATAGTTTGAAAGCTAAATTTGAAGCATTCAGTTGGACGGTTTTAGCCATGAATGGCAACGATATGGATGATGTTGTTGCTGTTTTAGATAAAGCAAAGTCGATGACAGGTCAAGGAAAACCTATTTGTATATTGATGACAACAGAAATGGGCAAGGGCGTTGATTTTATGGAAGGCAGCCATGAATGGCATGGAATTGCCCCCAATGATGAGCAGTTAGCTAAAGCGTTGGCCCAGTTACCGGAAACATTGGGAGATTATTAGGAAAGAAGAAAGATGAATTAAGAAAGAAGAATTAAGAAAGATCAAAGAAGAGATAAGGGTTATTGGGTTCTTAGGGAGTAAGCAGCCTTGCTGGATTTTCTAGCACTTATCCATGCTGCTGAAATGGCAATAAAACCAACAGTAACAAAAACCAATAGATAATCGGAGATAGCTGTTTTTACAGGATAGTAATCTATAATAAAAGTTGATCCCCCCAATTTGATTAAATGGTATTTTATCTGCAACCAACAAATGCTAGTTGCAATAAAAAATCCTAATCCTGTTCCTATTCCAGCCAATAATAATCCTTCTAGTAAAAAAATACTTCGAATTCTACCATCATCTGCCCCCATTGCTTTTAATACTGCGATGTCTTTTTGTTTTTCTAAAACCAACATGGTTAATGCACCAATCATATTGAATGCCGCAACTACAAGAATCAAAGAAAGTATGGCATAAATCACCCATTTCTCCATTTGCATAACTGCATACAAAGATTGGTTTTGTTCATAGCGAGTTTGTACTTTATACCCACTCCCTAATATTTTTTGTACATCCCTTTTTACCAAGTCATCTTGTCCATTTGTTTTTATTTCTATTGCACTATACTCATCATCCGACATATTCAACATATACTTTAAAAAGGCCAAATTGGTAAAAGCATATTTATTGTCAAAATCCTGTTGTATAACAAATGTTCCGGTTGGTTTAACAACATAAGAGTTTAAGCCATCCATAGCGCTCAAATTAGCTGCATTTTGATTGGGCATATACAGAATGGTGGGCGTTAAACCTCGCTCTATATCAACTCCTGCGGCATTCTCTATGCCAGCACCCATAATAAATCCAGGGTTTTCTTTGTCTCCAAGTTCAAAGCTTCCACGTTTTACATATTTTGATATATTATTGATATTGTTATAATTATCTTCAACACCTTTAACTGTTACAATGGCTTGATAATTTCCCATTAACAATGCTTTCTCTTCGGCAATAAAACTTGTTGCTTTAATTTGTTTTATCGCCTTTAATTGATTGAGCTGATCGGCAGAAATATGAAAGGTTTTTGTTTGTGCAGGTACAACCTTAACCGAAGCATAAAAATCTCCGTATAATCCTTTTACCAAATCTTCAAATCCATTAAATACACTTAAAATAATAACGAGCGCAGCTGTTCCTACAGCAATGGCAGTAACAGCTATCCAAGCAATAATATTAATTGCATTGGTTGATTTTTTTGATCTAAAATAGCGCCAGGCGAAAAGTAGATTCAATTAAAGGAATTATGAATTATGAGATATGAATTATGAGATACACTTCACATTGTATTAAGTTTATTCATTGGTGTTATGATCAGAACTTGTTCCGCCCTCATTGATTTCTTTGAACACTTGCTCCATTTTAAATACATAATCTAAAGTGTCGTCGTTGTAAAAATGAATCACAGGAATTCTCCTTAATTGGTGCTTCATTTTTTCTGCCAGCTCCTTTTTAATTTCCCAGGCCCTGGATTCGATGATTTTCATCACATTAGATGCATTTTTTACTTGAAACAAACTAATGTAAACCCTGGCCTCTAAAAGGTCTGGTGTAACCTTTACACTAGATATAGACACCATCCCCCCATCTATCATAGATAGGTTAAGCCTACGAAATATCTCGCTAAATTGTTCCTGCAATGCACCTGCAATTTGTCTTTGACGTTTACCCTCCTCCATATTCTACTGTTTATTGGGTGTAAAATTAGTTACTTTGTGGTGTTTTACCATTTATTCCTGTATGAAACGATTTGAACGAATCCTATTTTACCTAAGCAACCAGAAGCGGAACATCGCATTATACGTTGTTTTCAACCTACTTTCTATCCTATTTTCTTTGGTTTCATTGGCCATGCTATCACCTATCTTGAAACTGTTATTTACCGATAAAAAAGAGGAAGTAGTTAAACCTGCAATGAGTTTTTCCATTGAAGGGTTGAAAAACCTAGTGGATTATTTTAAATATTACTACAATGAATTAATTGCCCGTGAAGGTGCTATTTACGCATTAGGAACGGTTTGTATCATTATCATCGTTTCCATATTTTTTAAAAATATGTTTACTTATTTGTCTTATAGGGTATTGGCCCCTATGCGTAATTATGTGATGACCAAATTAAGATCTGATCTGTATGCTAAAATATTAGAACTGCCCATTGGTTTTTTTACCGAACAAAAAAAGGGTGACATTATTAGCCGAATGAGCAATGATGCCAACGAAATCGAATGGAGTGTTATGAGTACTTTAGAAGGATTGATCAGAGATCCGTTGAATATTCTGATTATTTTAGGAGTACTGGTTTATATCAGCCCACTCTTATCATTGTTCTTGTTGGTTTTATTGCCACTTACTGGATTTTTAATTGGCAGGTTAAGTAGATCTTTGAAAAAACAATCCACAGCTTCTGCAGAAGAACTAGGTAGTTTAATGTCTATTTTGGATGAAACATTAGGAGGCTTAAGAGTTATCAAGGCTTTTAATGCAGAACCTATTTTAAGAAATCGATTTTTTAACACCAATAATAATTTAAATCATATTCGAAATAAAATGAATTTTAGAAGAGACTTGGCTTCGCCAATGTCGGAATTCATGGGTGTAATGGTATTGAGTTGTATTTTATGGTTTGGAGGCAGATTGGTTTTAGGCAATGAAGCAGGATTAAAAGGTGATAGTTTTATTAGTTATATCTTAATATTCACCCAAATTATCAACCCCGCAAAATCATTGTCAACAGCATTTTATAACTCTCAAAGAGGCAGTGCTGCCATCAAAAGAATTGAGGAAATTTTACAAGCTCCATTAACTGTTACTGATTTACCAAATGCCACAACGATTGCTGAGTTCAAGGATAAAATAGAATTCAAAAACGTTTCATTTTCTTATGACGATGTACCCATTTTAAAAAATATCAATCTAGTGATTGAAAAAGGCAAGACCATTGCCCTGGTTGGTTCTTCGGGCGCAGGCAAAAGCAGTTTAGCCGATTTAATCCCTCGGTTTCACGATGTAAGTAGTGGTGAGATTTTAATCGACGGAAATAATATCAAATCTTTTTCACTAAATAGTATTAGAAATTTAATGGGCATCGTTACGCAAGAACCCATTCTATTTAATGACACCATTGCCAATAATATTTCTTTGGGTACAGAACTAGCTTCTATTGAATCCATAGAACATGCGGCTAAAGTGGCCAATGCCTTGGATTTTATTCGTAAAAAAGAAGATGGTTTTGATACCAATATTGGAGATAGAGGAAGTAAATTGAGTGGTGGCGAAAGGCAAAGAGTTACCATTGCTAGAGCCGTATTAAAAAATCCTCCCATTCTTATTTTAGATGAAGCAACCTCCTCACTTGATACTGAAAGTGAAAGATTGGTACAAGACGCCATCAATAATATGATGCAAAACAGAACCTCCATTGTTATTGCACATCGATTGTCTACGATCAGACATGCCAATGAAATAATAGTTTTACAAAAGGGTGAAATTGCAGAAAGAGGAACCCATGATAGTTTATTGGCTAAAGGAGGAATTTACAAGAAGCTTGTTGACATGCAGGAAGTGAAGTAGATGCTTAGTTTTGAACTTTCTTTTACAAAACGAAATTAGTTTCATTATACATAAACTTGATAGTTCACGTAAATAGAAAAGCTTGATACAAAAAGGAAACCTTTTTAAAATTGCGCGCTTTGAATTCGACATCGCAAAGCGAGGAGAATTCAGCAATTTTAAAGCAGTTGAGGTTTGTATCAAGCTTTGAATATAAAAGAACTATTTATTCCGAACTAGGTTTTACCAACCCTAATTTAGCTTCTAAACTAAGTGTTGCATGAGGAACAGCACGCAAACGAGCTTTGTCGATTAACCTTCCGGTTACTCTACAAATGCCATAGGTTTTGTTCTCAATACGCATAATTGCTTTCTCTAAATGATCGATATAGGTAATTTGACGACTTGCCATTTGACTAAGCTGTTCTTTTTCCATGCTCATGGTTCCATCTTCCATGGTCATATAACGAGCATCGTCATTATCTCCACCCATTTCGTCTTTACGAGTAATCAATCCTTGTAAATAAGTCAATTCTTTTTTAGCAGCCTCTAATTTTTTATTTATTAAGTCTCTGAAATCAGTTAGATCAGCATCGCTGTATTTTACTAAAGGTCCTTGTGGCTTTTGCACTTCCACTCGTTTTTCGAGCGGAGTGTAACCTGGATTATAAGGAACACTCGATTTAGAATTAATTTTAGGCACTTTCACATCCTTGATAGGACCATGTACTTTTTTTACAGGCTTAACAGGAGGTGTAGGTGGTGCTTTTACAACCGGCTTTGGAGGAGCAGGAGGAGGGGTAGGCTTATTCGCTGGAGCCGGGGCCGGTTTTGATACCGGAGCGGGTACAGGCTTTGCAACTGGTTTTGCTATAGGCTTCGCAGCAACAGATTTTGCAGGTGCCTTAGCAGGGACAGCTTTAGCCGCAACTTTTGCAGGTGCAGCTTTTGCGGCTGGTTTTGCTACAGGCTTCGCAGCAACAGATTTAGCCACAACTTTTGCAGGTGCCTTAGCAGGAACAGCTTTTGCAGCTGGTTTTGCTACAGGCTTCGCAGCAACAGATTTTGCAGGTGCCTTGGCAGGAACAGCTTTTGCAGGTGCTTTAGCAGGAACAGCTTTTGCAGCTGGTTTTGCTACAGGCTTCGCAGCAACAGATTTAGCCGCAACTTTTGCAGGTGCCTTAGCAGGAACAGCTTTTGCAGCTGGTTTTACTACAGGCTTCGCAGCAACAGATTTAGCCGCAACTTTTGCAGGTGCCTTAGCAGGAACAGCTTTTGCAGCTGGTTTTGCTACAGGCTTCGCAGCAACAGATTTTGCAGGTGCCTTGGCAGGAACAGCTTTTGCAGCTGGTTTTGCTACAGCTTTTTTGGCTGGTGCGGCCTTTTTTGGGGCTGGTTTCTTCGTAGCCATAAAGTTTATCCTTTTTTGTTTACTACCACTTTTAAACTGATTTCATTAACTTCTATCTCAACTCCATCATAAATTTGAGATGTCCATTCAATACCATCAGCCAATATTTCATGGCAAATATAATCGTTAAATTGAATAATAGCGTTTTGGATTGCAGAGCCCTTCTCAAGCTGCACGAATATACGGTCTGTAAGCGCAAAACCGCTCTCTTTTCTAATATTTTGTACACGGTTTACAAACTCCCTGGCTTCTCCCTCTAGTTTTAAGGATTCGGAAAGGGTAATATCCAAGGCTACCGTGAGTGCACCCTTACTGGCTACACTCCATCCAGGGATGTCTTCGGCAATGATTTCTACATCTGATAGGTCAATTTCTACCGGTCCAGCACTCAATTGAAGGGTTGTTTTTCCGTTCTGCTCTATTTTCCCTATCTGATTTTGATCGAAAGAGCCAATAATGGCAGCGGCTTCTTTCATAGAAGCACCCAATTTTGCGCCCAGGGTTTTAAAATTGGCTTTGATTTTTTTGCTGATAACTCCCGCCGTTTCGGTGATGTATTCTAATTCTTTAACATTTACCTCGGCCTTGATAAGGTCTTCCATTTTTTCCAACTGACCCTTCATTTGCGAATTCATCACAGGAATCATTACTCTTTGAAGTGGTTGACGCACTTTTATATTCACTTTTTTCCTTAGAGACAACACCAACGAACAAGTTTCTTGGGCCAATTGCATTCTTTCTTCCAATAAAGGATCTATAGCTGCTTGAGTATAATCCGGATAATCTACATGATGCACAGAACTGGCATCAAATCTTTTGGTTACAGCATTAAGATGGGTAAAAATAGCATCGCTAAAGAAAGGCGAAATTGGTGCAACCAATCGAAGAATGGTTTCTAAACATTCATACAAGGTTTGATAAGCACTTATTTTATCCTTTTCATATTCACCTTTCCAAAATCTTCTTCTACACAAACGAACATACCAGTTACTCAATTGAGCATCTACAAATTCTTCGATTGCTCTTCCCGCCATAGTAGGTTCAAAATCATCCATACTTTCGGTAACATTTTTTACCAAAGTATTTAATGAAGAAAGAATCCAACGATCAATTTCAGGGCGCTGCTCTAAAGGAATATAAGCTTCTTTAAAAGCAAACCCATCTACATTGGCATACAAACAAAAGAATTGATAGGTATTGTACAATGTTCCGAAAAATTTTCGCTGAACTTCCTGTATTCCTGCTAAATCAAATTTTAAATTATCCCATGGAGATGCATTGGTAATTAAATACCATCTGGTAGCGTCTGCCCCATATTTTTCAATGGTTTCAAAAGGGTTTACTACATTACCCAAGCGCTTGCTCATTTTATTGCCATTCTTATCCAATACCAATCCATTACTCACAACAGCTTTATAAGCAACGCTATCAAATAACATAACACCCAATGCATGTAAGGTATAAAACCATCCACGTGTTTGGTCTACTCCTTCTGCAATAAAATCAGCAGGAAAAGCTTCTCCCTTATCAATCAGATCTTTGTTCTCAAATGGATAATGCCATTGTGCATAAGGCATTGCGCCACTATCAAACCATACATCAATTAAATCTGGAACACGATGCATTGGTTTACCAGAAGCACTTACTAAAATAATATCATCTACAAATGGTTTGTGTAAATCTAAAATACCTTCATGTAAATAATGCTTATTGATATCGCCCCCTAATACTGCATTGGCATTTCTAATTCCATCATTTAATTCAGCTATAGATCCAATACAAATTTCTTCTATTCCATCTTCTGTTCTCCAAACAGGCAATGGAGTTCCCCAATAACGGCTTCTGCTCAAATTCCAATCTACCATATTCTCTAGCCAATTACCGAACCTTCCTTCACCAGTAGATTTTGGTTTCCAATTGATGGTTTTATTCAATTCTACCATACGGTCTTTTACAGCCGTTGTTTTAATAAACCAAGCATCTAAAGGATAATACAAAATGGGTTTATCTGTTCTCCAACAATGCGGATAACTGTGTTCGTATTTTTCTACTTTAAAAGCCCTGTTCTCTTTTTTTAATTTTACACAGATATCAATATTTACATCCACATAAGCTGCATCGTCTTTGTAATTTTTTACATAGCGATTACTAAACTCACCTAATCCATCTACAAATTTTCCTTGGCGATCTACCATGGTTAAAATACCAATATCAAATTTCTTTCCAACCCTATAATCGTCTGCACCAAATGCTGGCGCAGTATGTACTATACCAGTTCCATCTTCTGTAGTAACAAAATCTCCGGTTATTACCCTAAATGGTTTTGCAGTAGGTGTGATTTCATGAATGGCTTTTAATGAATTGGCTTCGTAAGAAAGCAATTGCTCATAACTTGCATTTTCGATATCGGCACCTTTGAAACTAGCTAATACCGTCCATGGTAATAATTTTGATTGCTCATTGTATTTTTCAAAATTCCCATTTTCACCTTCTGGCTTGAAATGCTTATTCAGCAAAGCTTTTGCAAGCACAACAAAAACAGGTAAATGGGTATAAGGATTGAATGTTTTAACCAAAACATAATCAATATTTGGTCCAACAGTTAATCCTAAATTGGATGGTAAAGTCCATGGAGTGGTAGTCCATGCCATGAAGAAAATTTCGCCATCCTTGTTTCCATTATGTGCAGCAACAGCTTCAAAAAGAAAAGCTGATTGTTCATTATTGATTGCCTTAAACATGGCCACGGCAGATGTATCTTTTACATCTTTATAAGTTCCAGGCTGATTCAATTCATGAGAACTCAAACCTGTACCAGCGGCAGGAGAATAAGGTTGAATGCTTACACTTTCGTATAAAAAACCTTTCTTGTACAATTCACTTAGAATCCACCAAAGGGTTTCGATATAATTGTTCTCATAAGTAACATAGGGATTATCCAAATCAACCCAGTATCCCATTTTATTGGTGATATCATCCCATTCTTTTTTATACCTAAGAACTGCTTCTCTACATTTTTGGTTATAATCTTCTATTGAAATTTTAATACCAATATCTTCTTTGGTAATACCCAATTCTTTCTCTACACCTAATTCTATGGGAAGCCCATGTGTGTCCCATCCACCCTTGCGCTTTACTTGATATCCCTGCATGGTTTTATACCTACAAACCATGTCTTTTAGTGTTCTAGAAATAACATGATGTATACCTGGCATGCCATTGGCACTTGGTGGTCCTTCATAAAAAACAAATGGCTTTTTACCTTCCCTTAAAGAAATACTTTTCGCAAAAGCATGGTTGGCGTTCCAACTAGATAAAATGTCTTTTTCTATTTGTGGGAGATTCAGTCCCGTAAATTCAGTGTACTTCTCACTCATATTATTCAATCAACAATTCCTTTTGGGTAATTGGTTAAAAAATGGTGGTAAAGGTAAGGATCTAAGACAAAGCCGCAGTATATTTAGGTCATGAAGATTGTATTCTTTTCGGCCCAGCCCTATGACAAGGTTTTTTTCACCCAATTCAATAAAGACAATTACGAGCTGGTTTTTTTAGAAATCCCCTTAAATGAGCAAACTGCCGATTTTGCAGCTGGAGCAAACGCTATTTGTGTATTTGTTAACGACAAAGTAACTGCCGGAGTTCTTGAAAAATTATCAAAAACCACAGTTAAAATAATTGCATTAAGATGTGCCGGGTTTAATAATGTAGACCTAGATGCAGCAAAATCAAATGGAATAAGGGTTTGCAGGGTTCCTGCTTATTCTCCAGAAGCTGTTGCGGAACATGCCGTAGCCATGATTTTAACACTCAATAGGAAAACACATAAGGCTTATAATCGGGTTAGAGAACAAAATTTTTCGCTGAACGGCTTATTGGGATACAATATCCATGGAAAAACGATTGGAATAATTGGCACAGGCAATATTGGAAAGGCTTTTGCCAAAATCATGCTGGGTTTTGGTTGTAGGGTGTTGGCTTTTGATTTGATTGCCAATAAAGACCTCGAAGCCCTTGGAGTGGAGTACCTCCCAATTATGGAGGTATTTAAATCGGATATTATCTCTCTTCATTGCCCATTGAATGATCAAACCAAACATTTAATGAACGAATCAAGCTTTGCCATGATGAAAAAAGGGGCTGTTTTAATTAATACCAGTAGAGGAGGATTAATTGATACAAAAGCCGTAATCAAAGCCTTAAAAACAGGCCAGATAGGCGCTTTAGGGATTGATGTATATGAACAAGAGGAAAAGTTGTTTTTCAGGGATCTTTCAGAAGATATTATTCAAGATGATGCCATTCAACGATTAATGAGCTTTCCGAATGTACTAATTACAGCTCATCAAGCATTCTTTACAAACGAAGCACTAACCCAAATTGCAACAACCACTTTCAATAATATTAGTCAATTGATAAATACCAATAAATTAACTCCTCAGGCCGCATTATTGGTGTAATTATTGTCTGATATTCGTAGCATAAATCCAGATCCATTCATGAAATTACTGTTGAAAAAAGTTGTTTACTCCTTTTCCTTGGCAATGCTTTTATACAGCTGTACTAAGGAAATGAGTTTGGAAACAGGGGCTGCAAGTGGCAATGCATCTGGAATTTTAACAGATAGTATTGGTCAATGTAAGCAAGCAACCATTAATGGAACCTATTATATCAATGCAGATTTAGTTGACACCAACTTTGTAGTAGTCAATGTAAATTTTGCTGCCTTGGGCAAATACCTGATATACTCAGATACAGTGAATGGAATGTGGTTTATAGATTCTGGATATGTACTTTCAACGGGTGCAAAAACTATTAAACTAAAAGGAAAAGGACGTCCTTTAACAGCCGGAACTACCGATTTTAAAACCTATTTTGGCAATAGCACATGTGGATTTAGCTTACTGGTTGGAGGACCCAATAATGGATCTAGTACATCTTCTTACTGCCCTAGAACCGCTGATGGATGGATAAGGTATCAATTAAAACCAGGATTTAATTTTGGCGCAGGCATGGTTTTAGATACTTTCAGAGCAAGCATATCTCCAATTCCTTTTATTCATCAAGGAAAAACTTACTTCAAATACCAAACTACGCCAACTATGGATACATTATCTGTTACAGGTAGAAATAGTGCTGGAGAATATTGGAGTTTGGGCACACCCGAATATGATTATCTCTATTTATATGATACGGTAGCAAATAATGCCGAATACATTTATTTAAAAGACAATGTAATTCCCGGAACACCCAATGCAACTTGGGAAACAACAATTGTTAGAGCAGGAACCATTCAAAGTGGGGTACTGTTTTTAGGAAATGCCCGATTAAGAATCACTGTAACCAATACTGATCTTAATGGAAATTATTTAGGTGCCGCATTTACCAATATCATAAAAGTAAAAAGAGAAATGCTGTTTACCCCAGATGGCTCAAGCGGGGCAGAACAAACCTTATTGGTTGCGGATGTTTATTATGCAAAAGGTATTGGTATGATAGAACAGCTATTATACAGCCCCAATACGCCAAATAATATTATTCAAAGAATAGTTATTAATGGATACAGAGGTTTGTAGAAGAAGAATTATGAAATATGAATTATGAAATATGAATTATGATATACTCAATTGTATCTTTTATCTCATCTTTTATCTTTCATCTTTCTTCTTTCATCTTTTTTCTTTCTTCTTTCATCTTTCCTCTTTCATCTTTCATCTTCCCCTAGTAACTACTTTAGTAATTCACAAGGCTTCAAGCCAGTATGCTTTTTAAAAGCCGCAGAAAAATGAGAGATAGAAGAATAACCCAATAAGGCTGAAACATCAGTAACACTAAGGCTTTTCTCGTACAACAAATACTTGGCATGTTCCATTCTTTGCTGTTGATAAAAATCGAAAATAGTTGTTCCAAATACTTCTTTAAATCCTTTCTTCAAGTAGCATTCGTTCATGGCTACTTTTCTACTGAGTTCTTTTATGGTAATAGGATCGCCAATATGTTGCAATAAAATTTCACGCGCTTGGTATATTCTTTCTTTGCCGCTGTCGTCTGCTAAAAACTTGCAAACAAATCCTTCTTCCTTTTCTTCAATCAAACATTCCAAACTATGCAATAATAATTCGTGCACTTTGGAGTTAATAAAAATATTTTCCAACGATCCAGAATAACTATGGTTAAGCACAGCATCTAGAATATTTCTTTTTTTAATTGATACAGGGAAAATTTTAGTAAAAGCATTGGGATGCTTAAAAGCAAGTACCTCATCTTTATGATTACTCAACTTTATATTGTGCACAAACTGATGCAAAAAAGTTGAAGTAAAATGAAAAGTGAAAACATCGATTGTTTGTTGTTTTCCATCACAATTCATAGTGGGTAAATGAACGCATTGAGAACAACTTTTTTCTGGGCAATATTTATTGCCAGTTGTACAATACCTCAATTCCAAAAAATTCTCCTTGGGCTTTTTTTGATTGTAATGATACACCAACATGCCTGTATCTTCAGATACCCATGCAGGATGCGCAAAATAACGTCTAATACTGTATTGTATAGACCCTGGAATATGCTGCTCTCGTTGGTACAATATATCCAGATTAGGATCAATGGCCGTTTTTTGAGATAGCTTTAATATGTCCATTACTTGAATCATCCGCCGCAAAATTAATGTATAAACATCTTTTTTGCAAAAAAACACCCCATTTGAATCGTTAAAATGGGGAAAACTAGCCAATTTTTGACACTAATTTTAGCTTAATTATAAGTACATTTGCCTACTTGCAAATTTTAACTAAAACGCAAGACCCACAAGACTTTTATGAGCGAAGAATTAGACAAACTACACGAAGCAGAAAAC
>JBILRH010000157.1:0-3925 GCA_044372715.1 Sediminibacterium sp. | reverse complement strand
ATGATTCCAATAAAAACATAGAAGAAGTTGCAGAACGTTTACAAGATGTTGGCATAAAAGCATTGGCCATTCATGGACGTACAAGGGCCCAGATGTATAAGGGAGAAGCAGATTGGACCTTGATAGGCAAAGTAAAAAACAATCCACGTATACATATACCCATTTTTGGAAATGGAGATATCGATAGCCCACAAAAAGCAGTGGAATATAAAACCCGTTATGGCGTGGATGGTATTATGATTGGAAGAGCCGCAATTGGTTACCCTTGGATATTTAGAGAAATCAAACATTATATAGCTACTGGAGAAATAATGCCTTCACCAACTTTAATAGAACGTGTAGAAGTTTGTAAAAAACATTTGCAGCGTTCCGTAGAATGGAAAGGGCCTAAAGTGGGTATTTTTGAGATGCGCCGTCATTATACCAATTATTTAAAGGGATTACCAGGTATTAAAGATTATCGTGCCCGATTGGTAACATTGATGGACCCTTCAGAGATTGAAGCAGTTTTAGATGAAGTAGCTGTAGCGTATGCTGGATACGGCTTTGAAAGAACGCCTATTGAGTTAATTAATTACCACGAGAACTGCCCTATTTAGAATTATGAAAGCAGAAAGATGAAAGCAGAAAGATGAAAGCAGAATTAAGTGTAACCAATAACTCAATACCCTAGTAACTTAATAACTGCTTCGTCAAGCGGTGAAACATCTTGCGTAAAAAATCCTTGGAGTACTCCTTTTTCGTCAATCAAATATTTACTAAAGTTCCAAGTTGGCTGGTATTTACTCCAACCATTTTCAGCAGGATCAGACAACCATTTAAATACTTGATTTTGTTGAGCAGATTTAACAACACTGCTTTTCTGCATCAATTGAAATGTTACTCCATAATTCACTTGGCAAAATGCTGCAATATCGGTATCCGATTTTTTTTCTTGCTCTTTAAAATCATTGGCAGGAAAACCCAAAACTACTAATTGATTACCATATTTTTTATGCAATTGCTCCAATTGCTCATACTGTCCTGTATAGCCGCAATCACTTGCAGTATTTACAATGAGTACTTTTTTTCCTTTAAGTGTTTCAAAATGAAGGGTGTCGCCATTATTCTTAACTGCCGATAAGTTATAAAAAGAATTAATTGGCTGCACTGTTTCATTGTTCAGTTTTATTGCTTTGTCATTTCCTACAATTTTTCCTTTCAACATAATCAATGGATAAATTGATTTTAAGATTGATTGTCTCCAAGTCATGTTTTTTTGTTTTACAAATACAATTGCAATAATTAGTAACGCGAAAAATATAATAATGAATTTTTTCATAAGGAATTCGCTATTGATCCTAGTTAACCCACCATCCACTTCAATAATTTCAATTTGCCATTGAATGGCGGATATTTTAATGCAGGATCAAACCAAGTTGGCGATTTCATCACCGATTTTTTATGACTAAAAGTATCAAAACTGTATTTTCCATGATAAGCACCTGTGCCACTGAAACCCCTACCACCAAAGGGAAGATGCGGATTCATTAAATGAACACTAGCTGCATTCACACAAACACCACCAGCTGGTATTGCTTCGATCCAAGCCTTTTCTTTTTCACTCGAGGAAGTAAAAATATAAAACGCCAAAGGATTAGGATTATGGGCAATAATGGCTTTAGCTTGTTCCATTGTAGTAAATGTGAGTATGGGAAGAATGGGTCCAAAAATTTCTTCTTTCATGATTTTCGAATCAATATTTACTCCATCCAAAATAGTTGGCTCAATGTATAAACTGGCTTCATTATAGTTACCCCCATAAACAATTGTTCCGTCTGATAAGTAACTGATAATTCTGTTGAATTGTTTTTCGTTGATGATTCTTCCATACCCTTCTGTATTTGCAGGGTCGGTTCCATACATTGCAGGAATCGCTTTTTTTAATTCGGCTATTAACGCTGTTTTTTTACTTTCATGCACCAATACATAATCTGGAGCCACGCACATCTGACCAGCATTGGAATATTTGGGCATGGCAATTCTTTTTGCAGCTACCGACATGTTGGCATCGGCTTCTACTACACAGGGGCTTTTACCTCCAAGCTCTAAAGTCACAGGCGTTAAATTTTCGGCAGCCATTTTATAAATAATTTTTCCAACAGATGTACTACCCGTATAAAAAACATGATCAAAACTAAAATGAGCCATCATCTCCGGAATAACTGCCGCCCCATCACCATTCACATACAAAACTTGTTCAGGACTAAAACATGCTTCTACAATTTTTTGCATAATAGCTGCTGTTGCTGGTGCAAATTCACTCGGTTTTAGTACTACACAATTGCCGGCTGCAATGGCTCCCATTAAAGGAGTGAATAATAATTGAAATGGATAATTCCAAGGCCCTATCACCAAAACAACACCTAGCGGTTCTTGAACAATTTTACTGCTCGATGGAAGATTTAATAAATTGGTTGGTACTGCTTGAGGCTCCATCCAGTTTTTTAAATTAGACAAGGTATCTTTTAATTCAGTCATGAAAAATCCATTCTCAGTAACCCAAGTCTCCTCTTTACTCTTTTTTAAATCGATATGCAATGCATCATAAATTGCTTGCTCATTTTCCTCAACTGCTTTTTTTAGAGTAAGTAATTGATTTTTTCTATACGCATATGGCTTTGTAACGCCTGAATTAAAATATTGGCGCATAGACTGTAGTTGCTCTAACAAGGTACTCATATCGGATACTATTTAGCCAATGAAGTTAGCAAAATAAAACTGATGGGAAAACTCATTTGGTAATTGAGATGTACAACAATATCTGCCATTATAAGCTTACTAATAAGCATAAGACTTAATTTACAACTGAACCGCTAAATTCTAATGGCTACTTTTAGTAGTAGTTTTTTCTGTCAACTGTCGGTATACGCCGTTCCACAGCTCAATTCTTTGCTTTAATGAATGTATAACCGATTCTTCTGCTTCTTTCCAATATTGTTCATTGTCTTTACAAAGGCTGGATGTCATTTGTATAGCAAGGTGACTATGGTGGTCTCCATCAACTTCGATATGCCTTTCGATATAGTATTTAAAAATAGAAATATCATCAGGAAATTTTTTGTGCATTTCATTGATTATGGAGATAAACATACCCGGAATTAGGTCTTCGCGTCCAAAAGTGAAAACAGCTGATTGTAAATAATCTTTACCGCTTTCAATAACTTTGAAAGTAAAATCAACAAAATCGATAGCTTCCTTAGGAGTTTCAGAAGACAAATAAGCAAGATTAAAGTTGCCCGTATTTTTTAACACATCTGTAAAAACTTCAATTTTAGTGGCATCTGCACCACATTGTTTCATTGCATCTAAATATAATTCAAAATGACTTTTCCTTATGCCATTTAGGTCTACGTCCGATTCTTCACCCACAACAATTTCGTTAATAAGATATCTTGTGTCTGCGGTTCCTTTGGGAAACCAAGGAACTGATGTACAAGTTAAGTTTCTTTGCAATGTTTTTAATAAAGACATAAAATCCCAAACAGCGTATACATGGTATTGCATAAAAACTTTTAGGTCTTCTATGTCTTTAATTGCTGAGTAAACTTTATGATTTATAATCTCTTGTCTTAAGGGTTCAATTGTTTTTTTAATTTTTTCAATTTGCGTTACCATTATTATGCTTTTAATTAATTACGATAACACTTTAAATTAACTAATGTTTAAATTTCAATGCTTTCAATTGAAACTATTTGTGAAGATCATCAGCAAACAAACAGAAGGGAATCTATTTGTTGCTCTTCCATAAAGTCGAACCGATATTACCCGCTGGCTATTGTTGATTTATGAGTTAATTTATTTTTTTACTGCTTCTGTGGAATATAGGGGTCTGGTGTTCCCATTGGTATTACTGGGAATTTGACTAAACTTTGGTTAAACTCTC
>JBILRH010000035.1:0-14780 GCA_044372715.1 Sediminibacterium sp. | reverse complement strand
CTAATTTTTCTGAAGCACTATTGGCTTCAGGAATAACTGCCCACAACACAGCATAGATGATAAATAATGACCCGCCAAATGAGCTAAAAACAAATGATGGGAAGGGATGAGCATCAAACCAAAAAGCAGAACCTATGATTGAACTCAATATGCCTAAAACCAATGGCATGGCAAATATTAGTCGAGGAATCCAAATGGCAATATCAAAATAAGTTGCAATGCCGCTTGCCACACCAGCTATCACTTTTTCTTCTGGATTACGATACAATCGCCTGGTAGAAGCAATATGATCCAACGGCTTTGATGGAAGGATGATCCACATTAATAAGTACAATAAGAAACCTGCACCTCCGCTAAATGTAAATACTACAAATATGATACGAATAATGGATGGATCTATTCTAAAATAAGCAGCTAAACCACTACATACACCACCCAATACTTTATCATTGGTGTCTCTGTATAAGCGTCCTTTACCTGGAGCTGTATAGTTTTCAAAATTAGGGCGATAACTTTCTTCTTTATTGCCAGCTGGTTGAGATTTCATATTGCTTTCTTCATCTTCAAAATCTTCAGGTCGGCCCATACTAGCAATAATGCTTTCTACATCTTCATTGATGATGCAAGTGCTGCCTTTTTTGAGTCTTTCGCCAAATAATTCGGCAATTCTACCTTCGATATCGTTGATGATTTCGTCTCTTCCTTCCTCGTTGGCAAAAAATGTACGCAAGCTATCTACGTATTGCTTCAATACATCGTAAGCAGCTTCTTCTATTGGTATTACCCTGCCTTGAAAGTTTATATTGATTACCTTTTTCATGTGATTATTTTTATTGATTTATGCCAAATGGAATTCGCCATTGAACATTTTGGTTGATTTCAAATAATGTTATGGCTCATTTCATGGTACATATTTTAATTGTTAAGGTTGGTTTGTTTGATTTTCATGGTCTAAAGGGTGCTCAAGTTCTGAGGTATTAATTGGTTGGGTAAGCACCTGAACGGCGTCGGCTAGTTCTTGCCAGGTTCTTTCGAGTTCTCCGTAAAAGGCCAAACCTTTTTCGGTCATCAAGAAATACTTACGTGGCGGTCCGCTATTGCTCTCTACCCAACGATAAGTTAGTAATTCTGCATTTTTCAATCTGGTTAACAGTGGGTAGAGCGTGCCCTCTAGAATATGCAGATTGGCAGCTTTCATTCTATCAACCAAGTCGGAAGGGTATACTTCACCCTGCCTGATGATTGAAAGGATACAAAACTCCAAAACGCCCTTGCGCATCTGACTCTGTGTATTTTGAATATCCATGCGTATTAATTTTTATTAGGATGATTGATGAGATAAGATTAGTTCATGTTTCTTCTTGGAGATCTAACTCTGCGCATGCGCTCTATGTTCCAAAAATCTGCTAAACCAAAAACTGGCTTATTTACAGTTACTACTGTGTTGTTGCTAGTTGGGTTGGTTGTTACTGTTTTCATAACTTTTATGTTTAATTATTTTAGTTTGTTTGCTTTGACAACACAAAGATGGGGATTATTTTAGTACTATGCAACACATAGTACTAAGTATTTTGAAGTAATATGTAGACTTTAGATATGGGTTTAATATAATTAATTGATATACAATTAGTTATGATTTTTTTGATTTTTCTCAAAAGGATAAACGGTTATTTTCCTGTGATAAATGGTTTTTGATTAAAACTGCGATCTAGCTAAGAGAATAATACAAGTATGCCGATTCACATGTATATATACCATTATAGATTTACCTATTCTATTTAAAATGAGTTAAAACGAACTTTTAAAAAGTTATTTATCGTTTCTGTACGATGAATATTCAAAACCCCTTAGCTTTGCTTTATCGTATAAAAACGATGAATATGGCAGTCCCAAAAATTGAAGAATTTATTAAAGCCGAACAAGAGTTGGCTGCTTTTGCAAAAGCATTGTCGCATCCAGCACGCATATCTATCTTAAAAGTATTGGCACAAAAAAATGAATGCGTGTGTGGCGAAATAGTAGAAGTTCTCCCTTTGGCTCAATCAACTGTTTCGCAACATTTAAAGGAATTAAAAGAGGCTGGATTAATTAAAGGAACTGTTGATGGAGCGCGCAGTTGTTATTGTATTAATTGGAAAGCATTCGAAAAATTTAATCTGTCATTCAATCAACTTTTTCACAAGCTCAAAGATCAACAAGCAAATATTTGTTGTTAAACATAATAAATTTTAAAATGAAAAATGAACAAGCCTTAAAGCACTTTATATTCTTGACTTTAATACTGTTTACAATGAATGCAAACGCCGGTGAAATTTTCCCTTTGATAAATCAAACCTTGAAAATTGCAGAAAAACAATTTGTAACAATACCTCTTGAACGCAAAGAAGAATTAAAAAAAATAAGTAATTATATTCAAGGAAGAGTAACAAAGCATCAACAAGTTTCATTGACTTTTATTTGTACACATAATTCTAGAAGAAGTCATTTCGCCCAAATATGGGCACAAACCGCTGCCGCATATTATGGAATAACAAATATCTATTGTTATTCAGGTGGAACCGAAACCACGGCATTTAATGCAAATGCAGTGAATGCTTTAATCAATGTTGGTTTCATTATCAAACCAATTAGCCAAGGTGCCAACCCGCATTACGAAGTAAGATTTACTGCTGATGGTGCTGCAATTGATGCTTATTCAAAAAAATATGGCGATGAGCCCAATCCTTCTAAAGACTTTGGTGCAGTGCTTACTTGTTCTCAAGCGGATGCTTCTTGCCCCATCGTATTTGGTGCCAATGGAAGATTTAAGGTTCCTTATGAAGATCCTAAATTATCGGATGGAACCAATGAACAAGTAAAGGTGTATATGGAAAGATCTTTGCAGATAGCTACAGAAATGCTGTATGTTTTCTCATTAGTAAAGCGCTAGTTATTAGATTCTGTATTTGCGGGCTTTCCAATTATTGATTCTAAAACTGAAGTAACTAAGGCAACTAAGAAACTAAAAAATAAAGCTGTCCACCAACCATCCACCATAAAACCAGGAACTATTTTTGCCGCAAGTTGAATAATAAAAACATTAATAAATAATAGGAAAACTCCAAGTGTAAAAATCGTAATAGGAATTGTAAGTATTATTAAAATCGGTTTAATAAAATTATTGAGTAATCCCAAAACAACTGCAACAAGTATAGCTGTAAAACTGTCCGCTACAGTAACTCCATTTAACATATATGCTGCAATTAATACCGCTACAGCAGTTGCAATCGTTTTTGTAAAAAACCTTCCCATAACGTAATGTTTATCCTACAATTTCCTAAAAAAACAAACACCAGAAAATTTTAAATTCAATTATATCACGGTCAGCTCATAAAAATCATTGGGATTGAGGTATTTCTTAGCTAGTTCTTGTAATTCATCAGATTCAGTGGTTTTGATGAGGGCTACACTTTTATAAAAATATTGGTCATCAATACCGTTTAAAACATAGTTTTTCCATCTTGCAATCAACTGAAATGGACCATCTAAATCTCCTAGAACAGATCCGATCATGTAATTTTTTACTAAACTCAATTCTTCCTCTTCAATCGGTTCATTGCATAAAATATCCATTTCTTTATATACCTCTTCAATAGTGGCTTTGCAAACATCTTTTCCTGCCTCTGTACTAATCATCCATGCTCCTTCATGAATATGGTTTTGTATATAACTATGTATGCCGTATGTATACCCCTTATCTTCTCTAATATTACTCATTAAGCGTGATCCAAAAAATCCACCATAAACATTATTGAGTATTTGCACTTTTTGATAATCTGGATGATGTCTATTGGGGAAGGGTCTTGCCATTCGAATAGCTCCTTGAACTCCATTAGGATCATTAATTATATGCATTTTTTTCTCTAGAGCAGGATGCAAATGGTATTGGATATTAGGTATAGCTCTTTGCTGTAAAGGCAAATGTCCAAATATTTTATTCAATGCTTTGTCTAATCCATTTGGAATTTTGCCTGCTGTAAAAATCATGCATTTTCCTTGCTGGTAAAACTGTTCATAAAAAGCAACCAGTTCCTCTCTATTTAATTGATCATAATCAAGCGTTGAAGTATACTTTCCATAAGGATGGTGTATGCCATAAATGTATTCGTCTATTAATCGATTGGCAATGAAATCACATTTTTTAAGATTTACAGATAACCTTTGTTGTTGATTTTTTCGATAGGTATTAAGTTCTTCTTCAGGAAAAATTGAATCGGCAATAATTTCAGCAACCACAGGTAATAATTCATTCACATGTTTGGCTAAGCAATGTAGACTAATAGTTGCAGTTTCATTATAGCAACTTCTATTTAAATAGGCGCCATAAAACTCAAAATATTCATTTATGCCAAAAGCCGTTTTTTGTGATGTGCCATTTTTTAGCATGAAATTAGTAGTTGCTGCAACAATGTTTTTTTGTTCGTACCAATTACCAGCATAAAAAACCCATTCTATCAGCAAAACTTCCTGGGTACCTGCATTTAAGCTATAAACTGGAATACCATTGTCTAATTTGTATTCTTCACATTTTTTTAAATGCAGGTCAAAACTTACAGCATCTATAATGGAGGGAGTTGTTTTTCTGTCTAAATTCATTTGCTTGAATTAATCTATTGCTTTGCTTGATAGAAGATTGTGTTGCTATTCGATTCTCTGAAAATCTCTTTGCTGTATTCGTGTAAATCTGCTGAACTTATTTGTTGGTATTTATCTAATTCGGTATTCATTAAATTGGCATCTCCCAATAATTCATACATAGCTAAACTACTAGCCCTGCTCATAACACTCATGTCTTCAAAAGCGATGATACTTTCTGTTTTATTTTTCACTTTTGTTAATTCATTTTCTGTTACAAGTTCTTCTTGGATATGATTGATAATTTCTGCAATACCTTGCTCAGCATCTTCCATGGAAACCCCTTTAACTAATTTTCCTTCTATTGTAACCAAACCGGCGTCGATACTTCCAAAATGATGGCAATCTAAATTGGAAAATAATTTTTGTTCTTTTACCAATGATTGATACAACCTAGATGATCCGCCGCCGCCTAAAATTTCTGTTAATAAATCTGCCGCATAATATCCTTTTTCTAAACGTGCATCCATATGCCAGGTTTTAATAAATGCATCTAATGGTACAGCTGCTTCAATGATTAATTTTCTGGCTTCTTGTTGAATTGGTTCTTTTGCTAAACAGCGAATGTATTTTTCGCCAGTTTCTATTGGGCCAAACCATTTTTCGGCCAATTGTTTTACTTGTTCTGTTTTTACATTTCCTGCAACAACTAAAATTGCATTTACCGGACGATAATGTTTAAAGAAAAATCCTTTTACATCATCGATATGTGCATTTTCAACATGACTCAGTTCTTTACCAATTGTCATCCAGCGATATGGATGAACAGTATAAGCCAATTCGCGCATTTTATGCCAAACATCTCCATAAGGTTTATTGAGATAATGTTCTTTAAACTCTTCGCAAACTACTTTTTTTTGAACTGCTAAACTTTTTTCGCTAAACGCCAAACTCAACATTCGATCACTTTCTAACCAAAATGCAGTTTCAATATTTTGTGCAGGAAGCTGGCAATAATAATTGGTTAAATCGTGTGTTGTATAAGCATTGTTATCTCCGCCCGATCTTTGCAATGGCTCATCATAATCTGGAATGTTCACACTTCCTCCAAACATTAAATGCTCAAATAAATGAGCAAATCCGGTTTTGGCTGGATTTTCATCTCTTGCGCCTACATCGTACAAAACATTCACAACAGCCATTGGTGTAGCGTTGTCTTCATGCACCAGTACGGTTAATCCATTATCTAGTATAAAACGGTTGTATTGAATCATATTGTAGAAAATCGTTTTGCAAAATAGGTCATTATCAACATAAATTGCTATAATGAATTGGTTAACTATTTACGAATATCTTGAACATCTAATGTAAGTATTATAGGCAATTCGCCTCTAAACACCACCACTTTTATTTTCCCCAATGCATTTTGAAACAGGTTTTTATATACTTGAATGTTTTTGGTAAAATTGCTTTCAACAGAAAATATTACATCTCCCTCTTTAAAACCAGCTTTTTCTCCTGGAGAACCTTTAACTATATCAATCACCCTTATTTCTCCTCCAATTAAATAAATGCCTAGTCCTGTATAACTATAGTCGAAGTCTTCATTAAAATGAGTATTGGGTTTGATAAAAATAGACTGTTCGGGATAATTGAGTATTACGTTGAATCTTCTGAGTAAGTCATTGCCTAGAATTCCTCCTAAAACCGGGTAGTTAGCAACATTATAGGTATCATCAAATACATGAACAGGAACATTTCTAAATTTGTAAGATCCAATTTTTACAGATCTTATAACAGTTAGTTCCATTTGTTTTTTACCACCAAGTCCTTCTGCTTGTGTTGTGTAAAAACGTCTTTTGGTTTTAAATACACTGCTGTCTTCGGTGAAATCTCTAGATAATAAGAAACAAAGTCCTGCTCCGGTATCGAAAATGAATCGATTTAAGATTGCTCTTGAATCTTGAATCACGGCTAATTGTTGAGGCAGGGTAGTGAAATTCGGTTTTAACAGTTGTCCCCCTCTTGGGTATTTAAAAGTACCTGGTGTATATATTTCTACCCAACTATTATCATAATCCAATCTAACAATGTATCTTCTTAAAAAACTGTATCCAATAATACCATCTATTTGCACCCCATATACACTGGTGAGCAATTCATAGTCGTTGATATGAAAATCCAAATGATCTACCGATAGCCCCGAAAAATGCAATGAATGATCCATTGCAAATGCTACTTTCTTTAAGCCAGCAATTCCACGAATTGTTTTTTCTGTATTGATGAGAACAATTTTCAGTTCTGCTGCAGTAGTAGAGTCTAATGAGATTCCACCACTACCTGTATCCAGTATAAAATTGAGTGAATCGGGTAAGTTATCGAATTTGGCTTTGATAATGATAATTCCACCAGAAAGTTGAGAGAATGGGAGCTTGGTAATGAATTTACTTTCTGGTTGAACAAATTCTTCTTGAGAATGAGCGACCAAATTGATGCAAACAGCTAAAGGTAACAGCAAGAATCGCAACATATACTTTAATATGAACTGAAAAGAATATGACTAATCTTAAGACAAATCAAAATAGTATTTGGTTGCACCGAAACAACATTATCGGCATTACCTTTGTTATACATTTATAATAAAATTTATGCAACTATCCGATTTATATCAAAAAGCCCTGAATTTTGAATTCCTTTCTATCGAAGAAGGCATGTTTATGTTTGAGCATTCTCCTTTAGCTGATTTAATGCATATTGCTGATGAGATGCGGAAAAAACAAGTTCCACACGGAAAAGTAACCTGGCAGATTGATAGAAATGTGAATACCACCAACGTTTGTATTGCCAATTGTAAGTTCTGTAATTTCTATAGAATACCCGGACATGCAGAAGCTTATATTACAGAAATGCCCGCCTATCGCACAAAAATTGAAGAAACATTTAAATATGGTGGAGATCAATTATTGCTTCAAGGCGGCCATCACCCTGATTTAGGAATCGACTTTTATGCCAAAACTTTCAGACAGATAAAGCAAGAATATCCAACAATAAAGCTGCATGCTCTAGGGCCCCCTGAAATAGCTCATATAGCTAAATTGGAGAAAATGAGTCATCATGAGGTTTTGAAAACTTTGCAAGAAGCCGGTTTGGATTCATTGCCAGGAGCAGGTGCTGAAATTTTAGTTGATCGAGTTCGTCGCTTAATTTCAAAAGGAAAATGCGGCGCAGATGAATGGTTGGCTGTAATGCATGAGGCGCATAAATTGAATATAACTACTAGTGCTACCATGATGTTTGGTCATGTAGAAACACTCGAAGAGCGGTTTATTCATTTGGTTAGAATTAGAGAAGTGCAAGCCCTGAAACCAGCGGAAGCTAAAGGGTTTCTTGCATTTATTCCATGGACTTTTCAGGATGTAGATACCTTGCTAACCAAAATTAGAGGTGTTCATAACCTTACTACACCTGGTGAATATATCCGAATGATTGCAATTAGCCGTATCATGCTACCCAATGTTAAAAATATTCAAGCTAGCTGGTTAACTGTAGGAAAAGAAACAGCTCAAATTTGTTTGCATGCAGGCGCCAATGATTTTGGAAGTATAATGATTGAGGAAAATGTGGTAAGTGCTGCCGGTGCTCCCCATCGCTTTACGTATAAAACAATCCAAAATGCCATCAAAGAAGCAGGATTTGAGCCTCAATTAAGAACACAGCAATATGATTGGAGGGAAATTCCAGCAACCATTGCTGAGCAGGTAATCAACTATTAAATAGCATTTGTATAATTGTTTTCAGAAGGGTATTAGAAATGATTATAGTTGTTTTTTTTAGGATTCAGCACTGTTTTGCCATGTAAAAGTGGCCAGATTCTAAAACTTACTTCTTTTTTAATCATTTTTGTAACATAGCGGCTCTTGAATCGTATTATATCTACGAATTGAGTATTTATTCCTAACTGCAATACATGACCGAAGGCCAATACAATCAGTGTGTAAACAATCATTCCGATCATTTATTTCGGTTTATTGTAAAAAATCTTCAACACGAAGAAGATGCACGCGACATTGTTCAGACAGCTTTTGAGAAATTATGGCGAAACAGGGAAACAGTTGAAAATGACAAAGCAAAGTCTTTTTTGTTTACTGTAGGGTATAATCAAATGATTGATCATATTAGAAAGCACAAAAGAGTTGAATTAAAAGATGATTTTTCGGATGATAATAGAACTCAATATATACAAGATGAAGGTGTTAAGAAAACGTTGATGCAAGCATTAAATCGTTTGAATGAAACACAAAAAAGTTTGGTGATGTTGAAAGATTACGAGGGGTATAGTTACGAAGAGATCGGAAAAATCATGAGTTTGAATGAAAGTCAAGTAAAAGTTTACTTGCATAGGGCTAGGTTAACACTGAAAAACTATTTGGTTAACCGCGAAAACGTATAAGACAAGATGAATATAAACCGTCATAATTACGAAACATATTTTCTGCTTTGGGTAGATGGGGAACTGTCATCCGAAGAGATGCAAATGGTGGAGCGGTTTATCAATCAACACCCAGACCTTGCTGATGAATTGGCTGCACTGCAAGCAACCAGATTGCCTTTGGATGAATCGATTGTATTTAATGATAAAGAAAGTTTATTAAAGCTGGAGCAACCTGCTTTATCAATGAGCAGTTACGAAACCTACTTTTTATTATACATCGACAATGAATTGAGTGTAAATGAAAGAGCAGATGTTGAGTTATTTATTTTGCAACATCCAGCATTGCAAGCTGAATTTATGTTGTTGAAGCAAACTAAATTAATTCCTGAAGCAATCGTTTTTGAAAATAAACAATTGCTTTACAAAAAAGAAGAAAAAGAAAGGCCTATTTTTTATATGCAATGGAGGCGCATTGCAGTAGCAGCCGCTTTGATTGGATTCATTTTTTCTTTGTGGATGATTGTTCCAAATAAGCTGAATAATACATCTTCACAAAGTATTACATCTAGCAATAGTATCAAAAACAGTACTCCAGATGAAGTTGATAATAACAATCGCAACGAAAAAATATCGAGTAGAAAAATAAATAATATTCAGTCAAATATATTGGTTATCAACAATGCCACAAATAACAACAATAAACAAAATCTAGAGGTATCGTCTAATTCAAAACCAATTGATGCGATTGCTCAAAATAGTATCAACGAATCAGTAAGAACCGAAGAAATTGCTGCAAGTAGTAGTGCAAATGCCGAAGCTAATATTGATGCAACGATGCTTGAAACAGCTTCTACCAATGAACTATCGAAAAATGAAATACTATTAAAAGCAACTGTATCTGAAGATGAGCAGCCCAATAATTTAATCAAGCAAGCTGTTTATAGAGAATTAGATGCTGATGAATCAAGCAAGAGCTTGTATGTAGGAGTGATGGAAATTAATAAGGATAAACTGCGCGGAATTATACGCAAGGCCGGTAGTATATTTCGTTCTAAATCAAAACAAGACGAAGATAAAATAGTCACTAATAAATAATACCATGAAACAAATCGTATGCATGCTTGCAGTATTACTAGCTGCAGGAACAAGTTTTTCTCAAGCCGATAGCACGGATAAAACAACAGACACAGTTAGAGTAGGTAATTTTGTAATTATAAAAAAGAACAATAGCAATGAAAAAACCTATAGCTCTAATAAGAATGATATTAATATTACCTATAAGGTAGAGCGTAGACCCGCCAAGAAAAAGAATATTAGTACCAATTGGTGGATATTTGATTTGGGTTTTGCCAATATTAGGGACAATACCAATTATACTTCAGCTCAGTCTGGTCCTTATTTCAAAACATTAAGACCCGCTGACGGTCCTGTAAATCAAAATAGTTATCGATTGAATACAGGTAAAACAAGCAATGTTAATATTTGGTTCTTTATGCAAAAGCTAAATATTAGCAAGCATGTATTGAATTTAAAATATGGTTTGGGTTATGAAATGTACAATATCCGTTACGATACAAGAATCAGTTACAGAAAAGATCCTCAACCATTTGTTCACAACGATTCTATCAGCTTTAGTAAAAACAAATTGTTTGCAGGCTACTTAACTGTTCCAATGATGATTAATTTCAATCCAACTCCAGACAATCGTAAAGGATTTAGTTTGAGTGCAGGTATGAGTGCTGGATATTTATTAGAAAGCAGAAACAAGCAAGTGAGTGGTGAGAGGGGCAAACAAAAAGTGAATGGCAATTTTGAAATGGAACCATGGAGATTAGCTGCCATTGCAGAATTAGGGATAGGGCCTGTTCGATTGTATGGTTCTTATAGTTTAAATAGATTACAAAAAGATGTTACCCGTGTTGAGCAATATCCTTATGCAGTAGGTATTCGTTTTAGCAATTGGTAAAATGATTTCTTTTCTCGTGTAATATATACGCTCCTTTTCTAGGGAGCGTTTTTTTGTAAGAATACCTACAGGTGGTCACAATGAAATTTTATGCTTTTCATTAAATAAAGGATCCTAGTAATGAAATCGACACTCGATACTAGAACTATTCAATTTATTGCCGGCAGGAACTCGCGTAGAAACTCTTTGATCTTTTATCTTTCTACTTTCTACTTTCATCTTTCTGCTTTCATCTTTTTGCTTTCTTAATTCTTAATTCCCTTAAGCCAATCTATAATCCCAAGCTGAACTTTCCCTGCAACCTGTGTGTGAAAACTGGGCTTTACAATTCTTCTTTCATCTTCTTGATTGCTCAAAAATGCAATTTCTACAAGGCAATTGGGGAAGTCGGTAGGTGCATTTAATGCAAAATTAAAATGCCCAATATTGCCAAACTCATCCAATTTTAATTCGAGCATTCTTTTTAAAATAGTAGTAGTTAATGGCTTAAATCCAATATGTTTATAATAAGTACTAACGCCTTTAACCGTTTCTTTAACACTAGAATTTAAATGAAGAGATATTGCCAAATCAGGATTTTTTTCTTGCAACCAAAGTATGCGGTCTTTATTATCAAAACTGGTATCTGTTTGGCGGGTCATAATGATTTTTTTAACCCCTAATTTTTTCAATGATTTTTCTAAGGCTTTTGCAAAGAGCAGTGTTTGTTCTTTTTCTGATGCTTTTAATTTAATTCCTGAAGCGCCACTGTTGGTGCCCCCATGACCAGCATCAATAGCAATGGTCATTTTGCGGATGTCTAAATTGGTTGGTTGGCGCTTGATTCTAACACTTAATGTTTTTCCTTTGTAGCTGATATTATAACCCCAATGTTGGGCATGTTTAAGTTCAATGGTTACCCTAAATACATCGTCTTCTACTTGGTTGTAATAAATATTTTTTACTTCCTTTAATGAACTGAGTTGGGTAATCCAATTGGTATTACTTTGAACTCCATAAATGTCTATCATTATTTTACTTGGATTGATTTCCATCCAAGATTTATAAGGCAATTTTTCTTCGAGATTAATGTTTACATAATCAAACAAAGAATCGCCTTTTGAAATAAATGAACCTGTTAAATAGTGTGGTTTTTTAATGGGCGAAGCCGAATCGGGTTTTACAAATGATTTTTCTAAAAGAGCCGTATGCCATTTAGATAATTGAATAGTATACATGTCTTTGGAGGAGTCAACTATTTTCAATAATACATTTGTATCGATATAACCCATTTTGGCGCCCCCTAATCGGTCTTCCCCCATACCATAAGACAAAGCTGGTAATTTGCCCGTTGTTCTACCATAATAAAAAGTATTACTGGTATTGTTTTGTGCTATACTGTAAGTAGTAAAAAAGGTGAATACCGCAATGATTAATTGTTTCATTGCTTGAAGGTATTTATTTGTGGGCAAGCAACAAAAAACCCCGTACAATTTTGAGTACGGGGTTGGGATATTGTTGATTATCTTTTACAATTTATAACCATTGTCTGCTATTAATTGATCTGCTATTCTTCTGCGAGCATTTTTGGAATTAAATGGCTCTACTTTTGTAAAACGTTTTAATCCAATATGCATCATGCGTAATTCATCTCCATCAGCAAAACTATTCAATGCGTCTTTACCTGATTTGTTAATTCTATCAGCGGCATCATATAAATAGGTTTTCATGATATCTGTTTGAATACCAATTGCAGCTTCTCCCTTTTTGTTGGCTAGCTTCATCACACGTAATAATGCGCTTTCAGCATGAAATACTTCGATAGACATATCCGCTATATTCATCAAAATTTCTTGCTCCTTATCCAATTGCATCATCAGTTTCTGAACTGCTGCACCTGCAACCATTAAAATTGCTTTTTTAAAGTTAGCAATGGCTTTTAATTCTTTAGCAAAAGCGCCTTCTTCTTCTCCACCAAAATCTGGGATACTCATCAATTCTTTTTGAACAGCCATAGCAGGCCCCATCAAATCTAACTTTCCTTTCATTGCGCGCTTTAATACCATGTCTACCGTTAATAAACGATTGATTTCGTTGGTGCCTTCATAGATACGATTGATTCTGCTATCTCTGTAGGCTTTTGAAATTTGGTATTCGTCGCTAAAGCCATTGCCACCATGTATTTGTACACCTTCATCTACTACAAAGTCTAACACTTCACTTCCAAATACTTTTAAGATGGCACATTCTATTGCATATTCTTCTGCGGCACCTAAAAGAGATTCTGCAAATGATTTTCCACTTGCTGCCAATTCATGTTCTTTATCATCAATCCATTTTGCTGATCTATACAAAGCAGATTCACAAACCCACATTCTTATTGCCATTTCTGCCATTTTGTGTTTGATGGCTCCAAATTTTGAAATAGACATTTTAAATTGTTCTCGGGTAATTGCGTATTGAATAGAGGTATCTGTAGCTTTTTTTGCACCGCCCAAAGTAGCAGCACATAATTTCAAGCGACCGATATTGAGAATATTAAATGCAATGATATGGCCTTTGCCAATTTCACCCAATACGTTTTCAACAGGCACTTTACAGTCTTGGAAATACAACTGTACAGTGGATGATCCTTTAATACCCATTTTATGTTCTTCTGGGCCTTGTGTAAATCCTTCTGTGCCACGATCTACTATAAATCCGGTGAATTTATCTCCATCAATTTTAGCAAAAACGGTGTATACATCTGCAAAACCTCCATTGGTGATCCAGCATTTTTGACCATTTAAAATATAATACTTTCCATCATCGCTTAACTTAGCAACTGTTTTTGCACCCAACGCATCACTACCACTATTGGGCTCTGTTAAACCATAAGCCCCTTTCCATTTTCCGCTTGCTAATTTTGGAATGTATTTTAATTTCTGCTCTTCTGTACCGAAATATAAAATAGGTAAAGTGCCAATTCCAGTATGTGCTGCAACTGCAACTGAAAAAGAGAAACCGCCGCCCAATCCTTGGTTTACTATAGTAGACGTAATGAAGTCTTTTCCTAATCCACCATAAGCTTCAGGAAATGAAGTAGAAAGCAAACCTTGTTCACCCGCTTTTTCCATCAAAGAGGGCATTAAACCGGGTTCCATTTTATCGATTCGGTCTATGATCGGAAGAATTTCTGTTTGCAGAAACTGCTCACACATATCCATTACCATTGTTTGCTCTTCGTTGAAATCTTCTGGTATGAAGGTTTCATTTGGATTACTTTCTTTGATAATCCACTCGCCGCCTTGTAAGACTGTTGCATTTTTGGTGGTTTCCATATTGTAGTTATTAAGTTATTGGTTATTGGTGAGTTGTTAAACTTCGAGTATTCCTAGAGTGAGGTTATCATACACTCTTTGAAAAACTGATTTTACTATTTCAATTTCGTGCTTATCTACACCTACCAAGGCTTCTGCCATTGTTTGATTGGCCAAATCGATGGTGATATGTTGCAATTCCAAAGCCGCATCAGTTAATTCAACTAAATTGATTCTTCTATCTGTAGGAGAGGGAATTCTTTTTACCAGTTTAAGTTTTTCTAAATTGTCTATGAGTCTGGTAATACTGGGTTTGTCTCTAAAAGTTCGATTACAGAGTTCTTGTTGACTAAGCTTGTCTTCTTTCCATAAATGGTACAAAACACTCCATTGTTCAATGGTAATTTCAAGGCCGGCATTGCGAAAATTCTTTTGCAAACGCCTTGCTACAGCGGTGGAAGCCATTCCGTTAATAACGCTGTACAATTCG
>JBILRH010000034.1:0-14781 GCA_044372715.1 Sediminibacterium sp. | reverse complement strand
CTTCTTTGGTAACTAAAAATGCAGATTTCACATTTACATCCATTACTGCATCCCAGAACTGCTCGTCCATATCTGCTAGTAATTTTCTGGCAATTAAGCCGCCTGCAACATTTACTAATATATCAATTGTTTCGCCATAGGCTTCTACACATGAATGCACCACTTTGGTAACATCCGAAGCAATAGTCATATCACCTTTTGCAATAATTGCCTGCCCACCATTAGTTCTAATTTTTTCTAAAGTATCAAGTGCTTTTTGCTCGTCGTTTAAATAGTTGATACATACTTTGGCTCCTGCGGATGCCAACTTTAAAGAGACTTGTTCTCCGATATCTCTAGACCCACCTGTAACAATGGCAACTTTGTTGTTTAATACTTGCATAAATGGCTATTTTTTACTAATCGTAGAATAATATTAAACGCATTTATCAGGAATCACTTAGAAGAATTGATAAATATTTTCTATTTATTTAACAGTATTAATAAAAAATATTAAAGTTAATAAGCAATTTATTAGAAATTAATTCAATTTAAACGCCGATAACCTTACCGGTAACGAAACCGGTAAATTCCCGAAAAAAATGCTAAACTGCACTTACTTTTAAAGAGTTAAATGGAAAAACAAACCACCATCAAAGACATTGCACGTGCACTCAATATCTCTACTTCTACTGTAAGTAGGGCCCTGAGAGATGCAACAGATGTAAAACCCGAAACCAAAAAAGCCGTAAAGGCATTGGCCGAACAATTGGAGTACCAACCCAATAAATTGGCATTGAGCTTACTCAATAGACAAACCAATAGCATTGGAGTAATTATTCCCAATCTAGATTATGTTTTGGCTACCATGGTAAAAGGAATTGACGAAGTTGCTTTAGAAGCAGGATATACAGTAATGGTTTGCCAAAGTGATGAGAGTTTTGGAAGAGAGATAGTTAATACCAATAGATTATTGGAAAGTTTAGTGGATGGATTTATTGTTTCTGTTTCTAGTGAAACAAAAGTGTACGAGCACATTAAAAAAATCCAAAATAAAAAAATTCCGTTGGTTCTATTTGATAGAGTAATCAATAATATGCAAGCCCCAAAAATTCGATTAGACAATGTAGACGGAGGCGTACAAGCAACTCAACATTTAATTGATCAGGGCTATAAAAAAATTGCCATTCTAGCTGGGCCTCAAAATTTAAATATCAGTAATAAAAGAATGGAAGGATATTTACAAACATTAAAAGCCAATAATATAAAATTCGACAAGCATTTAGCCATTCATTGCGATTTTAATCAACAGTATGCTTATGAAGCCACCAAAGAGTTAATTGCCATGAAACACAGACCAGATGCCATTTTTACCATAAGCGATAGAATGGCTATTGGCGCCACGTTAGCCATCAAAGAAAAAGGCTTACAAATGCCTAAAGACATTGGTTTAGTAGGTTTTAACAATGAGCCGATTACCAGCTTAGTAACCCCTTCTATTTCAAGCGTAGAAATGTATGCATTTGAAATTGGAAAAGCAACAGCCAAATTATTTATCGAAATGTTACACAGCGAAGAAGATATGTCTGATCGAGAAATTGTAATAAAGCCAAAATTAGTAGTAAGAGAATCTTCATTAAGAACAATAATTAAAAAATAATATGAAAAAGTTTTTTATTTTAACCTTAGTACTATTCAATGTTTTAAAAAATGCTCATGCATCTACTTTTAAAGTAAAAAATGAAACAGAATTGCAATCTGCTAATAGCAAAGCAGCTCCAGGTGATATCATTGAATTACAAAATGGAGAATGGAATAATATCAACCTTCATTTTACATGCAATGGCAATGCGCAAAAGCCTATCATCATCAAAGCAGCAACAAGAGGCAGTGTGATAATTAATGGAAAAAGTAGTTTACAAATTGGGGGCGACTGGTTAATTATTGATGGTTTAATTTTTAAAAATGGGTACAATCCATCTGGCAATGTATGGGAATTTAAAGTTGGCAAACAAGTTGCTAATAATAGTAGAATTACCAATTGTGTAATTCAATCATTTAATAATCCCAATAGAATGAAAGATAATTATTGGGTGGCTTTATATGGAAAAAACAATCGAATTGATCATAATAATTTTATCGACAAAACCAATTTAGGTGTATTAATGGCCGTTATTTTAGATGACGATAAAAGCAGATTAAATAACCATAGCATTGATAGCAATTATTTTGGAATCAGAAAACCACTTGGCAGTAATGCAGGAGAGATCATACGAGTAGGTGTTTCAGAACATTGCACATTTTATTCCAATACCAATATTGTAAATAATTTATTTGATCGTTGCGATGGAGAAACTGAAATTATTTCAATCAAATCTTGTGGCAACTTAGTTAGAAATAATATTTTCAAAGAATGCCAGGGTGCAGTTGTTTTGCGTCATGGAAACAACAATACCATTGAATCGAATTTATTTTTGGGAAATGGAAAAGAAGGTACAGGAGGCGTAAGAGTAATCAACGAAGGCAATTGGATTGTAAATAATTATTTTTCTCATTGTATGGGAGAAGGATTCAGATCTCCCCTGGCAGTAATGAATGGAGTATTTAATTCTCCTGCCAATCGTTATTTACCAGTACGAGATGCTGTAATTATCAATAATACTTTTTCCAATTGCACTCCATTTAGCGTTTGCGAAGGAAGCGATACTGAAAGATCAGTAGCACCTAAAAATGTTTTTATACAGAATAATCTATTTTACTCCGACAAACCAGTTGTTGCTTTTCAGTACTACGATAAAATTGATAGTATTTTTTTCAGCGGCAATATCATGAATAGTAAGATAAGCAAAACCATACCGAATGGTTTTGATCAAAAAGCAATTTCAGTTTCTAAGGTATTCGATAATCCCTTTCCTTCCTATACTGCTAGTACATCTAAAATCGTATTACCTTATTCAATTGCACAAGAGGCTTACAAAAGATTACAAACAGGCTTATCAAATCGGATTGGCAGCTCAAATGCTTCCTATTTTATTGCATTGGAAAAACAATCTCATCAATTAGGCATTCAATGGAAAATGTTTGAAGAAGTTCAAACACTAGAAGCTAAATTACCTATTTCTTGTAAAGACGCCAATGAAGTTTACTCCGCTTTAACAACTAAAGGAAAATCAGTAGAAATTGTTTTAACAGGAAATGAATATATATTTGATCGCCCTTTATTAATTACAAACGCTGCTTATTTTAGCTCTAAAAATCAATTGATTCAACTTGTTGGTTCAAATCAACTCAACTACTTATTTAAAATAAATGCAAATGCAAAATTGAATATGAATAATTTGAATATTGATGCAAAGCAGTTAATGGCCAATCAATTTATTGAAGCGGATAGTTCTGGAACAACTATTCATTTCTCTATAAAAATCAATAACTGCCAATTCAATAATTTCACCGGAAAAAATTTCTTATCTACTTTCAGAACAGCATATGCCGATGAGATATCTGTGAACAATACTAAATTTGATCATTGCACCAATATATTTACACTTACAGATGAATTAGAAAAAAAAGGCTATTACAACGTTGAAAAAATGATCATTAATAATTGTACATTTAGTAATAATTCAGGTCAAATCTTAGGATTGTATAGAACAGGAAACGATGAAAGCACCATGGGGCCAAAATTGATTTTTACTAAAAACAATATCCAGAATTGCCATAACGATCAAGCTTTGATTCATTTAATTGGTGTTCAACAGTCGATTGTAACTGATAATCGCTTTAGTAATTCCAATACAAAAAATATCGTCTTACAATACAATGATACTGTAAGGGCAAAACATGATCAGAAAAACAATAGCTTCATCAACGCAGGTACAGTAACTGAAAATAAATTTGTAAATAATCTTAAATAAAGCAATATGAAAATCATCCACCAAACACATCCAGAAGATTTTGTAAAGTACAATACCCAGCAAATCAGGGAACGTTTTTTATTAGATAAATTAGTAGCTCCTAATACTATTAATTGCGTTTACACACACTATGACAGAATGATTATTGGAGCTGCAACTCCAGCTATGGCCGCCTTAACGCTAGGCACATATGATGCATTAAAATCAGATAATTTCTTAGATCGAAGAGAAATGGGAATTGTTAATATTGGATCAGCTGGTTCAGTATCTGTTGATGGAGAAAAATTTGATTTAGAAAAATTGGATTGTTTATATGTAGGTAAAGGAAAAAAAGAAATCATTTTTGCTGGATCTGATGCAAATGAGGTTCCAAGTAAATTTATTTTCTTTTCTTGCCCTGCACATGCAGAATATCCTGTTCAATTAATGAAAGCATCTGCAGCAACACCAGCAGAAATGGGCGCTGCTGAAACAGCCAATCACAGAACCATCAACAAATACATTCATTTAGATGGTCTAAAGAGTTGTCAATTGGTATTGGGAGTAACCAATTTTAAACAAGGAAGTATTTGGAATACCATGCCTCCGCATTTACATGACAGAAGAATGGAAGCTTATTTCTATTTTGATTTACCAGAAACCCAAAGAGTTATTCACTTTATGGGAGAGCAGCATGAAACAAGGCATTTATTCTTAAATAACGAAGAAGGAATTGTTTCTCCATCATGGAGCATACACAGTGGTGTAGCTACAGCAGCTTATTCTTTTATTTGGGCAATGGCTGGAGAAAATATGTCGTTCACAGATATGGATCCTGTAAACATTAAATCACTTTTATAAAATTGTATTCATGGTAAACTTTAGAGTAGATAATAAAATAGCTTTAGTTACAGGTTGCAGTAGAGGTATCGGAATGGCCATTGCAATAGAATTAGCCAATAGTGGTGCAGATATAATCGGTGTAAGCAATAGCTTGCCTGCTACTGGAAGCGAAGTAGAAAAAGCAGTGAATGCTGCTGGTAAAAAATTCTACGCCTATGAAGCCGATTTTTCTAACAGAGACTCTTTGTATGCTTTTTTAAACAAAGTAAAAAAAGACCATCCTGTAATTGATATACTCATTAATAATGCAGGGCATATCATGCGTAAACCTGTTGCAGAACATCCTGATGAATATTGGGACACCATTATCAATATTAATTTAAATGCACAGTTTATCATTACGCGTGAAATTGGTCAATTAATGTTGGCTCAAAAAGCAGGAAAAATTGTATTCACCTGCTCTTTATTGAGTTTTCAAGGTGGTATCAATGTACCCGGTTATGCAGCCAGTAAAGGTGCTGTTGCCTCTTTGTTAAAATCATTTGCCAATGAATGGGCACAGCATGGAATTACGGTGAATGGCGTAGCTCCAGGATATATTGAAACTGATAATACCACTCTATTAAGAGCTGATCCAGACAGAAGTGCAGCTATTCTTGCAAGAATTCCAGCCAACAGATGGGGTAGAACAGATGATTTAACTGGTGCATTTGTTTTCTTATCTTCACCTGCATCCGATTATGTAAATGGAACCATTCTTACTGTTGATGGAGGTTGGATGGGAAGATAAAAGAAATGAACAATAACAATTCATTAGACGCTGAATATTGGTCAGGGAGGTACGAATCAAATACTGCCCAATGGGATTTAGGCCAAGTTTCTCCTCCAATTAAAAAATATATCGATCAATTAACCGATAAAAATTGCCGCATCTTAATACCAGGATGCGGCAATTGCTATGAAGCAGCCTATTTGTTAGAAAAAGGATTTACCAATATCACCGTCCTTGATATTGCTCCAGCTTTAGTAGATAATTTAAAAAGGAAATTTGAAGAGAATAATTATATAGAAATTATTCTTGGTGATTTTTTTGAACTAGAACAATTATACGATTTAATTATCGAACAAACATTTTTTTGCGCACTTCATCCAATCCTAAGGAATGCATATGTTGATAAAATGAAATCGCTTTTATCACCTAACGGAAAATTAGTTGGCTTACTATTTGATCGGGATTTTGATGGTGGACCTCCATTTGGCGGGAGTAAAACAGCGTATATCAATTTATTTGAATTTGCTTTCAAATTGCATACCCTTGAACCTTGTTACAATTCGTTTATAAAACGCCAAGAATCAGAGCTTTTTATAATTTTTATAAGGAAATAAAGGTTTTACCACCAAAAAAAGATGATTATTTATTATCCGCTTCTACATAAGACGCTGGATTCTTCACAAATTCTTCTTTGCATTCTTTGGAACAGAATCCATATACTTTATTACTATAATGAGCTGTATCAGAAATACCAGCTGTGATAGGCATCCCGCAAATTAAATCTTTCTTAGAATCGAAAGCGACATTTTTAAATGCTTCATCTGCTTTTGTAACAGTTGAATCAACCATTGTATTGGCCTTTTCAACCACTGGTTCTTTTTTTACATTTTCATTGCAAGACAACAATCCAATAATCAATACTATCAAAAAAAGACGATTCTTGTTCATAAAATATTTATTAGGAAAATAAAGGTACAAATACCATTTAACTAAACTGTATATTGTTTAATTAAATTTACTAAAGTAGATTTAGGCACTACCCCACTTTGTCTCCATATAGGTTTTCCGTTTTTAAACAATATCAATGTAGGAACCCCTTGAATTTGATAAGCAGCTGCAGCAGAAGGATTCTTATCTACATCTACTTTAATAATACTAGCATTTTCTCCAACACTATCTTTCACATCTTTTAAAATTGGCGCCATGGTTTTGCAAGGACCACACCATTCAGCAAAAAAATCTACTAAAACAGGCTTTTCTGATTGTATCATTTCGTTGAAGGTCATTTGCACTAGTTTTAATCTTTAATAATTGTTGCTTCTCTTTTAAATAAACTCAAAACCAAAGCACCCATGATAGCACCATAAATTGTGCTATTGCTTGGGTTAGATGTAATTGCACAAGTACCAGAATTGCATCCTACAAATTTCCAATAAAGAAAACCTGAAATAGCACCAAGTAATGCTCCAATTAAATAAAGTTTGTTATCGTTAATCCACCTCTTCATATGTTATTTCCTTGTTTATTGTTAAATCTTTTTTTATAGGTGTAGAACAAGCTCCAGTACCACAACAACCTTGGTTAAACAAAGCCATTCCAGCAAAAAATAAACCTGCTATTCCAAATATCCACTCTCTACTCATCACCGCTTGAACAATAATGATAATACCTAAAATTAATCTTAAAGCCCTAAAAAAATTCCAATTATACAATATGGCATGCTTCATCATAGTTAATTTAAATCCAAAGTTAGCATAGATTAAGCGCTAACTTTGTAACATAAGTTACAGAAAATATACTAGCTTAATAATTCTAAATGAACCTGAATAATCTTACCTCTTTTTTGGAACCTGAATTAATCCAAGAAATAGAAGAATTTGGCATTTTACAAACCTTTAGTGAAGGCGAACTCATCATGGATTACGGAAAATACATCCGTATAATGCCTATTGTATTGAAGGGAACTGTAAAAGTGCTTCGACTAGATGAAAACGATAATGAAATTCTCTTATACTATTTATCTAGTAGCGAAAGCTGTTCTATGGCCTATAGTTGCTGTGTAGAAGCTAAAAAAAGTGAAGTAAAAGCAATTGCTGAAGATGAAGTTGAAATAATTGGCATACCGCATACCAAATTAGACGAATGGCTATGCAAATACCCAAGTTGGAAAAACTATGTAATGAGAAGCTTTAATGAGAGATTTATTGAATTACTGAAATCAATAGAAAGCATTGCATTTCACAAACTAGATGAACGCTTAATTGCCTATTTAAAAGAAAAAAAACGACTCAGTGGATCCAGTGTCATCAAAGCTTCGCACAATTCTATTGCTGATGAGTTGGCTACCTCAAGGGTAGTGATATCTAGATTATTGAAACAATTAGAAAACAATAAAAAAATTATTCTTTACAGAAACGAAATCAAACTCATGCCGGATTTTGATTCCCCTTTTGAAAAATAATGGTAGTTCCATCTTCTATCTCTACTTCAATCACACCCATTTCAAGATTAAACTCTTTTTGGTATGCAACTCCAACCTTCAATGAAATAGACTCAATTGAATCTTTATTAATTAAGGCGATTACACATCCTCCAAATCCTCCTCCCATCATTCTTGCTCCAATCACTTCCGGGTATGTCAAACAAGTATCTACTATAAAATCCAGTTCAACACAACTTACTTCATATTGATTTCTCAAACCTTCATGAGTGGCATACATTTTTTTACCGAATGCGTTCAAATCATTATTAGAAAGATCAATACATGCCATTTTAATTCTTGCTGCTTCTTCAACTACATAAGAAGATCGTTGTTTTACTTCTTTTAAATTATCTGGAATACAATCATTGACCATCTGAATGCTTGCATCTGCTAAACATGCTACTGATGCATTGTTTGCTTTAATAAGCGATAAGCCAATTTCACATTCTTTTCTTCTTTGATTATATGCTGATGATGCTAAAGAATGTTTTACATGTGTATCAAATAATACCAATTTTGTATTTGAAGTTATAAATGGAACATATTCATATTCCAATGTATTACAGTTCAACTTAATTACTTGATTCTTTTTTCCAAATACACTGGCAAACTGATCCATAATTCCACATTGAACTCCTACAAATTCATTCTCCGCTTTTTGAGCCAATAATACCATTTCTAATTTACTTAAACCCAATTGAAACAATTCATTCAATGCAAAAATGACTGCACATTCAAAGGCAGCAGAAGAAGAAACTCCTGCTCCTGTTGGAACATTCCCTGTAATGGCCATATCAAAACCACTCATTTTTTTTCCTGCTTTTGAGAGTTGATCAACTACTCCTAGCACAAAATCAGGCCAACCAAGTTCAGATCTTGAAATAGGACTTTCTTGATCTGTTCTTTTCAATTGATACGCTTGAGATTGATCTATTGAATATAAATGGATATCAAAGTCATCTCTTATCGCTGTAATAGAAAATAAATACTTATCAATTGCCGCTGGCAAAACAAATCCACCATTATAATCTAAATGTTCTCCAATTAAATTGATTCTTCCTGGAGATTTTACAATTAATGTAGCTTCTTTTAGAAAGATTTCTTGAAAAGTAAAGCGCAAATTATTAGTGTCCATTTCTAAATATATCGATTAATTAGATTTTCAATATACTCTTGTTTTCCACTTAAAGTAGAAGGTTCACCATGGTCAATGGCGAATGCTCGTAAATCTTCTAAAGACAAAAGACCTGATTCAAAATCTTTCCCTTTACCAGCATCAAATGATGCGTATCGATTTTTTCTAAGTGAAGTATAATCTGATTCATTGATAATTTGATCAGCACTAATTAAAGCACGGGCAAAATTATCCATTCCCCCAATATGGGCATAGAATAAATCTTCTTGATCTGTAGAATTACGACGAAGCTTTGCATCAAAATTTATTCCACCCCCTTTAAACCCTCCTGATTCTAAAATAACCAACATGGCTTCTGTTAATTCGTTGATATCATTCGGAAACTGATCGGTATCCCAACCATTTTGATAATCTCCTCTGTTGGCATCTATACTTCCCAATAATCCAGCATCAGCTGCTACTTGTAATTCATGCGTAAATGTATGTCCAGCAAGGGTTGCATGATTCACTTCAATATTCAAACTAAAATCATCCAATAATCCATATTGTCTTAAAAATCCAATAACCGTTTCACAATCATAGTCATATTGGTGCTTAGATGGTTCGCAGGGTTTGGGTTCAATAAAAAACTTTCCCTTGAATCCATTTTGACGAGCATAATCTTTGGCTTTATGTAAGAACATGGCTAAATGTTCTTTTTCTCTTTTCATATTGGTATTGAGCAAACTCATATAACCTTCTCTTCCACCCCAAAAAACATAATTAGCGCCTCCCAATTGAATGGTTGCATCTATGGCAGCTTTTACTTGAGCACCTGCATGAGCTAATACATGAAAATTTGGATTAGTGGCTGCTCCATTCATGTATCGCTTATTCGAAAAAAGATTGGCAGTACCCCATAGTAATTGTACACCACTCTCCTTTTGTTTTTGTAAAAGATAATCTGTGATTAATTTCAATCTCTTTTCGTTGTCTTGCACATCATTGGTAAAATCTACTGCGTCTACATCATGAAAACAATAAAAAGGTATTCCTAATTTTGTGATGAACTCAAATGCAGCATCTGCTTTGTCTTTTGCCCTTTCAATTGGATCAGCCGATTTATTCCATTCAAACAAATGCGTAGGCTCGCCAAATGGATCAGCACCTGATCCACAGAAGCTATGCCAATATGCACAGGCAAAGCGTAAATGGTCTTTTAATGGCTTACCTGCCACGATTCTATTTGCATCGTACCATCTAAATGCTAATGGATTATTTGATTCTATTCCTTCAAATTTGATTTCGTTAATTGATGGAAAGAAGGACTTAGTTCCGGTTATTATTGCCATATAAAAGTTTAAACAGAGTTACTTAAAATTATTTAATTGTTGATTTAATACTATTTTCCAATTTTCATAAATTGCTTGATACTGATCTACGTGTTTGGGATGAATGATTTCAATGGGCTTTCTTAAACTAAAAGCTTCATCTGAATTAAAATAAATACCAGCTCCTATGCCTGCTCCAATTGCTGCACCATAACTTCCATCACCTTCATAAAATTCAACAGATACATTATTAACAGATGCGAAAGCTTGTGTAAACAATTCACTTAAGAATAAATTGGTTTTGTTCGCCTTAACTAAACTTGGATTAATTCCATTATTTCTCATGATATCCAACCCATATCGCATAGCGAAGGCAATACTTTCTTGTGTTGCTCTAAAAAGATGTGCTGTTGTGTGAATATTAAAATCGATTGTTGAAAAATGTGCTCCAATTGTTTTGTTTCCCAACATTCTTTCGGCCCCATTGCCAAATGGCATTGCTAATAAACCATTTGCGCCCAATTCAATATTAGATGCTGCTCTATTAATAGATTCATAATTAAAATCGTCTCCTACAATTTGCTTAACCCATTTATTAAAAATACCGGTTCCATTAATGCATAACAAAACTCCTATTCTGGGATCTTGATTGCTATGATTAACGTGTGCAAAACTATTAATCCTACTTTCGAGGTCATATTTTAATTGGTTACTTACTCCATAAATAACCCCAGAAGTTCCTGCATTTGCCGCTACATCGCCGGGGTTCAATACATTCAAAGAAAATGCATTATTAGGCTGATCGCCAGCTTTGTAAGTAATAGTTACATGATTATTCAGATTCAGCGAATCAGCAACTGAAGATTTTATAGTTCCATGTGATCCAAATAGAGATTTGATTTCTGGAAAAATTGATTCAGGAAAATCAAAATAATCGAGGATTGCTTTAGATAAACAGTTCAATTTAAAATCCCAAAAAATACCTTCAGAGAGTGCGGCAACAGTAGTACTAATTGTACCAGTTAATTTCATTGCAATAAAGTCTCCAGGTAATAATATTTTATCTATTTGATCAAATACCTCTTTTTTGTTTTTTTTAATCCAAGCCAATTTCGAAGCAGTGAAATTACCAGGCGAATTAAGCAAATGTTCGAGGGTTTGTTGATGCCCCAAACTGTCATATGCATATTCGCCGATTGTTACAGCTCTGCTGTCGCACCAAATTATAGCATTGTGTAATACTTTTTGATCTTTATTAACCAATACCAATCCGTGCATTTGATATGCGATTCCGATTGAGCTAATATCTTTGGGATTATACTTTTTGGTTGAATGGCATAATAGAATTGCTTGTTGAACCATATTCCACCATTCTTCAGGAACCTGTTCTGCCCATCCAGCTTGTAATGAAATAATGGGTACTTCTGTATCTGGATATTGTACTGATGCGATAACAGTTTGAGTTTGACTGTTTACAACAGTTACTTTTACCGAAGATGTTCCTAAATCTATTCCTAATAATAACATGGTAAATCCATTCTTTAGATTCAGAAATGCAGGTTTAGCTAATTTATAAGCCTAAGTTACGAAGCATTTTACAATTGGAAAAACCAAGTTCTTTTATCGTGAGAACTAAAATGCCCAAACAATCTTTCGATTTTGCAGAACCAATTAAGCTAGCATAAGTAGCAATATTCACTAACAATCTTTCGGTAAGCGATTGTTACAAATCAAAATGATCTTATACTTTTTAATTTCAAAAACCAAGTTTTATTAGCATATGTAGTAAAATGCCCAAACAATCTTTCGGTAGGCGATTGTTTGGGCACTATTTATTAATCAATTCGGTGATCACTCCCAGATCTCATCCTTACCTTGAATCCATAATTTAACCGATTCTGTTGTTACAGATTTTGGTCTTTCAAGTGGGAATCCTAAAGCTCTATCCCAACATAAACTTGACAATACTCCAAGAGCTCTACTTACTGCAAATAATACGGTATAGAATTCATATTCTACAAAACCATAGTGTACCAATAAAGCGCCACTATGTGCATCAACATTTGGCCAAGGGTTTTTTATTTTTCCCAATGATTGTAAAATTGGAGGAACAGTCTCATAAATCTTCCAAACTGTATTCACTAATTTATCATCAGCCATATGCTTTTTTCCAAATTCCATTTGTGCTTCAAAACGAGGATCTGTTTTGCGCAATACTGCATGACCATATCCTGGTACTACTTTACCAGCAGTAAGTGTATCCTGAACATATTGTGCTATTTGATCCTTTGATGGATCATCGGTTCCTAACTTCTCCTGCATCTCGTAAATCCACTTAATAACTTCTTGATTAGCTAATCCATGCAATGGGCCAGCCAATCCATTCATTCCTGCAGCATAACTTAAGAAAGGATCACTTAATGCAGAACCAACCAAATGAGTGGTATGGGCTGATACATTGCCTCCTTCGTGATCTGCATGAATGGTCATGTACAAACGCATCAATTCTTTGAAACTCTCATCTTCATAACCCATCATATGGGCAAAATTGCCTGCCCAATCCAACAATCCATTTGGTTGAATATGCTCGTTATTCTTATATTTTCTTCTGTAGATATATGCAGCAATTCGGGGTAATCTTGCAATCAAATCCATCGAATCATCATAAACAGGGCCCCAATAATCTTTCTTGTTAATCCCTTTTGAATATTCTTTAGCAAAATTACTTTCTGTTTGTAAAGCCATTACTCCAACAACAAACATAGTCATGGGATGCGTATTCAATGGAAGGGCGTCAATAGTTGCAAATACATGATTTGGAACATGGCTTCTTCTTTGCCAAACACTGGTAATATGGTTGGCATCGTCTTCTGTTGGCAACTCACCTACCAACATCAAGTAAAATAAAGCTTCTGGCAAAGGCTCGCCACCTTTGATAGCTGATGGTAATTTTTGTTGCAGCTCAGGAATGGTATATCCGCGAAAACGTATACCTTCTTGTGCATCCAACAAACTGGTTTCAGTAACCAAGCCAGTGATACCCCTCATACCTTGATAAACTTGAGCTAAGGTTACTTCACCTATTTTTTTATTACCATGTTCTTTTATAATTTCTTTTATCTCAATATTAGCAGCATCAGCTTTTGCTTTGAAAGTGTCTTTAATGATTCCCATGGCTTAAAATATTTTGCTTTGATAATTCCTTTGGATTGATCGTTTTCGTTAGTTGGTCAAAGGTAATTGAACTTGGTTCTATAACAAAATTGATGCCAGTCAAGTTGAATATTTAATAAATATTTATTTTGGCGCCTTCCGGTATAGGTAAATAACAACCAAAACAAAGATTAAATTAGGAATCCAGGCTGCAATCAATGGGGGTAAATTGCCTTTGGTAGAAAAAATAGTAGAAAATCGGTCTGTTATGATGAATAATGCAGCCATTACAAATCCTAATGCCAAATGCACTCCACTCCCCCCCCTCAGTTTTCTACCTGCAACAATTGCTCCAATAAGGGTAAGCAAGAGCACTGTAATGCAAGTTGCATCTCTTCTATATCGTTCTACTTTTAATCCATTGAGGCCTTCAGAGCCCCTTAATTCTTCCAACTGAATAAAACGATCCAATTCAGGGGAGGTTAATTTGTCTTTTGTATACTTATCTCTACTTAAATCTACAGGTTTAAATGTATACGTCATCAAACGAAAAACTTCTTGATTCAGATCTTCTTTCATTGGAAATAACTTCCTCGAAAATATTGACTCTACTTTCCACTTTTTGGTAGCCGTATCCCAGCTAACATAATCAGCTCTTAAATACTCAGTTACTTTATTGTTTTTGATTGTATATAAAAAGAGTGGTCCACCTCTTTTTGTAGATGTATCGTAAGCATAAATGCCAGCATAGGTAAATGAGTCTATCCTTAAATAAATATTATCAGCTTTTCCAAGAAGGGCTGAATAACTGGAGTTTGCATCAATGTATTTTGCTTCGAAACTACCCCTTATTTGATTGGCTTTAGGCACTACATACTGGTTAGCAAACCATAACATCAACGATAAAATAATTCCGCCAATCCAATACGGCCTTAACCAACGAGCATAACTTGTTCCACTTGCAAGAATGGCCACTATTTCGCTATTGCCCGCCATTTTTGAAGTGAAAAATATAACAGCTATAAATACAAACAAAGGGAAGAGTAAAGCAATTATATGTGGAATGAAACCAAAATAATATTGCGTGATGATTTTTCGAACTCCTAATTGGGATTTTACAAAATCATCTGTTTTTTCACTTACATCTACTACAATAGCAATCATCGCAAATAAGCATATTGCAAAGAAGAAAGTTGTTAGGAATTTGCGGAGTA
>JBILRH010000154.1:0-3987 GCA_044372715.1 Sediminibacterium sp. | reverse complement strand
ACAAACTGACGCTCTAACCAACTGAGCTACGCCCTCCGTTTTTGTGGGATGCGAAAATAGTATATTTTTTTTAAAAACCAATCCTTCAAAAGCTTTGTTAATAGAATTGTTTTATTATCGTGTAAATTCATTTTAAGTTATTTTTGAACAGATCATGCAAAAATTGAAGCATTTTATGAAGACAAGAAAAGGGTTAATACTTATAGCAATTGTGCTGTTTGGTGGGTTGTTTTTTGCGTTTAGAACTATTGGACATAAAGAGTCTACTAATTTGGTTACGCTTCAGCAACGATTGTTAAATGCAGTTGGTGCATTGTTGGAGCAAGAGCATTATAGTCCAAAACCAATTAATGATGCCTTTTCAAAACAAATTTTTACTACCTATTTAGATCAGTTAGATGGAGATAAATCTTTGTTTTTACAATCAGATATCAATGAACTGAAAAAATATGAAAATAGCATTGATGATGAAATTCATGGTGCAACTTTACAGTTTCAGCCTGCTGTTAGTTTGATTTACGAAAAAAGAGTAAATGAAGCAATTCAATTGTACAAAGAAATAGTTTCTAAACCATTTGATTTTACAGTGGATGAGTCGGTTCAATTAGATGGAGAAAAACTAAGTTTTGCAGTTAATGAAGCAGAAAGAAAAGATCGTTGGAGGAAAAAAATAAAATATTATACGTTAGAGCGTTTTGTTGATTTAGTAGAAGAACGTGAGAAAAACAAAAACAAAGCGGGGTATATTTCCAAGCCAGATGATAGCTTAGAAATTGAGGCAAGGTCTAAAGTAACAAAGTCTATAGAAAGAAGTTTTAATAGAATTAAAACTTCATATACAGAAGAAGAGCGCTTTAATGCGTTTGTAAATGTAGTTACAAATTTAATGGATCCTCATACCGATTATTTTCCTCCAGTTGAAAAGAGAGGCTTCGACGAAAAAATGAGTAATCAATTTTATGGCATTGGTGCGCAGTTGCAACAAGACGACAATGGAATTAAAATTGCAAGTGTTATCAATGGCTGGCCTGCCTCAAGATCTGGAAAAATAGTTGTTGGTGATTTAATTATTAAAGTAGCTCAAGGTGCTGCAGAGCCTGTTGATGTTAGCGGTTATGATGTAACTGATGCTGTAAAATTAATCAGAGGAAATAAAGATACAGAAGTGAGATTGACTGTTAAAAAGCAAGATGGAAGTATTATTGTGGTTTCGATGATACGCGAAAAGATTGAACAAGATGAAGGTTTGGCAAGAAGTGCCGTTGTTCAAAACGGTAAAGATAAAATAGGGTACATTGCTTTGCCAGATTTCTATGCCAACTTTGAAGATAAAAATGGTTACCGTTGTTCGGAAGATGTTGCTAAGGAAGTTGTTAAATTAAAAGCGGAGAATGTAAAAGGAATTGTAATTGATTTAAGAAACAATGGCGGTGGATCTTTGGTGGAAGTTGTAAAAATGGTTGGGCTTTTTATTAAGAGCGGAACAGTAGTGCAAGTAAAAGAAAGAGATGGAAGAGTAGATAATCGTACTTGGAGAGATAACGACGAATCGGTTTTATATGATGGCCCACTTACTGTATTGGTAAATGAATTGAGTGCTTCCGCTAGTGAAATTTTTGCAGCAGCTATTCAGGATTATAAGCGTGGAATAATTATTGGAAGTACTTCTACTTATGGTAAAGGTACTGTACAAAGGCCTATTCCTTTTGGCAAGCCAATTGATATGTATAGTGGAAGAACAGAGTATGGTGCAGTAGCACTTACTTTCCAAAAATTTTACAGGGTTAATGGGGGGTCAACTCAACTCAATGGGGTAGTGCCAGATGTTATTATTCCGGATACGTATGAGTATTTAAAAATACGTGAAAAGGACAATCCAAGTGCCTTACCCTGGGATGCAATTGCTAAAACCGACTATCAATTTTGGACAAGTAATGTTTCAACTGATTTGGCAGTTATTAGTAAACAAATGCAGCAAAAAATTCAAACAGATCCTAATTTAAATTTATTGCAAGAAAATTTAAAATGGTTGTCTAAAAACAATGAAAGTGCAATTAGTTTAAAACTGAACAAGTACAAAGACCAACAAAAACAAATTGTTAATACAGTTAATCAAAATAATAACTTAATCAAATTGAAAGAAGATTTGAACGTAGTTGCTTTGGAAGCTGATAAAGACAAATTTTACAATAATGCCGATAAAAACAAAGGCATTCGATATCAAGAATGGTTAAAGTTTTTAAAGACTGATATGCATATTGAAGCAAGTGTAAAACTGATTCAGGAAATTTCAAAATCACAAGCTAATTTTGTGAAGAATTAATAGAGTTTTCTTTGTGTTAAAATGAATTGATTGCTGATGGAGAAATTATTAGAGAAAAAATGGCATGCTTTGTATACTAAGCCTCGATGGGAAAAAAAAATAGATGCTCGATTATTGCTAAAAGGTATTGATAGTTGGTGCCCATTGCAAAAAGTAGAAAGGCAATGGAGTGATCGTAAAAAAGTAATTGAGGAGCCATTGTTTAAATCTTATGTGTTTGTTAGAATTGATGAATCGGAACGAAGTAATGTTCTAATGACAGACGGTGTTTTGAATTTTGTTTATTTCTTAGGTAAGCCTGCAGTTATTAAGGACGAAGAAGTAAACAATATAAAGATGTATTTGGCTGAAAAGGATGCACGTATTAGTGTTATCACCGAAGAGGGATTTCAGCAAGGAGATAAAATCAGGGTAAACTTTGGGGTATTTATGGACAACGAGGGAACCGTATTAAAAGGTGGTAAGAAAAAAGTATATGTTCAATTGCAGAGCCTAGGGCAAGTGATGGTGGTAGAATTTCCTGCAGAATATTTATCTCCTAGTTTTTTATAATGTCCAATCTACTAATTGATTGGCCCATTCAGCTCTGAATGGTGTAGAAACCCTTAAATAATTATCGGTATAACCTTCCATCATTCCATCTTTATTAAAGGCTTCGAATAAAACTTTTCTGGTTTGACCTTGGTGTAAATTGGTAAAATATTGCAATTTCATAAATGATAAATTGCGTAATTGCTTATTTCTTTCATTTCTAATTGAAATTGGAACAACCGGTTTAAATTCTACTGCTTTGGTATTATCCCGCTCTGAGTAAGTAAATACGTGTAAATAGGAAACGTCTAATGAATGTAAGAATTCGAATGTTTCATTAAAATGATCATCTGTTTCTCCCGGGAAACCAACGATCACATCAACTCCAATTGCTGCATGAGGCATTAATGTTTTAATGAGTTGAACCCGCTCAGCATATAATTCTCGTTTGTATCTTCTTCGCATTAGGCCCAATATTTCATTTGAACCACTCTGTAGAGGGATATGAAAATGGGGCATGAAATGGTTGCTATTGGCTACATGCTCAATTAATTCATTGGTCAATAAATTCGGTTCAATAGATGAAATTCGATATCGCTCAATTCCATCTAACTGATCTAAGGCTTTAACCAAGTCGGTAAAATTGGATTCATGATTCAATTTTCCATCAGGGCCTTTGCCAAAATCTCCTAAATTTACTCCAGTGAGTACAATTTCTTTTACCCCTTCATCAGCTAAAGTTTTAGCATGCTTCAATACGTTTTCTATGCTATCGCTTCTACTTTTACCTCTTGCCATTGGTATAGTACAAAAAGAGCAATTGTAATCACAGCCATCTTGCACTTTTAAAAATGTTCTTGTTCTATCGTTTTGAGAAAAAGAAGCATTAAATCCGGTCACTTCCTCTATATCGCAACTGCAAATTTTTGCTGGATCGGAAGATTTGGTAAGTTCCCCGATATGATGGGCAATATTGAATTTTTCTGCTGCTCCTAATACAAGGTCTACCCCTGGTATATTGGCTATTTCTTTAGGTTTTAATTGAGCATAACAGCCGGTAATAACCACAAAGCTTTCGGGAGATTTTTTTTGTATTCTTCTAACCAATTGCCGGCATTCTTTGTCTGCATTAT
>JBILRH010000031.1:0-14904 GCA_044372715.1 Sediminibacterium sp. | reverse complement strand
TAACAGGAGAAATTAATGCTTTTGAATTATTTAGTTTAGATATGTCTGCAAAAGACGATTGGAATGATATTTTTTATGAAATCAAAACCAGATCTACAATATTCAATAATAGCTATAAAAAAGTTACCTGTTATTTTAATACTGAAGAAGCTATTATGGTTCCTGAAAAACTATTAACTGCAACTTCTGCAGAAGATTACCTGAATTTGGTTTTTGGAGAGAATATTCGTAACGAAGTAAAATACGAGAAACTACTTGCTACTAAAGTATTGATCAATGCATATAGGATTAAAAAAGCAATTACTGAGTTATTGGGTAGGCAATTTGTAATTTTTCAAACTGCGCATACTTATTCCAATTTATTGAATGATGTGATGCAAAGGCCCATTATAGACCAGCAGTTTATTAAGTTGCAATTTTACACCCATCATTTTATTATAGCTGTTTGGAAAGATGAGCAATTTCAATTGATTCAATCATTTAGGTATGTTTCTTCAGAGGATGTTTTGTATTATTTGTTAAGAATTGTGCAACAGTATCAGTTTGAATTATCGGATCTATCGCTAGAAATTAGTGGAATGATTGAATTAGAATCAAACATATATATTCAATTAGCAAAAATATTCTCAAGAACAAAAATGGATAATTTACCACCCATTGGGGTTTTTAGAAATGCTGAAAAAGATTACCCTGCGCATTATTTTACTCCTTTTTATAAGTTGGCTTTATGAGAATTATTTCTGGTAAATGGGGTGGAAGAAAAATACAACCACCAACAAATATGCCTTTTACACGGCCCACCACGGATATAGCTAAAGAGGGTCTTTTTAATATCCTACAAAATCGAATGAACTTCGAAGGTATCCGAACACTTGATTTATTTGGCGGTACTGGTTGTATTAGTTATGAGTTGGGGTCTAGGGGCGCGGCAAATTTAACTATTGTTGAAAAAGATCCGATTATGAACGCATTTATTGCGAAGAATGCAGCGATGTTGGGTATAACCGATTTTACGCTTCTAAAAATGGATGTATTTAGTTTTCTGGCATCTTGTACTCAATCTTTTGATTTTATTTTTGCAGGCCCACCTTATGCGCTTGGTACCATTGATGAATTGCCCAAAAAAATTATTAGTCAAAAATTAATAGCTCCTGGAGGTTTTTTTGTATTGGAGCATACACCTCGTAATGCTTACGAAAAATTTGAGGGATTCTCCTTTGTAAGGAATTACGGAACTACTGTATTTTCTTTTTTTACAAATGAAAATTAATCAATTGAGCTTGGATGAAGTTCTCTTCCTGATTTAAATTCGTTTAGAGAAAATAATAGAACAGTTTGAAAGAAATTTTTGCTTTGCTGGTTTCCCTGGCCAAAATTATCCCAACGATTCATAAAACCTACTTGTAGTGTAAACTGTTTATTCATTTGATATCCGATGCCACCATACATTCTATTTTGTTCAAAGACCATTCCATCATTATTTAGAAAAATTTCATTATTTAAACTCAAATACCATGTCTTTTCTTTAATTACTATATTGTTGATGGGGTAGAGTGCATTTAAGCGATATCGGAATCTATTTCTATAGCCATCCTTCGTAAATCTTTGTTCAATTCTATAACGGTGTTCTATTTTTAATCGATTGATGTTGTTATTAAGTACAAATTGTTCCCAGATTCTAAATTCATTGCCTAATTGTGGAGATTTGAAATTTCCATCTGGTTGATAGGTAACATAATGACCCATTGCCAAAATGGCGCTTATTCTTTTTTGGAAATTATAACCAACCCCGCCTTTGTATTCATGATAGTGGAAATTATTATAAAAACTTTGCGACCTTAATTGTGCCTCAAAAAAAACGTTCCAATGAATGCCAAAGGTATATTTACTAGAAATAACCGACCATGTGCCTAAGCCAGGTGTTTGTCCTTTCGCTTTTGCTACAAATAAAAAAACCATCAGAAAGATGGCTTTTTTAAAATAAATGTTTAATCTATTTATCAAGCCTATTGCTATATATAATGAAACCATTGTTTGTTGACATCCCAGTTTTCAAATTCTTTGGCAACTGATGTTAAAAAACTTGCCCCAATACTTCCATCTACAATGCGATGATCGTAACTTAAAGATAAATACATCATGTGGCGTATCCCAATCGAATCACCTTTTGAAGATTCAATTACAACAGCTCGTTTTTTTATTGCACCAACAGCTAGTATTGCAACTTGTGGCTGATTGATTATTGGAGTACCCATTAAACTACCAAAAGTTCCAACATTTGTTAAGGTAAATGTACCTCCTGTTGTGTCTTCTGGTTTTAATCGTGCATTTCTTGCAGCATCTGCTAAATTGTTCACAGACTTACATAATCCAACAATATTCAATTGATCTGCACCTTTAATTACGGGAACAATTAAATTGCCAGATGGCAATGCAGTAGCCATTCCAATATTAATATCTTTTTTAATGATAATCTTATCTCCATCCAATGAACAATTAATCAATGGGAAGTTTTGCATTACTTTCACTATGCATTCAATAAACATTGGTGTGAAAGTAATTTTGGTTCCTTCTCTTTGTTCAAATTCTTTTTTTACTTTTTCTCTCCATATAACCATATTGGTTACATCTGCCTCAGCAAAACTCGTTACATGTGGGCTTGTATGCTTGCTATTTACCATGTGATTGGCAATTAGTTTACGCATTCTATCCATTTCAATAATTTCAGTTGATCCAGTAAGCACTACATTAGATGGATCAGATGATTTGCCTGATGAAGATATTGAATTCGAATAGGTAGAAATTGGAGTGGATGGAGCCGAATAATTAGGTGCTATACTTGCTTGAACTGGTACAATTTTTTCTTCTATTGTTGCAGTAGTTATTGTTTGTGGAGCCTGAAATACTGTCTGAAGAGTAGATGCAGGATTTGTTTGTGCAGTCTGAAGCGTATCTGGAATTGCAGTAATTTTTCCGGCTTTTTTATCTGCAACATATTGTAAGATGTCTTTTTTAGAAACTCTGCCATCATTTCCTGTTCCTGGTATTCTTTCTAATTCGCTTAAACCAACTCCTTCGCTATTCGCAATATTTAATACCAAGGGCGAGTAAAAACGATTTACAGCTGGCTTAGGCAATATTTCTATGGCTGTTGATTTGGGAGAATATGGTACTTCACTGGCAAGATCTGGTTCTGGTTTAACTGTAGTAGCTGCCTGTTGAACTGTTTCGGTAATTTGAACTGGAGTAACAGCTTGGGTTGGAACAGAGTTTGCTGTAGCAGCTGTTTCTATTTTTGCAATTGCAGTGCCAATAGGAACTACATCATTGATGTTGAATAAAATTTCGGTGATAACACCTGCAACAGTTGAAGGAACTTCACTATCTACTTTATCGGTAGCAATATCTAATACAGTCTCATCTAAATTCACATGGTCGCCTACTTTCTTGTGCCATTTAAGAATGGTTGCTTCCATTATACTTTCGCCTAATTTAGGCATGATTAAATCAGCTATTGGCATCGTCACTTCTTTTTTAGTGGGTAAAAATTACATCACCCTTTCGATATAGTATTATTTTGAATGCACAAAACACTACTAAAAAGCAAATATAATAGTAAAGCCTATATATTTTCCCTACTATTATCCACAATTAAAGCTCTTAACATGTTTAGTGCATTGCTTGTTGTTAATTCTATATTTCGCCTTCTGTCAAACCTAAAGTTAAAGGATTTTGATACTACTCTATGAGCCGACACAACAGCAATCCATACCAATCCTACCGGTTTTTCATTGGTAGCGCCCCCAGGTCCCATAATACCACTTACAGCAATGGAATAATGGGTATTCATAGAATTTCTTACGGTTTTAGCCATTTGTACCACTGCTTCTTCACTAACAGCCCCTACAGTAGTGAGTGTTTCATGCGACACATCTAACATGGTTTCTTTTATGATATTGGCATAAGATATAATTGAACCAGTAAAAAAAATAGAGGAACCAGGATGAATACTCAGCATATGCGCTATGAAACCACCTGTGCAACTTTCGGCCGTTGACACGGTTTCATTCCTTGCTTTTAATAAATTACCAACAGCAACTTCAATGGGCAGGTCTTCATCTATAATTAAATATGCATTTACTAATTCTTTTAAGCTATCAAAAAAGCCATTTATTTCGTTGATTAGTGTATGTTGATCCGACCCCCATCCAGATAGTCTTAATCTTACCATACCAAAATTGGGCAAATAGGCTAATTTAATATGAGCTGGTAATGCTTTTTCAAATGATTGAATCATTTCTGCTAAAAAGGACTCTCCAATCCCTGCAGTTAACAATGTTCTATGTTCAATAAATCCTGTTTCATATAACTGAGGAATCATGGGTAAAACATGGTTTGTCATGATCCATTTCATTTCATGCGGTACGCCTGGTAACGATACAAATATTTTTCCATCCCTTTTAAAGAGCATTCCTGGTGCTGTGCCTTTTTCGTTTTTCAGTACAGTACAATTGTTGGGCACTTCAGCTTGTTTTGCATTGCGCTCAATCATTGGTCTTTTTAGAATATTTTCAAAAATATATTGAACATGCTCTAAAGTTGGTTGATGAACAACCATCTGCGCATCAAAATAGCTACAAAGCAATGGCTTGGTAATATCATCTGCTGTTGGGCCCAATCCTCCTGTAATAATAATAATATCGGCTAATTTACTTTCCTCATCAAGGGCTTGCCAAATATCATCCCAAATATCACCAACAGCAACCCTATGTTTTAGGGTAACGCCAATTTTGCTTAATTCTTGGGCTATCCAACTACTGTTGGTATCTACTACTTGTCCGATCAATAGTTCATCGCCTATGGTTATAATTGATGCAAATATTTTATCCATTATTTCGCTTTTCATTAATCTTTTATCCCAATAATTATTTAAAAAAAGCCGATAATGCTTTTTTTAAATCTTCCGGCATGGTAATCCATTTTCCAGTTTTTATATCAATAAAAAACAGACTCACTTTTCCAGTAGTAATTAATTTTTTCTTTTCGTTAAATACTTCGTGGTGGAAATGTATTTCGTGTTTTAATGGTAATTCTTTTAACGTGGTTTTGATGGTTATTAAATCGTCATAATGAGCTGGTCTTAAAAACCTTGCTTCCATTTGAACAACGGGCATTCTAACACCCATTTCTTCCATTTTTTTGTAAGTGAATCCTAAATCTCGAATGCACTCGGCTCTTCCAACCTCGAAATACTGGGCATAATTTCCATAATACACTATATCCATTTGGTCTGTTTCGGCATATCTAACCCTTAAAGAAGTGAAATGTTCGTACATTTTAGCAATTTGTTGACAAACTTACAACCTTCGGCTGTTTTTCCACAAATTAAGGCTTAACAAAGTCTTACAAAACTCTACCTATATCTTTATCACGAAATACAACAGGATTGTTCTATGATTAGAAAAGTAGTTTTACTATATTTTATATTGTTGCATTTTTCATTGGAAATGCTTGCTCAATCAACACAGTTCTTGATTGAACCAGACGCCAATTTCAAGCAAGCAAAATTATTGTATCAACAACAACAATTTAGTTTGGCTTATCCATTATTTACATTATTTTATAAAAATGGAATTAATAATAGTAGAATGCCTGGCTTAGTTTTAAAAGAGGCTACATTTTATTATATTATTTGCGGTTTGCAACTAGATGACGAATCTGTATTACAGTTGGCTAAGTCTTTTGTAGAAATAGAATCTGATAGTGCCTATAAACAAATAGTGGGATATTATTTAGGTGAATTTTTTTACAGAAAAAAGGATTTTGGAATTGCACTTGAATTTTACAACCAATCCAATTTTGCCAATCTAAACAAAGAGCAAATTTCTACCATGAAATTTCATCAAGGTTATTGTTATTTTGTTGCAAAACAATTTGACAAAGCAAAGCCTTTTTTTAATAGTATAAGTCAAGATAGCAATGACCTTAATTATATTGACGCCAATTATTACTATGGTTTTATATTGTTTAATGATAACCAGTACAATCAAGCTATACCTAGTTTGTTGATAGTAGATAAAGATCCGGCATACAAGAGTGTTGTGCCATTTTATCTTACTGAATTGTATTATTTCAATGGAGATATTGATAAGGCTTTGAGTTATGGCGAAAGTGTTAGTAGAGAATCTAATCTCTATTATGATGTTCAATTACAGCAATTGTTAGGTCATTTATGGTTTGAGAAAAGGCAATTCGAAAAAGCATTGCCCTATCTAGAAAAATATCATGCGGCAACTGATAAAATTAGAAGAACCGATTTGTACGAACTAGCATATTGCTATTATGAAGCAAAGCTTTATTCTAAAGCGATTGATGAATTTAAACAAATAGGAGGGGCAGAGGATTCATTGGCTCAGAATAGTATGTATCTACTTGCAGATGCGTATCTAAAAGTGAATGATTTACAAAATGCTAGAAATGCATTTCAGTTTTGTGCAGCAAACAATAGTAATGCAACTCAAAAAGAGGTTTCCTCTTTTTATTATGCAAAACTTACCTATGATTTAAAATATTTTGGGGAGGCTGCAGCAAGTCTTAAAGCCTTTATTTCAAATTATCCGAATACTAGTTATATCGATGAATCTAAAGAGTTATTGATCAGTGCATTGTCTAATACCAGTAATTATAAAGATGGACTAGCTATTTACAATGAACTTCTCAATAAGACTATTAATGCAGAAAAAATTTATCCATCATTATTGTATGGAAGAGCTGTTGAATTAATCAATGATCAAAATATCAATGAGGCAGAAAAATACTTAGATGCTATAGTAAATGCAAAATACAATACAGAAAAATTGTCATTGGTTAATTTCTGGAAAGGTGAATTATCGTATCGGGCCGGAAGGATAGACCTAGCTATTGGACTTTTACAGAATTATTTAAAAAACCCTTTGCGTAATGGGGAGGTAAATTCTACCAATGCAAGGTATAATTTAGCTTATTGTTTTCTAAAATTGGAAAACTATAAATTGGCCAAAGAACAATTTGAATTGGTGAATAAATCTTCTACTGGAGCCAATAATGACATTGAAAAAGATGCTTTTTTAAGAATAGGAGATTGCTATTTTATGGGTAAAAATTATCAAATGGCAATCTCTATTTATGACCAAGTAATACAGAATGATTGGAAATCTGCTGATTATGCAACCTATCAAAAAGGAATTATTGCTGGTGCATTAAACAAGCCAAAGGAAAAACTACAATTGCTCGAATTACTTGAGAAGCAGTATCCAATTTCATTAATGATTCCTCAAGCGCAGTTAGAAATAGCCAATACTTATTTGTCTGAAGAGGATTATAATAGTGCATTGAATCCTTTATATAAAATTATCAACAATGACAATGCTGTATCAATCCATCCACAGGGATATTTAAAGTTGGGTATTGCATTGTTTAATTTAAACAAAACTGATCCCGCATTAGATCAGTTTAAAGTGCTATTAAATAAATATACAAATAGTTCTGAAACAGATATTGCAGTTGAATATGTGAGGAATATTTTTATTGAAAAACAGCAGCCATCGGAATTTATTCAATTAATGCAAATAAATGGAAAGACTGTTTCTAATAATGAGGCTGATTCATTAACTTATCGTTCGGCTTATAATAGATATGAAGCCAAAGATAGTTTGGGAGCTCAATCTGGTCTTGCAGAATATGTTTTAAAATTTCCAAATGGAAAATATAAAGTTGAAGCCAATTATTTTTTGGCGGAGATTAATATAGTGCAAAAACAATACTTGGCTGCTTTGCCTTTTTACAATGCAGTAGCTTCGATGTCTCCAAATAAATATGCAGAGCGAAGTGCATTGCAATCTGCTAGAATTTATTATTTTGACATAAAAAATTTCGAAGATGCTAGCAAGTATTATGAATTGCTAAAACAAATTGCTCAACAACAAGAAAATCGCTTAGAAGCAATGCGAGGTTTATTGCGTTGTCAATTTAAGTTACAACAATACGAAGCTGCAAATCAAAATGCTACTGAATTATTATCTCAGAAAGGAATTGCAGCAGACGATCAATTAATGGCAGGTTATGTTATCGCAAAGAAATATCAATTGAGTGGAAATAATGAACAAGCAATAATTGAGTATAAAAAACTAGTAAGTTTTGGTAAATCAGAAATTACCGCAGAAGCCCAGTATAGAGTTGCGGAATTGCACAATTTAAATAATAAATTACCAGAAGCCGAAAAAGCAGCATTTGAAGTAATCAAAACTTATGGATCTTACGATTTTTGGGTAACCAGCAGTTATATTTTAATTGGAGATATTTATTTTAAGCAGAATGATTTATTTAATGCAGAAGCAACATATAGAAGTGTTGCAGATAATGCAAGCATAACTGAGCTTAAAAAAGTTGCTGGTGAAAAGTTATTGCAAGTTATTACGCAAAAAGAAAAAACCATTAAAGGTCAATAGTTAAAGGATGAATACAATTGCTAATCGAATAATAATAATTTTACTTTTGCCAATATTTTTATTGATTGGTAATGATATTGCTGCTCAAAAAAATAAATCTTCTCAAAAAAGCAAAACAACCAAATCTTACACTGCAAGTAAAAAGAAAAAACAGGCGAGTAAGAAATCATCAAAAAGTAAAAAGCAAACGAGTAAAAAGTCAACAAAAACTAAAAAGCAATCTGCCAAAATCAATAAGGCCTCAACGGTTATAAATAATCAGTCAAATGCCTCTTTAATTGAGATTAAAGAGAATAAAAGTGATACAGTTGGTAATAAAACAGTGGTTATCACTTCCGATTTTAAGCCTTCTTTGCAAAATGCTGCTAAAATTAATTTTACAGCTGCATCAAGTATTATTGATACATCCATTGTTCCACATAATTACAAAGTTCCTTCCTCGATTTTGTTTTTCTCTTACGATCCAATAACTATTCAACCATTGGCAATGCCTACAGATTCTGGCATGGTTTGGGCCAATCAACATCAATTAAAAATTGGAGCAGGTAATCTGAGTACTTTTTTTGGCGAGGGTAGATTCTCTTTTGGTGATGGAAAAAAATCGATCACTAATATTAAGGCAGATTATATTGGTTCAAAAAGTAATTTATTTGCTCAGCAAATGAATAAATTAAATCTAGATGCAATTTCAATATTGCAGAATGAAAAATATGAATTAATCAGTCATAGTTATTTTAATTCAATTACTCAATATAGATATGGATATTCTCCTTCAACATTGGTTTATTCTAAAGATCAGTTAAAACAAATATTCAATACAGTAGCAGTGGAAATTGGAGCAAAAAATAAGCAACCAAATGAAGCTGGTGTTAATTTTAATCCTCAACTAAGTGTTTATCGATTCACAGATAATAATAGTGGAGCAGAGAACAACCTGATTTTTAAATTACCAGTAGAAAAAGCCTTCAGTAAAATCATTTCTTTCAAATTAACATTCGAAGCCGATATTGCCAATACTAAATTCCTTACCACCAATATAAATAATAATTTATTTTCTTTAAATCCAGCAATATCGTTTAATACTCCAAATGTTAGATTGAATATTGGATTAAGGCCTTCTTGGGATAATACTAATTATACCATGTTGCCCAATTTATTGGCTGAAGCAAAGTTGAATAATAAGCCATTGATTTTTCAATTAGGATGGGATGGAAACTTCCAAAAGAATAGTTATCGTTCTCTAATTGCTTATAATCCTTGGCTTGGACCTTTGTCTTCTATATCAAACACACAAATCAATCAACAGTTTATAGGAATTAAGGGTAGTTCGGGTAATCATATTACCTATAATGCAAAAATTGCTTTTCAACAGTTGAAAAACCAACCTTTGTTCTTAAATGATCCATTCGATGGTAAAACCTTCAATATCATTTATGAATCTACAATGAATGCTTTGAAAATTGCAGGAGAATTCGGCTATTCTCTACAAGATAATTGGTCTATTTTGGCATCAGCTAGTTTTACACAATTCAATGCTTTTTCAGTCAACAATTATGCTTGGGGTCTTATTCCATTAGAAATAACAGGTACTTCTATATGGAAGCCATTGAAAGGTCTTCAATTAAAAGCCGACCTTTTTTATTTAGGGGGTAGTATGTATAAAACTGCTACCACTCCGCCAAGTAGGCTTCCGCCAGGCCTAGATGTTAATATTGGGGGAGAATTTGATATTCATCAAAATTGGCGAATTTGGCTTCAGATGAACAATTTATTCAATAATACTTACCAAAGATGGAACCAATATCCGGTTTTTGGTTTTAATGTTATGGCAGGAGTTGTATATTCGTTTTAATTAACGGAGGAAAAATGAATCAATATTTGCATAAATATCTTTCGCTTAACAAAAAATTGAGCATTCCTGATATTGGCAATCTTGTAATTGAATCAAGTGGTGCACGGTTAGACTCCGTAAATGGAATATTATATGCTCCAACTCAATTAATTCAATTCACACAAGAACATGCTACTGCTGATAAGTATTTCTTTGATTTTTTAGCCAATGAACTTGGGGTAGACGATGTAGTGGCCATTGGTATTTTCCACGATTATATATACAAAATAAAATCAGCCATTAAATCTCCTCAGGGAGCTTTAATTAAGGGCATTGGAACACTAAAGAAAGAAGATAATGGCTATATTATTTTTACCCCAGAAAAAAGCCAACTAGATTTAATGCCACAGGTGCAACTAGATTCAATTTATCCGATACCCCACAAAGAGGAGCAGATAGATTATAATCAACTCAAGGACTTAACATCTCAAAAAGAAGAAGATATTAGCCCTTTATTAGGTCAAGAATCTGAAGTGCCAGCAGATAATTGGTGGATTTCTGCAATCATATTATTCCTCATTGGAGTAGGAGCGATAATGTTTTATTACGTATAAGCTATGCAGGGAAATATTCATTTATCGAAATGTCCGGTTTGTAATGCAACATCCATTCATCAAATCATAACAGCAATTGATTATACTGTAAGCAATCAATCATTTGAAATATGGCATTGTAATATCTGTTTACTGCGCTTTACTCAAAATATTCCTGACATCAATCATATTGGCCCATACTATCAATCCAATAATTATGTTTCACACAGTGATACAAAAGAAGGGCTGATCAATCGTTTATACCACATTGTTAGAAATTTTACGCTGAAATCAAAACAGCAGTTAATACATAAGGTTACCAAAAAATCAGTTGGAAAATTATTGGATATTGGAGCTGGTACGGGCGCGTTTGCCAAAACAATGAAATCAAACAAATGGGAAGTTGTTGGCTTAGAACCAGATGCATCTGCTAGAAATTTAGCTTTACAGAATTATGCCTTAGTACTTCATGAATCCGCTCAAATAGATCATTTAGAAGCCCAATCATTTGACGTAATTACTCTCTGGCATGTGTTAGAGCATGTGCACGATTTAACAGGTTATTGGGTTCATTTTAAAAGATTGATTTCTTCTGAAGGAAAACTAGTAATTGCGGTTCCTAATTATACTTCATATGATGCGAGTTATTATCAACAATATTGGGCAGCTTATGATGTTCCAAGACATCTCTATCATTTTTCACCAGCATCAATGGAGAAATTGGCTTCAATCAATGGTTTTAAACTAATTGCGCATTATCCAATGTGGTTTGATTCTTTTTACGTTTCTATGTTAAGTGAACAATATAAAAACGGGAAATCAAATTTGATAAAAGCTTTTTATATCGGTTTAATATCCAATATAAAAACTTTATTCAACGCTCAAAAATGTAGTTCAATTATTTATGTTTTTGAGCCAATCAACTAATTTGATCTGATTATTTGAATGTTATTTCTGCCAAAAAAGGCCAGCGTTTTCCTGTAACAAAAAAGTGTTGATTGGCAGGATTGTAGGCTATTCCATTTAATACAAATCCGGCGTCAATAGTTCTTGGATCATAAGCCGAACCAGATTCTTTCATTAAATTAGAAAGATCGGCTTTCCCTTCAATAATACCTGTTTCAGGATTTATTTTCAGAATCAAATCCGTCATATACTTGTTGGCATAAATAGATCCATTAACAAATTCTAATTCGTTAATGCTATCAATGTATCCGTTGTTGTCAGATACACCAAGGGTTCTTTCAATCTTCATCGTAGCAGGGTTTACAAAATACAAATTACTACCACCAGTGCTAATAATTAACTGCTTGCCATTATTGGTTAGCCCCCAACCTTCGTAGGGCCATTCTAGTTCAGCTATTTTTTTAAAAGTGCCTGCATCATAAACAATTACTTTATGATCTTGCCAAGTAAGTTGATAAATCTTCTTATTCATCAAAGTGATACCTTCTCCAAAATATTCATAAGGCAATTCTACTTTTTTGATTGACTTGCCAGTGTTGATGTCTACCATCATTAACTTACTTTGTCCATTCCATCCAGTTCCTTCATAAAGATTATTGTTATGAAAGAAAAGCCCTTGTGTATAGGAAGATGTATCATGCGGGTACACTTTCAATAAAGCGTATTGAATGGAAGCAGGGGAGGGAATTGTATTATTTACGATTGCATCTTGCTGTTCGGTGTTTTTGCAACCGATAAAAAGAAATACAACAACTAAACTTAAAATGATCTTGTTCATACAATGAATTGAAATAAAATTAAGAAAGAATTGGCCAAATCGAAGTTAAAGCTAATGTAATAATTGATAAGCCACTTTTTCTGCAAAAATAGGGGTGAGGGCAACACCCATTCCATTGCAAGCAATAGCTGCTGAAATGTTTTTTTCAACTCGTTCAAATAATGGGAGTTTGTTTTTAGTAAATCCCATGATTCCACTCCAACTTTGTTCGATGGTAATTGGGGCCGAGGTTTGCAAATGATTATTTAAAAAATCAACCAATTTATTCCTGATTAAATCTGATCCTTCAAAACTGGTGGTTGCTTCATTGGTGAAATCGCTGTTTCTAGCGCCTCCTAAAAGAATTCGATCGCCAATATTTCTCCAATAATAAAATCCTTCATCAAAATGAAAAGTACCTTTTGTTAAAAGCCCATTGATGGGTGCTGTTAAAATAATTTGACCTCTAGCTGGTGCTATATTTAATTCCGGTAATAATTCATTGGTAAATCCATTGGTGCAAAACAATACTTGGTTGGCTGTTATTGATTGATTTTTATTGGTTGATACAATTACTTTATCATTCAATTTTTCCCAACTTGTTATTTCCATTCCATTCAATATCCGAATTCCTTTTTCTTTCACCAAAGCTGTTAATGCACTTACTAATTTACCGCTATGAATTCCGGCTTCTAAAGGATTAAACACCAAATGGTCAAAATTTTTCAAACCAATACTTTCGATTCTGCTACTGGCATTTGAAAAACAATCATGGTTACCAATTATTGGAGTGAGCAATTGATTAATATATGCAATCCGATCATTTAATTGATTGGCCCAATCGATTGAATTCAATGCTTCATATCCGCCGCATTCATCTAAATCAATTAGCTGAGCGCTGAAATAAGATTTGATTTTTTCAATTCCTTTTAAACGCATTTCAACAATTTCCAACATTGCATTGGTTCCCATAGAAGATTCATCAGATAGTAATTCTGTTAAACTTCCAAAACAAGCAAATCCTGCATTTCGTGTTGATGCTCCAATTGGGGTAGTACCTCTTTCTAATATTGTAATTGATATATTGGGAGATTGTTTTTTTAATTCAAGTGCTGTCCATAAGCCCATTAACCCACCGCCAATAATGGCAATGTCTGCTCTAGCATAAAAACTTGTTTTCTCCCAAAACGATAACATGTGTAATAGTTATTGGTTATTGGTTATTGGTTGATGGTTATTGCTAAACGTTGAATCTAAAATGCATTACATCTCCATCCTTAACAATATATTCTTTTCCCTCGATTCTTAAACGGCCATTGTCTCTACAAGCTGCTTCACTGCCGTATTTCACAAAATCATCGTAGGCAATTACTTCTGCTTTAATAAAGCCTTTTTCGAAATCTGTATGAATTACACTGGCTGCTTGTGGTGCTTTCCACCCATGATGAATAGTCCATGCCCTTACTTCTTGTACCCCTGCAGTAAAGTATGTTTCAAGGGTTAGTAACTTGTAGGTGGTTCTAATTAATCGGTTCAAAGCAGGTTCTGTCATTTTGTATTCTTCCATAAACATCTGCTTATCATCGGCATTGTCCATTTCTGCAATCTGTGCTTCAATATTATTGCACATTACAATTACTTGTGCGCCTTCGGCCTCAGCTACAGCTTTTAATTTATCAGAAAAAGCATTGCCAGTATGCATAGAAGCTTCATCAACATTGGCAACATATAACACAGGTTTGTCTGTTAATAAAAATAAATCTGCAATGGCGGCTTTGTCTTCTTTACTTAAACCTAATGTATGAATACCTTTTCCAGCATCTAAATGCGCTTTACACTTAGATAAAATTTCGAATTCTGCTTTTGCTTTGGTGTCAGATCCAACACGAGCCATTTTCTCCACTCGTTGCATTTTCTTTTCTACACTTTCTAAATCTTTTAACTGTAATTCTGTTTCAATGATTTCTTTATCGCTAATCGGATTGATAGCGCCTTCTTCTCTTAAAACATTTTCATCTTCAAAACAACGAATTACATGTATGATAGCATCTACTTCGCGAATATTCCCTAAAAATTTATTACCCAAACCTTCACCCTTACTTGCACCTTTAACCAAGCCGGCAATATCTACAATCTCCATTTGTGTAGGGATTATTTTGTTGGGCTGTACCAGTTCGGCTAATTTGTCTAATCGTTCATCAGGAACATCTACTAAACCAGTATTTGGTTCGATGGTGCAAAAACGATAATTACTTGCCTGTGCCTTGGCAC